>DAIMCQ010000047.1:0-19287 GCA_036726285.1 Azonexus sp.
AGGCCAGGCCGCGTACGCCGCGGGATTCGAGGCGCTTGAGCATGGCCTGACCGAAATCGCTATTGGCGACGCGCTGGAAGCTGGGCAGATCGGGGGTCACGAAAGGCAAATCGAAGACCTCGAACTCCTTGACGCCGAAGGGGCCGAACTTCGAAATCGATGGCGCCAGCATTTGTACCGAGCCCATCTGCAGCGCCTCAAGTTCTTCCTTGTCCTTGAACAGCGCGCTGTTCGGATAGATATCGACGCGCACCCGGCCCTTGGTACGCTCCTCGGCCAGTTTCTTGAAACGCTCGGCCCCTTGTCCCTTGGGCGTGTCGAGCGCCGCGACATGGCTGAACTTGATGACGATCGGATTCTGCGCCCCTGCCAATCCTGAGGCCAGCACCATGAAGGCTGTCGCGACGGCGCAGCCCAGAGTCGATAAACGCATGTTCATTTTCCTTTTGAAGATGATGATGAGACTGCTTCCAAGCCGGTCTCGTTGATGATTTCTGCAAGCTCGGGGGAGGCTAGGTAGTCGATCAGTGCTTTTGCCGTTTCGGGAGCGCGACTGCCAACGACTACACCGGCCGAAAACAAGGTGATTTCCTGAACTTCCGCCGGCAACAAGCCAACGATATCGATCCCGGTAACGTGCTTCAATTCGCTCAATTGCTGAAAGCCGATCTCGGCTTCCCCCCGCGCTACGACCTTGCCGACCGGTTCGGCGGGGATCATCCTTGCTTTTCCTCGCAAAGCCTCAACCAGTCCCAGGCGCGGGAACAAGACTTGGGATAGATAGACACCGCTGGCACTGTCCGAGTACGCAATTGAGCGGGCTTCGAGCAGGGTTCTTTTGAGTGCCGCGATATTGCTGATGTCTGGCTGGTGCGCCCCGGCTTTCACCGCCAGCGCAATTTTCGACCGCGCCAAGGGCGTCCGGGTATCGGGGGCGATCTTGCCTTGCCCGACCAGAGCATCCAGTGCGCTACCGACCATAATCACCGCATCGATGGCTTCTCCTCGCTCAAGCCGCCGGGGAATCGCGTTGAAGGTCTCGCCCATCGATGGTCCCCAAACACTTTTAACCATGACCCCGGTTTTTTTTTCAAAGCCAGAAACCACGGCTTTGTAGGCTGGAGCAAAACCACCAGAACTTGCCACCGATATTTCTTCCGCCCATGCCGAACCGGCGGACAGGACCATCGCACCGATCCATATGCTCCATTGCACAACGATGCTGATTCGCTTGAACATCTCTCCCCTCCGGCTTCAACTGAAATTGTTCGCGAATCATGAAATGGATGTAATAATTCGTAAATTGCATAGTTGGTATCGGTTGATGCATGGTGCGCATATCTTTTGAACTGGCAGAAATTCAGGGTTTTGTGGCGGTAGCTGAAAAGTTGAATTTCAAGGCCGCAGCCGATGCCGTGTTCATTTCGCAACCGGCCTTGAGTCGCCGTATCGACAAGCTCGAATTGCAGGTCGGCGCTCGACTGCTTGAACGAACAACCCGTCACGTCGCATTGACCGAAGCGGGAGTGCGCTTTCTCGAGCATGCGCGAGCGGCGCTCGAAGAGCTGCAACTCGGCATACAGGATGTTTTCGAAAGCACCAGTCGTCGCCGTAGCGTCGTAACCATTGCCTGTGTGCCATCGGTCGCAGTCAGCATGCTACCGGTTGCCCTCAAGCGCTTCTCGCACAGTTATCCAGATACCCGCATTCGTCTGATTGACGAAGGTGCGCAGGAAGTGCTCAACAGCGTTCTTTCGGGAACGGCCGACTTCGGGATCAATTTCATCGGCACCCAGGAGCCGGACATTGAGTTCCGAGCCATCCACAGCGAGGAGTATCGACTTGCCGTACGCGACGACCATTCCCTGGCCAAGGTCGAAACGGCGAGTTGGGAGAGCATCGCTGACGAACGACTCATTTCCGTCGCCAAAAGCAGCGGCAATCGTTCGCTGATGGACAATGCGTTGGGGCGATTGATGCGCCGTCCGGTGATCTTTCATGAAGCCAATCACGTTGCCGGAGCGCTTGCCTTGGTTGAGGCCGGACTGGGCGTTGCCGCAATTCCCGGCTTGGCGCTACCTGCCGACGCACATCCTCGGATTCGGAGCATTCGTTTGTGCAATCCGACGATCAGTCGGACCTTGGGGCTGATCTCAAAGAAGGGACGGCACCTGCAATCTGCGGCTGATGCCCTTTACCAGGAATTTCTTCATCTTTAGGTTGCCCCGAGGCAATTACTGCTCAGCGTACGGGCTCGAACATCAGCTTCAACCGGGTGCGATGTGCTGCACGGATATGCTCGCGAGCCGCATTGTCCGCTGCTTCCGGATCGCGATTTTGAATGGCTTGAACTATTGCAACATGTTCATCAATCGCTTTTTCGGACCGGCCGAGTTGCATCAAGGTTGTTTGACCAAGTAACGCCATCGTTTCGCGCAAGGTATTCAGCGTTTTGACGAGGTACCGGTTGTGCGCTGCTCGGTACAGCGTATCGTGGAAAAGGCGGTTATTGGCAACGAGGTCTGCCGGTTGCTCCGAGGTCAATTGGCGATCTCGTTCGACGAGTTCGAGCAATATCGAAATTTCTACCTCGGAAGCATGTTGTGCGGCAAAGCGGGCGGCCGTTCCTTCTAGCACTTCCCGCATTGCGTAGAGCTCGTTGACCTCACCGTGATCCAGTTCGGCAACGATCATGCCCCGGATTTTGTCGTTTACAACCAGGCCCTCGCCGATCAAGCGTCCCAATGCCTCACGAACCGGCGTCCGACTGATGCCGAGTGATCCGGCCAGATCGACCTCTCGCATCCTCGCGCCCGGCTTCAACTCACCTTTCTGGATGGCATCGAGCAGGGAACGAAAGGCACGTTCACTGAGGGGCAAATCTGCATCTTCCGGAAATACGGATGAATCGTTTTTAGAAGTCGGTTTGTTTCGCACGTGGATGATTTTGGGAATTGCGACAGGTTTCTGTTGTAGCAGAAATAAAAATTTGCATACAGTTGTTTGCCCGCTTCACCAACTTTTGGTGGTTTTCAACACCGCAGTTCAGATGCTATTGCTTGCAGGACTTTTCTCGCTGAGCCAGGCATGGAGCGCTTCGAAGGCGTACTTTGCTGCCGCACGCAGATACATGGGGTGAGTAAAAATCATTGGGGAGCTTTCGCTCCCCAATGATTCGCCGAATTTGATTAATTTCATCGTGAGCGCGTTTTCACGACTTAATTAATTTATTCGGAACTCTGTTTCTACTTCACAAGGGCGATCAGCCAGCGAAGTTGGCTTCAGCGAACGACCAGTTGACCAGGTTGTTAAGGAAGGTCTCAACGAACTTCGGACGGGCGTTGCGGTAGTCGATGTAGTAGGCGTGCTCCCAGACGTCGACGCAGAGCAGTGCCTTGTCGCCGGTGGTCAGCGGGGTGCCGGCGGCGCCCATGTTGACGATGTCGACCGAACCGTCGGCCTTCTTGACCAGCCAGGTCCAGCCGGAACCGAAGTTGCCGACGGCCGAGGTCTGGAAAGCCGTCTTGAAGGCGTCGAGCGAACCCCACTTGGCATTGATTGCGTCAGCCAGGGCGCCCTTCGGTGCGCCGCCGCCGTTCGGGGTCAGGCAGTTCCAGAAGAAGGTGTGGTTCCAGACTTGGGCGGAGTTGTTGTAGATGCCACCGGCCGGTGCCTTCTTGACAATGGCTTCGAGGTCGAGGTTTTCGTACTCGGTGCCCTTGATCAGGTTGTTCAGGTTGGTCACGTAGGCCTGGTGGTGCTTGGCGTAGTGATAGTCGAAGGTCTCGGCCGACATGTGCGGAGCGAGCGCATCTTTGGCGAACGGCAGTTGGGGCAGTTGGTGTTCCATTTATATTCTCCGTTGTTTGTGAGGGGTGAATCGAAAATTCTAGTCAGCTTCCGGGTTGGCCACAACCTGCTTGATGCTGGCGCTGGCGGATCCCCGGGCAAAGCTGAGATTGACCACATCGCCAACGCCCAAACTGGCTGCGTCGCGTACAGCCCGACCATCCGGGCCGATTGCCAGTGTATACCCTCGGGATAACACTGCATGCGGGTCGAGTTGGCTGAGACCGCTGTGCAGTGCTTTAAGTTTCCCGCTGGCCTGAGATATTTGCCAGCGGATCTGGTTGTCCAGTCGATAGCCGAGGTGTTGCAGGCTTTCCGATAGCTGTTCGGGCTGCGGCCGGGCATGGCCAAGACGCTGATTGAGTATGGTCAGCCCGAGTTGCTGCTGCTCGGTGCGCCGTTGCAAAGCTTGCCGCATGCGTTGGCCGAGTTGGCCGAGATCCTGGCGGCGCAGCCGAATCCGTTCGGCCGGATGGGTCAGCCGGCTGGCCAGCCAGTCGAGTTGCTGGCCGCGTTCGGCCAGGGTGCGTTCGAGGCGGCGAGACAACTGGCGCTGCAATTCATCCAGTCGGGTAAGCAGGGCGTCGCGATCCGGACTGACCAGTTCGGCGGCGGCGGTTGGGGTTGGCGCGCGCAGGTCGGCGGCAAAGTCGGCGATGGTGAAGTCGGTTTCATGGCCGACGCCGGCAATCACCGGAATGGCCGAGCCCCGGATGGCGCGGGCCACGGCTTCTTCGTTAAAGGCCCAGAGATCCTCGATGCTGCCACCGCCGCGGCAGAGAATGATGGCGTCGCAATCGCTATCGGCTGCCTGCTTGAGCGCCTGGGCGATTTTCTCGCCGGCCCCTTCGCCCTGGACGGGGGTCGGGAACAGGCTGATCCGCACATGGGGGGCGCGGCGATGCAGCGTGCTCAATACGTCGCGTAAGGCCGCCGCCTGGGGGCTGGTGACAATGGCGAGCTGGCTGGGGTAGGCGGGCAGCGGTCGTTTGCTTTCGGCGGCAAACAGGCCTTCGCTTTCCAGTTGTGTCTTGAGGCGCAGAAAGCGTTCGAACAGGTCGCCCTGGCCGGCCCGGCGAATGGCTTCGACATTGAGCTGGAACTCGCCGCGCGGTTCATAGAATGAAACAAGGGCCCGGGCCTCGATCTTCTGGCCGTTCTCCAGTCGCCAGCCAAGCAGTTGCGCCCGACTGCGCCACATGACGCAACGTACTTGCGCTGCCGCATCCTTCAACGAGAAGTAAACATGGCCCGATGCGGCATAGGTCAGGTTGGAAATTTCACCGCTGACCCAACTGAGCGGGAAGGTCGATTCCAGGCATTCGCGGACCAGGCGATTCAAATGGGATACGCTGAGCGTCGAATTATTGACAGGCTGAACAGGATTTGGCATGGCGCGATTGTAACCCGGCAAAAAATGTTTCTACAGTTGCTTGACAGCTAGAAATTTATCCAACCTATTGATTTTAATTGGTTTAAACAATCTGCCTTGTTTTTTGGCAGAGTAAGAAAAACCCTTTGCCAGAATGGAGTTAGCGCACTTGATGACAACTCATCCACAGAGTTATCCACAGCTTTTGGGGATAAGCGCCGAGGCCCGCATTTTTTGGGGCTTGCTCAGGTGTCGGGGGCGAGGCAGAATCTCGGGCTAACTTCCCAACAAGGATTCCCCACGTGTTTGCGATTGTTCAGGCTGCTGGCTGGCCGATCTGGCCGTTGTTGCTGGCCTCCATCATTTCGGTTGCGCTGATTATCGAGCGCCTGGTTGCTTTGCGTCGTTCCAAGGTTGTGCCGCAGGGTTTGTTGCAGCGCGCCGTTGGCGAGTTCAAGCGCGGTGCCAATAACGACAAGCTGCTTGAGGATCTGGATCGCCACTCGCCGCTGGGCCGTGTGTTGTCGGCTGGTCTGCGCAATGTTGGCGCATCCCGCGAGATCATGAAGGAGTCGATCGAGGAAGCTGGCGGGGGCGTGGCGCACGAACTCAACCGCTACCTGACGACGCTGGGCACGATTGCTTCGATCAGTCCGCTGATGGGGCTGTTCGGAACCGTGGTCGGGATGATCGAGATTTTCGGTTCGCAATCGCCGAGCGGTGCGAACCCGATGCAGTTGGCGCATGGTATTTCGATTGCGCTGTACAACACCGGCTTCGGTCTGGTCATCGCCATTCCCAGTTTGATCTTCTGGCGTCATTTCCGCGCCCTGGTTGACGGTTTCGTCGTCGAGATGGAGCAGCAGGCGGTTCGTTTGGTCGAGTACATGCATGGCGAGCGGAAGTAAGCAATGAATTTTCAGCGCGGCCGGACTCGCGAAGAGCCGGAAATCAACCTGATTCCGATGATCGACGTGTTGTTGGTGATCATCATCTTCCTGATGTTGACCACCACCTACGCCAAGTTCTCGGGTCTGGAAATCAACCTGCCGACGGCCGATGCCAGCAAGCAGGCTGAACAGCCGAACGAGATCGATGTCGCGGTGACCGCCAACGGACAGATTCTGGTCAACAAGTCGCCGTTGGCCGCGTCCGACGTCAAGAGCGTTTCCGAAGCCCTGCGTCGCGCGGCCGGCAGTCGCGAAGATCCGGTGATCGTGATTAACGCCGATGCCAAGGCAACACACCAGAGTGTGGTTGATGTCATGCAGGCGGCGCAGACAGCCGGCTATCCGCACATCTCCTTCGCTACGCAAAACACCTCGCACTGATGCTGGCTCGCTGGTTGCAGCGTCAGTGGTTCGAACAACGCCGGCCGTCGCCGGCGTTGTGGCTTCTGCTCCCCCTGAACTGGCTCTTCGTCTTCCTGTCCTGGCTCAAGCGCCGGCAAACCCGGCCGTTGCATCTGTCCGTTCCGGTTGTCGTCGTCGGCAACATCACGGTGGGCGGGGCCGGCAAGACACCGCTGACCATTGCCCTCGCACAGCAACTCAGGGGGCGCGGCTGGAACCCGGGCATTGTCAGCCGAGGTTATGGCGGCACGTCAGCCGTACCACGCCCGGTACATGCCAATTCGCCACCCGGCGAGGTGGGCGATGAACCGATCCTGCTGGCCCGGCGCAGCGGGGCGCCGGTCTGGGTGGGGCGTGACCGTGCGGCGGCAGCGCAAGCCTTGCTGGCGGCCCATCCGGAAGTCAGTGTCGTGCTGTGTGACGATGGTCTGCAGCATTACCGGCTGGGGCGTGACGTCGAGCTGGCGGTCTTCGATGGTCGGGGGGCCGGCAATGGCTGGCGCCTGCCCGTCGGGCCGCTGCGTGAACCCTTGCGGCGGCTGGGGCAGGTCGATGCCATCGTCTGTAACGGCCAGCCCGATCGGCGTTTGCCGGAAGGCGTTCCCCGCTTCGAGATGCGCCTGAAGGCCGGCTTGTTTTATCGTCTGGACCGGGTTGGAGAAACCTGTTCCGCAGCCGATCTGGCCGGGAAAACGCTCCATGCCCTGGCCGGGATCGGTGATCCGGGGCGTTTTTTCCGGACGCTGGAAAGCCTGGGGCTGGCTTTCGAGGCCCATCCGTTTGCCGATCATCAGGCCTATTCTTTGGCGGATCTGGCTTTTGCCCGCGATGGCATCCTGCTGATGACCGAGAAGGATGCAGTAAAATGCGCCGGTCTTGTGGCGGGTGAAACCTGGGTTTTGCCTGTCGAGGCCGAGCTTTCGCCGGCCCTTGTTGAACTTATTCTGGAGAAACTCCGTGGACGCCAGGCTGCTTGATATCCTCGTCTGCCCGATTTGCAAGGGCAATCTCGAACACCGTAAGGCCGAAAAGGAGCTGGTTTGCAAACCCTGCAAGCTGGCTTTCCCGATTCGTGACGATATCCCGATCATGCTCGAGGACGAAGCGCGCCAGCTCGCTGCGGACGAATAAACATGTCGGCGCTGGCATTCAAGGTCGTTATTCCCGCACGTTTTGCATCGACTCGGCTGCCCGCCAAGCCGCTGCTCGATCTCGGCGGCAAGCCGATGGTCGTGCGGGTGGCGGAGCAGGCCCGGCGATCGGGGGCGGATGAGATCTGGGTCGCCACCGATCACGCGGAAGTTCTGGCCGCGGCACAAGCGCATGATGTGGCGGTACTGATGACCCGTAGCGATCATTCGACCGGCACCGACCGGCTGGCCGAAGTGGTCGAGCAATGCGGCTGGTCGGACGACAGCATCATTGTCAATGTTCAGGGCGACGAGCCGTTGATCGAGCCGGAAGTCATCCTGCAGACCGCCAGGCAGCTGGCCGAAAGCGGCGCGGATATCGCCACCGTGGCGCATCCGATCCACGATGCGGCCGATTTCTTCAATCCGAACGTGGTCAAGGTGGTGTGTCGGGCGGACGGCGATGCGGCCTATTTT
Source organism: Azonexus sp. (assembly GCA_036726285.1). GTDB lineage: Bacteria > Pseudomonadota > Gammaproteobacteria > Burkholderiales > Rhodocyclaceae > Azonexus. The sequence goes on from DAIMCQ010000047.1 coordinate 8,181, forward strand.
TCCCGGGCGCCGATTCCTTATGCGCGCGACCATTTTGCCAGCGAGAATGGCGGCAAGTCCCTGCCGGATGACTTCCCGGCCTACCGTCATGTCGGCCTCTACGCCTATCGGGCCAGCTTTCTGAAAGCCTATGCCGGCTTATCGGTCGCCCCGACTGAAAAGTTCGAATCGCTGGAGCAATTGCGAGCCCTTTGGCATGGCTACCGGATCAGCGTGACGCTGATCGAATCGGCGCCGGCACCGGGCGTTGATACGCCCGAAGATGCCGAGCGGATGCGCAAACTGTTTGACCGAGCCTGAAATAGCGAGTACTTTTTCGCTCTTAGAGAACGGCCCAGACCGAAGCAAATAACAATATTTTTTGATACGCAATCCGAGGGACTTTTACATGAAATTGATTCTGTTGGGCGCACCCGGCGCCGGCAAGGGTACGCAAGCCAAATTCATCTCCGAAAAATTTGGCATTCCCCAGATCTCCACCGGCGACATGCTGCGCGCCCAGGTCAAGGCCGGCACTGCCCTCGGCCTCGAAGCCAAGAAACACATGGATGCAGGCGGCCTGGTGCCGGATGCGGTCATCATCGGTATGGTCAAGGAACGCCTGACCCAGGACGATTGCAAGAGCGGTTATTTGTTTGACGGTTTCCCGCGCACCATTCCGCAAGCCGATGCCATGAAGGATGCCGGCGTTGCTCTGGATATCGTGCTGGAAATAGACGTTCCCGACAGCGATATCGTCGAACGCATGGCCGGTCGCCGTGCCCACCTGCCGTCCGGTCGTACCTACCATGTCAAGTTCAACCCGCCGAAGGTCGAAGGCAAGGATGACGTCACCGGTGAAGACCTGGTGCAACGCGACGACGACAAGGAAGAAACCGTCAAGAAGCGTCTGGAAATCTATCACTCGCAAACCAAGCCGCTGGTCGATTTCTACACCAAATGGGCCGCGACGGGCGATGCCAATGCACCGAAGGTCGCCAAGGTGGCCGGTGTCGGCAGCGTTGATGCCATTACCAAGAGCGTGTTTGACGCGCTGAAATAGCAGGAGCAACGATGACGGTCAAAAACGCCTTCTACGCACAGTCAGGGGGCGTGACTGCCGTCATCAACTCGACGGCGTGCGGCCTGATCCAGGAAGCACGCCGGCATCCCGAACGCATCGGGAAAGTGTTTGCCGGTCGCGACGGCATCATCGGCGCGCTGACCGAAGACCTGATCGATACCAGCCTCGAAACCGACGAGGCCATTGCCCGCCTGCGGACAACGCCGGGCGGCGCCTTCGGTTCCTGTCGCTACAAGCTGAAAAGTCTGGAAGGCCATCGGGCCCAGTACGAACGTCTGATCGATGTATTCAAGGCGCATGACATCGGCTATTTCTTCTACAACGGCGGCAACGATTCGATGGATACCGCCTGGAAGGTCTCGCAGATCGCCGAGAAGTTGGGCTACCCGGTGGTTTGCGTCGGGGTGCCGAAAACCGTCGATAACGACTTGCCGCTGACCGACTGTTGTCCGGGCTTCGGCTCGGTTGCCAAATACGTCGCAACGTCGATTCGCGAAGCCGGTTACGACGTTGCCTCGATGGCGCGGACGTCGACCAAGATATTCGTACTTGAAGTCATGGGGCGCCACGCCGGCTGGATCACTGCTGCTTGTGGCCTGGCCTCCGAGCAGACCGGCGAGCCGCCGCACATCCTGCTTTTCCCCGAGGTGCCTTTTGATCCGGTGCGCTTCCTGGCACGCGTCGACGAGTGTGTCCGCATCTATGGCTACTGCACGGTGGCGGTTTCGGAAGGCTTGTCGGATGCCGATGGGCGGCTGATTGCCGATTCCGGCAGCAAGGATGCCTTCGGCCACTCGCAACTGGGTGGGGTCGGCCAGATCGTCGCCCAACTGATCAAGGACAAACTGGGCTACAAGTATCACTGGGCACTGGCCGATTACCTGCAGCGTTCAGCCCGGCATCTGGCCTCCCGAACCGACGTTGAACAGGCGCATGCCCTTGGTGTGGCCGCGGTGCAGTTGGCCCTGCAGGGCAAGAACGCCGTGATGGCGACCATCGAGCGTCTGGCCGATGCCCCCTATCGCTGGCAGATTGGCGAGGCGCCGCTCAAGGATGTCGCCAATGTCGAGCGCAAGATGCCGGCCGAGTTCATTTCGCCGGATGGTTTCCATATCACCGACGCCTGCCGCAGCTATCTGCAGCCGCTGATCGAAGGCGAGGAACCGCCACCTTATCGCAAAGGTTTGCCGGACTATGTCCGCCTGCAGAACGTGTCCATTGGTAAAAAGCTGGAGGCGTTCACAGTCTGATTTTTTGTTAGCCATGAAGAGGGGGGAGTAATGTCTACAGCGTTGTTGTTGGCGCTAGCCTGCGCCGTATTGGCTGTCCTGTATGGCTGGATTTCGAGCCGACAGATCCTCGCGTTGCCGGCCGGCAACGAGCGCATGCAAGAGATCGCCAAGGCGATCCAGCTGGGGGCCGAGGCTTACTTGAGCCGACAGTACAAGACCATCGCGATGGTTGGTGTTGTTCTCTTCCTGGCCATCGGCTTCATCCCCAAGTTGGGCTGGCCGACCGCTTTCGGTTTTCTGATCGGTGCCGTACTTTCCGGCGCCGCCGGCTTCATCGGCATGAATGTTTCGGTCCGGGCCAATGTCCGGACGGCCGAAGCGGCCCGTCGTGGCATCGCCGCAGCGCTCGATGTCGCATTCAAGGGCGGGGCGATCACCGGCATGCTGGTAGTCGGCCTGGGGCTGCTCGGCGTGGCGGGTTACTTCGCCTTCCTCAAGTCGATCAACGGGCCGGATGCCGATCTGCATCATGTCATCGAGCCCTTGGTTGGGCTGGCCTTCGGATCGTCGCTGATCTCGATCTTTGCCCGTCTCGGTGGCGGTATTTTCACCAAGGGAGCTGACGTCGGCGCCGACCTGGTGGGCAAGGTCGAAGCCGGCATTCCTGAAGACGATCCGCGCAATCCGGCGGTGATTGCCGACAACGTCGGCGATAACGTCGGCGACTGCGCCGGCATGGCGGCCGACCTGTTCGAAACTTACGCCGTGACGGTGGTGGCGACGATGGTTCTGGCGGCGCTGACCATCAAGACGGCAAGCGGTCTCGGCGAGAATCTCGTGCTCTATCCCTTGGCCTTGGGGGGCGTTTCGATCATCGCTTCGATCATCGGCTGCTATTTCGTCAAGGCAACCGAGGGTGGCAAGATCATGGCGGCGCTCTATCGCGGCCTGATCGTCGCCGGCGTGCTGGCGCTGGCGGCCTATTATCCGGTCACCGCCTGGCTGATCGGGGCGGGCGATGCGGCGGCCAAGATCACCACGGCTTCGATGTTCGGTTGTTCGGTCGTCGGTCTGGTGCTGACCGCCGCCCTGGTCTGGATCACCGAGTACTACACCGGTACCGATTACGCGCCGGTCAAGCACGTTGCCGCATCCTGCCAGACGGGCCATGCGACGAACATCATTGCCGGTATCGGCGTGTCGATGAAGTCCACCGCCTGGCCGGTTCTTTCGGTCTGCGCGGCGATTTTTGCCGCACATGCGATGGGCGGGCTGTTCGGGATCGCGATTGCAGCGACGTCGATGCTGTCGATGGCGGGTATCGTCGTTGCCCTCGATGCCTACGGGCCGATTACCGACAACGCCGGCGGTATCGCCGAAATGGCCGAGTTGCCCAAGGAGGTGCGCAACGTCACCGATCCGCTCGATGCGGTCGGCAATACCACCAAGGCCGTGACCAAGGGCTATGCCATCGGCTCGGCCGGTCTCGCCGCACTGGTTCTCTTTGCCGACTATACGCATGGTCTGGAAGCGGCCGGACTGAGTAATATTTCCTTCGACCTGTCGAATCACATGGTTATTATCGGACTCTTCATCGGTGGCCTGATTCCCTATCTCTTCGGCGCGATGGCGATGGAAGCGGTGGGGCGCTCGGCTGGCGCGGTGGTCATGGAAGTGCGCCGCCACTTCAAGGAAATCCCGGGCATCATGGAAGGGACGGCCAAGCCGGATTACTCGCGGGCCGTCGATATGCTGACCGTTGCGGCGATCAAGGAAATGATGCTGCCGTCGATCCTGCCGGTGGCGGTACCGATCGTCGTCGGTTTGGTGCTTGGGCCGCAGGCGCTGGGTGGTTTGCTGGTGGGAACGATCGTGACCGGTTTGTTCGTCGCGATTTCGATGACGACGGGTGGTGGGGCGTGGGATAACGCCAAGAAATACATCGAAGATGGACATTTCGGTGGCAAGGGTTCGGATGCGCATAAAGCGGCAGTAACCGGCGATACCGTTGGCGATCCCTACAAGGATACGGCGGGTCCGGCGGTCAACCCGCTGATCAAGATCATCAATCTGGTGGCATTGCTTATTGTCCCGTTGATGGCCTGATATATTGTTGGAAACAGCCAAAAGGCGGTTTCGACCGCCTTTTTGCATTTTTAAAGTATTGGCCATCTGGGTCGATATAGGTAGAGACTGGATTAGAGGGCAACACGGCCATGAGCGAATTGATCAGCGGGGCAACAGATGCAGCAAAGTCCGGGGTGCGGGAGGATCTTCTGCATCACGACCCTTTGCTCGACTGTCTTGTCGAACTGACCCGCATTCATGCCCGGCCAAGTACCCGGGCGGCGCTGGTCGCCGGTCTGCCGCTGGAAGACGGTGCGCTGACGCCTTCGCTGTTTGCCCGTGCCGCTAGTCGCGCCGGCCTGTCGGCCAAGGTGATTCGCCGCTCGCTGGAAAAGATCGATCCGGCCTTGCTGCCGGCGGTGTTGCTGCTGCATGGCGAAGAGGCTTGCGTGCTGCTCGGCTGGGATGAAACCGGCGAAACTGCCCGTCTGCTCTTTCCCGAGACCGGGCAAGGCTCGGTGCAGTTGTCACGGGAAGAGCTGGCGCGACGCTACCTTGGTATCGCCATCTTCGCCCGGCCGCATTTCCGTTTTGACAAGCGGACACCGCAGGTTGGCGACATTCGCCTGCGGCACTGGTTCTGGGGCGCGCTGGCCGATCAATGGGCAGTCTATCGCGATGTCCTGGCGGCGGCCCTGCTGATCAACGTAATCGCCCTTGCCATGCCCTTGTTCTCGATGAACGTCTATGACCGGGTGGTACCCAATCGCGCCATGGAAACCCTGTGGGTACTGGCCCTGGGGGTAATTCTGCTGATTGGTGTCGACTTGACCCTGCGCCTGTTGCGCGGACATTTCATCGATCTGGCCAGTGCCCGTATCGACATGGAATTGTCGGCCAAGATCATGGAACGCGTGCTGGGTGTCCGGATGGAGGCCCGGCCGGCCGCGGTGGGGGCCTTTTCGTCCAACCTGCGCTCTTTCGAAACGGTGCGCGACTTCATTACGTCGGCTTCGGTCACTGCCTTTATCGACCTGCCGTTCGCCTTCATCTTCATCTTCGTCATCGCCATCATTGCCTGGCAACTGGTCTTGCCGGTATTGCTGGCGATCGTGGTGGTGGTGATCTATGCCTATATCCTCCAACACAAGATGCATGCCTTGTCGGAGACAACCTACCGGGCTGGCGCCTTGCGCAACGCAACGCTGATTGAAAGCCTGTCGGCCCTGGAAACCATCAAGACGCAAGGGGCCGAGAGCGTCATGCAGTCGAGATGGGAAAAGTCGGTGGCCTTCGTTTCGCGGGTGAATAACCAGATGCGCTTCCTTTCGGCCGCGGCGACAAGCGGTGCGATGGAAATTCAGCAATTGGTCAACATCGTGGTCATCATCGCCGGCGTTTACCTGATCGGCGAGGGCAAGCTCAGCATGGGGGGCATGATTGCCTGCACCATGCTGGCCTCGCGCGCCGTGGCGCCACTTGGCCAGATGGTCGGTTTGCTGATGCAGTATCACAACGCCAAAGTGTCCCTGGCCTCTCTGGATCAGGTCATGGCCAAACCGGTCGAGCGGCCGGCCGATGCGACTTTTGTGCATCGACCCGAATTGAAGGGCAACATCGAATTTCGCGATGTCGAGTTCAGCTATCCCGGCAGTGCGATCGCCGCCTTGAAAGGCATGAGTTGCAAGATCAACGAAGGCGAGAAGGTGGTGGTGATCGGCCGGATCGGGTCTGGCAAGACGACGCTGCAAAAGCTCCTGCTCGGTCTCTATCAGCCGACCGGGGGCGCCGTCGCGGTGGATGGCGTCGACGTCCGTCAGCTCGACCCGGCCGATTTGCGGCGCAATATCGGCTATGTGTCGCAGGACGTCACCCTGTTCTACGGCACACTGCGCGACAACATCGTGATCGGTGCGCCTTATGCCGATGATGCGGCCGTGGTGGCGGCTGCCGAGGCGGCTGGCTTGACGGACTTCGTCAATCGCCACCCGGATGGTTTCGACATGATGATCGGCGAGCGCGGCGATTCGCTATCCGGGGGGCAGCGCCAGAGTGTGGCCATCGCCCGGGCTTTCCTGATGGACCCGCCGATCTTGTTGCTGGACGAACCGACCAGTTCGATGGATTTTTCTTCCGAACAGCAGTTCAAGCAAAAGCTCAAGATCATGGCGGCACACAAGACCGTATTGATCGTGACGCATCGCAATAGTCTGCTCGACCTGGCAACCCGCGTCATCGTGGTGGACGATGGTCGCATCGTTGCCGACGGACCCCGCGATCAGGTGATACAAGCCCTGCAGAGCGGTCGGATCGGGAGGGCAGCATGAGTTTCCTGAAAACCGTTGCCGGCAAGCTGCATGCGTTGCTCGAAGGCATTGCCCAGCGCTGTGCGCCGCAGATTGAAAAGCTGCTTGGTCGTCTGCCCAACCGGGAGGATGTCGAAGCGGTCGATTTCGCAACCGATGCCGATGCCGCCATTCTTCAACAGGAACCCTTGCGGGCGCGGGTTTTGTTGCGCTCGATCGGGGTTGTTCTCGCCATCTTTCTGCTTTGGGCCGCGGTGGCTCAATTCGACGAGGTGACCCGGGGCGAAGGCAAGGTCATCCCCTCGAAACAGGTGCAGATCTTGCAAAGCATCGACGGGGGACTGGTTTCCGAAATTCTCGTCCGCGAAGGGGATGTCGTTCAGGCCGATCAATTGCTGATCAAGATCGACGAAACCCGATTTGCCTCATCGGTCAAGGAAAACCGGGTTCAATATCTCGGTTTGGTGGCCCGGGCTGCCCGTCTCAAGGCGATGTCGGATGGCAAGCCTTTTGTGCCACCGCCCGATGTCATGCAGGACAGTCCGGAGATCGTCGAGCAGGAGCGTCAGCTCTACGAAGCCAAGCGCGATGAAATGAACGCCGCCGTATCGATTGCGCGCCAGCAGTTGGCTCAGCGCCAGCAGGAACAGAACGAAGCACAGGCTCGTCGTGCCCAGGCCTCTCAAGGCTACGAGCTGACCTCGAAGGAGCTGTCGGTGACTCGCCCGTTGATTAACTCCGGTGCCGTTTCCGAGGTCGAGTTGCTGCGTCTGGAGCGGGATGTGTCGCGTTATCGCGGCGAGCGCGACATGGCGTCGGCGCAGATCACCCGCTTGCAAGCCGCGATCAGCGAAGCCCAGCGCAAGATCGAGGAGGTTGAGCTGAGCTTCAGAAACGACGCCGGCAAGGAGCTATCCGAAACCAATGCCAAACTAAGCGGCTTGGCCGAGGGCAGTGTCGCCTTGTCCGATCGCGTCAAGCAGTCGTCGATTCGTTCGCCGGTCAAGGGTACGGTCAAGCGCCTGTTGATCAATACCGTTGGTGGTGTCGTCCAGCCGGGCAAAGACATGATTGAAATCGTACCGCTGGAAGATGCGCTGGTCCTTGAAGCCAAGGTGCAGCCGCGCGACATCGCTTTCCTGCGGCCCGGCCAGCCGGCCATGGTCAAGTTCACCGCCTATGATTTTTCCGTCTATGGCGGCCTGGAAGGGACCTTGGAACACATTGGTGCGGATACCGTCATGGATGAAAAAGGCAATGCCTTTTATGTCGTTCGGGTGCGTACCAACAAGCCTGGTTTTGGCGATGCTAATTTGCCGATCATTCCCGGGATGGTGGCCGAAGTGGATATTTTGACCGGCAAGAAAAGTGTTCTTGCCTATTTGTTGAAGCCGGTTCTGCGGGCCAAGAACGTGGCGATGACGGAGCGTTGATGCAACACTGGATTATCGATACGCAATCGAACCCTTTGGGCAATTGGTCCGAAGCCTTCCCGGCGGCGCTAGTCGTGCCTTCCTTGGCTGAGATCGTTGCGCTGTCGCGGCCGGGCATACTCTGGTGTCGTGCCCGTTCGGTCGAGCCGCTGTTGGCCGAACTCGTCGGTACCGGCTTGCCCGTTGTGCTGATGAGCGATGAGCCGGACGAACAACTGACCCTGATGGCCTTGTCGAGCGGTGCCTCGGGGTGCTGCAACAGTCGCGCCGCGCCTGAAGTACTGCACCAGATTGCCTTGGTGGTGGGCAATGGCGGATTATGGGTTGGCCAGTCCCTGCTCCAGAAACTGGTGGCGGGCTCCAGTCGCGCCCTGGCCTCCCATCAGGCCAGCAGCAACACGAATGCGCTCATGGCGCAGCTTTCCGAGCGCGAGCTTCAGGTGGCCAAGCTGGTCGCGGCGGGTGAGAGCAACAAGGAGATTGCCGGACGCCTCGATATTTCGGAGCGAACCGTCAAGGCGCACTTGACCGCAATTTTTGCCAAGCTCGGCTTGCGCGATCGCCTGCAGCTTTCGGTGACGGTAAATGGTGTTTCGCTCAACGGAAGCACATGAATACGGGCGGGATTCGACCGCTTGGTGAAGCGGCTGTTCGGCCTCGCATTTTTGTCTCGATGGCCAGCTATCGCGATCCGGAGGGGCCGCCCACCCTGGCCGATCTGTTCGCCAAAGCGCGCTTTCCGGAGCGGGTGTTTTGCGGTGTGCTATGGCAGGTTGAGCCTGAAGGCGACCGGGATTGTTATCTCCTGGCCGATACGGTTCCCGGCGAACAACTGCGCAGCCGTTTCGTTCACCCGAAGGACAGTCGAGGTGCCTGCTGGGCGCGGCATTTGATCCTGAGCGAGTTGCGCCAGGATGAAGAGTTCGTTCTGCAAATCGACAGTCATATGCGCTTCGTCGAGGGCTGGGATGAAAAATTGCTGGCGATGTGGGCGCGTTGCCAGTCTCCCCGGGCGATGTTGAGCAGCTATCCGGTCGCTTATTCACCGCCTGATCAGCTTGCCCCCAAAGCAATCACCATCCTTTGCCCAAGGGCCTTCAATCATCGGGGCATCCTGACCTTCGAGGCACGTTCCGAGAATTACGAACTGCGTCCGACGCGCCCGTCCTCCAATGCCTTTGTTTGCGGCGGCTTCCTGTTTGCACCGGCGGCAGCCTTCGACCAGGTGCCCTACGATCCCTACCTGTATTTTCATGGTGAAGAGATCTCGCTGTCGGCGAGGCTTTGGACGCATGGCTGGGACGCGTATACGCCGGATGATGTGCTGATCTATCACTACTATGGTCGCGCCGAATTGCGTCCTCGTCATTGGGCGGACAACCCTGATTGGGGGCGGCTTGACCAGAGATCCTTGTCGCGTTTGCGTCACCTTTTTGGTATCGAGGTGTCGAACGAACCGGAGGTCATCGAAAACCTCGATCAATTCGGTTTGGGTCATTCAAGGACCCTGGCGGAATACGAGAAATTCGCCGATGTCGATTTTGCCCGACAGCGGATCGGGCGCCGCGGCTTTACCGGCCACTTTCCGCCACATCCCGACCCTGTCGAGAGGGCGGCGGCGCGGGTCTTCGAAGAGATCTATGCCCAAAACACCTGGGGATGCTCTGAAACCAGCAGCGGCCCAGGGGCAACCCGCGGCGCAACCCTGGCGGTCGTGCAGTTTTTGCAGCAATTCATCCAGGATAAAGGGCTGCGATCCCTGCTCGACGCCGGTTGCGGCGACGCCAATTGGGTGTGCGAAAGTACCGGGGCGCTGCAATACTATTTCGGCGTGGATTTGGTGGATGTCATGATCGCCAACAATAGCCGTCTGCATGGCTGGCGGAAGGGCCATTTTTTCAGCGTCGCGAATATTTGCCGGGATCCATTGCCGGTGGCCGAGGCGATCCTTTGTCGTCATGTCCTGACCCATCAGCCCAACACGGAAATCCGGGCCGCCCTGAACAACTTCGTCGCATCCGGTGCCACCTGGTTGATCTGCAATGGATACGATGCTGCCGATAATCGGGACACTCAGGTCGGGCATTGGCGCCCCATCGATTTGACCAAGATGCCATTCAATCTGCCCGAGCCCGAACAGAAAATTCGCGATGGCGCCGGTGGGTGGCTTGGCGCATGGTCGATCGACCGTATTCGGGAAAGTGTGAATTCCTTAACGCAGCCCTGACGCGACCTGTACGTTAGTCCAATAGACGTCGCCCCTGGGAGGTCCTAGACTCGACCGCATTCTGATAAATGCCTTGGAGTGCGTCGTGTCTCTTTCCACTGTTATTGCGGTCGTTCGGTCGATTACTGGTGAAGCCTATGCCCGGGATGTAAATGGCGGGATGCGGCGACTCAAGCTGGGCGACTCGATTCGTGAAGGTGAGACCGTCGTCGCCGCCAATGGCGCCCAGGTGTTCCTGCACCTGGCCGACGGCCGTGACATGACCGTTCATCAAGGCGAAAGCGCCAAGCTCGACGCCGAAGTCGGCGGGGGCTTCAAGCCGGATCTGACCGACAGTGCGGTGGCAAATAACCGACAAGGTTTTGAAAAAATCAGCAAGGCACTGACCGCTGGTGACGACCTCGACGCCTTGCTGGAAGACCCGGCAGCAGGAACCGCCGCAACGGGCGGGAACGAAGGACACACTTTTGTCGAGTTGGTGCGCATCGTCGAGACACTGACGCCGCTCAATTTCCAATATTCGACTGCAACAACTAACCCCACGGCACCGCTTCTTTCTGCTGCTGATCCGATCCCGACAGCAACGCCGGAACCGACGACGACCCCGGCTCCAACCGCAACGCCCGCACCGACGACCACCCCGGCCCCGACCGCAACGCCGGAACCGACGGCTACGCCAGCGCCGACCGCAACGCCCGCACCGACGGCCACCCCGGCGCCGACCGCAACGCCGGAACCGACGACGACCCCGGCTCCAACCGCAACGCCCGCACCGACGA
>DAIMCQ010000048.1:0-19036 GCA_036726285.1 Azonexus sp.
CGATCTGGCCGATGATCATGAACACCGCCCAGGGCGTGCAGCGCGTGCCGCAGGACTACCTCAACGTTGCCCGTGTGCTGGCCCTGTCGGAATGGAAGGTCGTCACCAAGATCCTGTTCCCGGCCGTGCTGCCCTACATGCTGACCGGTATTCGCCTGTCGATCGGTACTGCCTGGCTGGTCATCGTCGCTGCCGAAATGCTCACCGGCGGCGTCGGTATCGGCTTCTGGGTGTGGGACGAGTGGAACAACCTGAAGGTCGAGCACATCATCATCGCCATCTTCGTCATCGGCATCGTCGGCCTCATCCTCGAGCAGAGCCTGATCCTGCTGGCCAAGAAGCTGACCAAAGAATCCGCCTGATCCGGGAGAACGTCATGGAAAAATTCGTAAGCATCGAGCGTGTCGGCCAGACTTTCGACACCAAGAAAGGCAAGTTCGTCGCCTTGCGCGACATCGATCTCTCGATCAAGCAGGGTGAGTTCATCGCGCTGATCGGCCACTCCGGTTGCGGCAAATCGACGCTGCTTAACCTGATCGCCGGCCTGACCCGGCCAACTACCGGCGTGCTGCTCTGCGATGGCCGCGAGATCGCCGGCCCCGGCCCGGAGCGCGCCGTGGTCTTCCAGAACCACAGCCTGCTGCCCTGGCTGACCTGTTTCGAAAACGTCTATCTGGCTGTCGAGCGCGTCTTCGGCGCCAAGGAAGGCAAGCCGAAGCTCAAGGAGCTGACTGCCGCGGCGATCAACCTGGTCGGCCTCGATCACGCCAGCAGCAAGTATCCGCATGAAATCTCCGGCGGCATGAAGCAGCGCGTCGGCATCGCCCGTGCGCTGTCGATGCAGCCCAAGGTCTTGTTGATGGATGAGCCGTTCGGAGCGCTTGATGCCCTGACCCGCGCCAAGCTGCAGGATGAGTTGATGAAAATCTGCGAGGCGACCCAGGCGACGACGGTCATGGTCACCCACGATGTCGACGAAGCGGTGCTGCTTTCCGACCGCATCGTGATGATGACCAACGGCCCGGCGGCGACTGTCGGCGAAATCCTTGAAGTCAATCTGCCGCGGCCGCGTGATCGCCTGACCCTGGCGCACGATCCCGCCTACATCGATTGTCGCGCTGCCGTGCTTGAGTTTCTCTACGAAAAGCAGGCGCACGTCGAGAAGATCGCGGCCTGATCGCCGTTCTGGCGTTCTCGTCGTTGCCCGCTCTCTTCGCCAAATCGGCCCACCGCTCAAGTGCGGTGGGCTTTTTTCTTTTGATCCAGATTGTTGCAATTTTGCAGAACGCCGCTATGGTTCGAGCATCCTGATTTCTCCGCCCATGATGTTTCCTGCACCAACCAAGCTTTCCCGCAAAATTGTCGGCATCCTCTTCGGGTTTTTCCTGATCGCGCTGTCGGCAATTGTGCTGACCTTGCTCATTTCATGGCAGCTGGAAGGGGTGGCTGCGGCGATCAACGATGCCGGCAGTCAGCGGATGCGGACGTACCGTATCAGCCACCTGATGGCGAGAGCCGTCCAGGAAACAGAAAGCGGTCAGAAAACCGAAAGCCTGCGGGCGGAGATGCTGCGCTTCGACAAAGTGCTGGACGATTTGCGCCGAGGTGACCCGGCTCGACCGATGGCCCCGCCGCGTAACGACCAAGTTGATTTGCTACTGCGAGCGGTCGAGTTGTCTTGGCGGCAAACCTTGCGGCCGCTGGTTGAACACTATTTGAATAGCTTGCCCGCTGATCGACAGACCCAGCTTGATCGCTTTGATCTCGAACTTGAGGGGTTCGTCACGCGGATCAATGATCTGGTATTGACGATGGAGCACAGCTATGCGGCCGATACCAATTTGCTGCGCAGCGTGCAGGTTGCGCTGGTGATCTTTGCCATCATTGGTACGGCCATCCTGATCCGCTTCTTCGGCAAACTGGTGATCCAGCCAATCGTCATCTTGCATGCCAGCATGCGGCGCATGATGGATAACGATCTCTCGGTGCGCCTGCCGGTCACGCGCGACGATGAGTTGGGGGGATTGGCCCGCGGTTTCAACCAGATGGCAGAGCATTTGCAGAACGTTTACGGCACGCTGGAAGAACGGGTGGCCGGGGAAACCCGCAATCTCGCCGAACGCAACCATGAACTCGGGATTCTTTACCTGACGACGGCCTATCTGAGCGAGCCCGCACCGATCGAGGCGCTATGTCGCGGCTTTCTTGAACGTATTCAGGAAGCGCTGGGGGCCGATGCCGCAGCCGTCCGCCTTTATTCCGAGCAGACTGGCCTGTTGCACCTGGTTACGCATGAAGGGCTTTCCGAAGACTTTGTCGCCAACGAAACCGATCTGAACTGTGGCGAATGTCTGTGTGGCCAAGTGATTCAGACAGGAGTCATGGCGGCATTTGCCACCGAAAATCCGCCGCCGGGCATGAAGCTGCGCAGTTGTATCCGGGAAGGATTTGCGACGGCGACCGCCTTCACGATCTCGCATGACAAGAACCGGCTAGGTGTCTATAACCTGTATTTCCGCCGACCGCAGGGTTTGAGCAAGCGCGAGGAACATCTGCTTGAAACCTTGGGACAGCATCTGGGCGTGGCGATCGAGAATCTGCGGCTCAAATCCAGGGAAAAGGAACTGGCCGTGTCTGAGGAGCGCAACCTGCTTGCCCAGGAATTGCACGACTCGATTGCACAGGGCTTGGCCTTCATGAATATTCAGGTGCAGTTGCTGGAAGACTCCCTGAACAATGGCAAGATCGATGAGGCCATGCAAACGGCCGGGATGTTGCGCGAGGGGATCCAGGAGGGTTACGACGATGTGCGGGAGCTGTTGGTGCATTTCCGTACGCGTATGCATCAGGCCGATCTGGATTCGGCCATCCAGAGTGCCCTGGAAAAATTTCAGGGACAAACCGGGATCGCCACGGCATTTGAGGCTCAGGGTAGCGATGGCCCACTGGTACCGACCGATGAAACCCAGATCATGCATATCGTCCAGGAGTCGCTCTCCAATATCCGCAAGCATGCTGGCGCAAGGCATGTCAATGTATTACTTAAACGTCATGGTGGTCAGCTGGTTGTCGAAGTCGTCGATGACGGCGCAGGCTTCGACCCGGTGAACGAGCCGAACGTGCAGTCAGATCGCCATGTCGGTTTGAAGATCATGCGCGAGCGGGCTTACCGGGTGGGAGGGGAGTGTCGTATCGAGTCCGAAGTCGGTGCCGGGACCCGTGTTACGCTGATCATGCCAAGAGAACAGGAGAGGTCTAATTAAATGAACGAAAAGATTCGTGTCTTGCTGGTCGATGACCATACGTTGTTTCGTAGCGGTATCAAGTCGCTGCTCCAGCGCAACGAGGATTTCGAAGTGGTCGACGAGGCCGGTGATGGACTGGAGGGCATCAAGCGGGCACGCTCGCTGAAACCCGATGTCGTGCTGCTCGACCTGCATATGCAGGGCGTTTCCGGCCTGGAGGCGGTGAAAGTGATCAGCGAGGAGATCCCCGACGTCAAAGTCCTGATGCTGACTGTTTCGGAAGATGCGCAAGATCTGATGGATGCGTTGCGGGCCGGCGCCTGCGGTTATCTGCTGAAAAATATCGAAACGGCGACCTTGGTCGACGCAATTCGTCGCGCGGCACGTGGTGAGTCCATCGTTTCGCCGCAAATGACCGCCAAACTGATTCAAGGGGTGCGCGCCCAGCCTCGTTCAGCGCCGGTTGTCGAACGCGACAAATTCTCGCCACGCGAACGCGACATCCTCGAATGCCTCGCGCTGGGCGAGAGCAATAAGGAAATCGCCCGCAAGCTGGACCTGGCGGAGAGTACCGTCAAGATTCATGTCCAGAACATCTTCAAGAAGCTGAACATGACCAGCCGCGTGCAAGTCGCGCTCTATGCCGTCGAACACGGCTTCGGGCAATCAGCCCGCAACGCCTGAATAGCGCAGCCCCTCAGGGGCTGATTTGTCTGGGCAGCGGGTGGGTCCGCTGCAGGTGCTGGTAGGTTTCCGACAAATCCTGAACCCGTTCGAATTCGCCTTGTTCCAAGGCGTGCGTCATGTTTTCGATAATCATCGTATGCAGCCGGCAAACCCCTTCTGGTGAGCAGAGCAGCACTTCGCTCAATTCGGCGGCAACGGTGACCGGGATATGTTCGTGCTCGGCAATGGCTTCAATTTCGCCGCGGTCGAGATCGCAGTAGTCGATAACGTCCTGAAGAGAAAGCATGTAATTCCTCCTTTGACTGGAAAACGGATAGCTGACTTTTGAACGATTTGTTATCGTTTTTTTGTCCGCCTTGTCATTGGAATAGGTGGAGGATCACCTTCTTTTTAGTTCGTTCCGGTCGATAAGGCAAGGCCGCGTTCAGATGCGCAGCATGCCTTCGGGCAGCGGATGACTGAGTTGCAGGCGACTGATGGTCGGCAGCAGATCCAGGCGGCAATCCTTTTCCAGTTGTTGCGCCTGCAGGCGCATGGCTTCCAGCGAAATTTCGACTGGCTTGCCAGCCGTAGCAAAAGCGATGGTGTTGCCGCTGTCGCAGGAGGGAAAGACGGCAACCCGGCCGTCGAAAGCGCTGCTGATGCGTTCGACGCTACCCTGGAATCCTTTGTTGCGGCCGAGCAGATTGATGCCAAGCAAGCCGTCTTCGCTCAGGCGGGCGCGACAGGCCAGATAGAAAGGCAGCGTGTCGAGCGCTCCGGCCCGGGCATCCGGGTCGAAACCATCGACCAGGATCAGGTCGAACGGTTTATCGCCGCTCAGCATGTAATCGGCGCCGCAACCGATGACCACATCCAGGCGGCGTGGATCATCGGGCAATTTGAAATACTGTCGGGCGATGAATTCCACCTGCGGGTTGATCTCCACCACGGTCGTCCGGCAGTCAGGCAGGTTTCGATAGATGAACTTGGCCAGCGATCCGGCGCCGAGGCCGATCAGCAGGGCATTGCGCGGCCATTGTTTGGCCGGGCGAAGGAGGAGTCCCGCCATCATCTCGCGGGTATAGGCCAGTTCCAGCGACCAGGGGCGGGCAACGCGCATGGCGCCCTGGACCCATTCCGAACCGAAATGTAGGTAACGCACACCGGCTTCTTCGCTGATGTCGATGGCGTGCTGGGTAGATTTTCTGGGATTTTTCATCGGGATTCGCCGCAGAGATGGCGCCCCCAGGTGGAATCGAACCACCAATTCGCCCTTAGGAGGGGCGTGTTATATCCATTTAACTATGGAGGCGTGATGAGTCGGCCGGCCCCGGCCAAATCGGCAGGGCGCATTGTACCGGTGGAGCCGACGCTTGTGATAGCCTGTGATAAATTTGCTTTTAATAATATAACTATCAAGCGAGACGAACATGTTTGCCAGCCTTCAGCGTCGCCCGATTGCCCAGCAGCTCATTTTGGCTACCGTCGCAGCTTTGTCCGTGGTTTTTCTGGTCATGACCTTTATCGTCCAGCGGACAGCGGATGGTTCTGCCGAGTTGGTTGCGGAGAAAAACCTCGAGCACGAGGCGACCTTGATGGCCGGCACGCTCGATTCGATGTTCGAGGCGGTCAAGGTTCGGGGCGAACGTCAGTCGCAGTTTTTCTTGAAATATATCGGGGCGGTGCCCGAGATCGGGCAAGGCGTCGTAGCGACGGGAGCGGTCGATCTTCCTGTCGTCAGGGTTGGTGGCGAGGTCCTCAATGGCAACGATCGACTGTTGCGGAATTTCCGTGAATTAACCGGAGACGAAGCGGCTTTCCTGATCATTCGCGAGAATAAGCTCTATCGTCTATCCACCTTGTTGCGCGACAAGGAGGGGCGCCCGATGCATGGCGTACCGATTGCCGAAGGCGATCCGGTGAGCAAGGCAGTCCTGAGCGGCCAGGACTATCAGGGCTTGACGATACGGGGCGGCAAATACAATTTCAGCAACGTCAAACTGCTTAAGGGGGCGGACGGCAAGGTTTGGGGGGCGCTTTCGATTCGGATCAGCCTGGATGCCGAACTGAAGCGGGTACGCGACCTGTTTGGCTCTCTGATTGCGGGCAAGACGGGCTATGTCTATATCGTTCGGCCAACCGATGAAAAGAGCATCGGTGAATTCGTGCTGCATCCGAAATACCAGAATCAGATGATCGGTGAAGTCGATCTGCCGGCGGCAACCAAGACCGTCTTGCAGGAGGTCATCAAGAACCGCAGCGGTCTGTTCCGTTATCGTCTGGTCGATGACAAGGGCGGTGAGCGGGAGAAGATCGTCTATGCGGCAACCTCGTCGGCATGGGGGTGGACGGTGGCGACCGGTAGCTGGCTTGATGAATATCTTGAAGAGAGCCGGGCTTTGCGCAATCTGGTCATTGTCATCAGCCTAATTTCAGCCATGGTGCTGGCGACGCTGATTTATTGGCTGGTCCGTTCGCGGCTCAGTGGCTTGGCGGAACTGGTGGTGGCCGTACGCCAGTTGAGCGGTGGAGATTTGCGCGCCTCCTTGCCGGCGGGGGATCCGCAAAGTCGCAACGAAATTCACGGAATTGCCCATGCCTTCAATGAAATGGCGGGGGCGATGCGTTCCTTGGTACGCGGCGTGGCATCGACTTCTGCGCAGGTCGGCGGGGCCGCCGACGAGCTGCAGCATGCCGCTAGTGCGGCATTGGAAAGCTCTGCCCAGGCGTCTCAGTCGGCGAGCGGCATTGCTGCTTCGGTCGAGCAGCTGTCGGTGAGTATTTCGCATGTCGCTGACAATGCGAACCAGGCGGCGCAGATTTCCGAGGATGCTAAGGCGGTGACCCAATCCGGCCGTCAGGTGGTCGACCGGGCGATGGGCGAACTGGAGCGGGTGGCGACCGATATCAACGACTCGGCCACCTTGATTCAATCGCTGGGCGAGCGCTCGAAACAGATTTCGAGCGTGGTCGGGGTGATTCGTGAAATTGCCGAGCAGACCAATTTGTTGGCGCTGAACGCGGCGATTGAAGCGGCTCGCGCTGGCGAGCAGGGGCGGGGCTTCGCTGTGGTGGCCGATGAGGTCCGCAAGCTGGCTGAGCGAACTGCGATGTCGACCCAGGAGATTTCCTCGACGGTCAAGGCGATTCTGGAAGAAACCGGTTTTGCCGTCGAGCGCATGCAGTCGGTCAGTACCAATATGAGCGGCAGCGTGCAGTTGGCGCGCGATGCCGGGCGCTCGCTGGCAAGCATTGACGAGCGCGCCCAGCAGACGGTGGGAACGGTGCAGAGCATTGCCGAAAGCACGCGCGAACAAAGTTCGGCCAGTCAGGAAATTGCCCGTCTGGTCGAGAATATTGCCAAGATGGCCGAAGGCAGCAATGGCCGGGCGATGAAGAATGCCGAGCGAGCGCGCAACCTGCAGCAATTGTCTGCCGAGTTGCAGGCCCAACTGGCGCGCTTTTCCACCTGATCAGCTGGTGCGCGGCGTAGCCGGTTGGCGTAATGATTGGGCTGCGCCGGGCCTGAACGGATAGAATCGCGCTTTCTCCCAACGCGGCGCCCTGCGGGGCGCCGTTTCAATTTGGTGCCATGCCTTACCTTAAACTTTCCGACGCCTGCCTTGCCTACGGCCACGTGCCGCTTCTTGATCACGCCGATTTCCTGCTCGATCCGGGTGAGCGTGTTGCGCTGATCGGCCGCAACGGCACCGGTAAATCGTCATTGCTGGCGGCACTGGCCGCGGGGTCCGGTCGCGGTCGGCTGGATGATGGCGAGGTCTGGGTGCAGCCCGGGATTCGCGTCGGTTACGTGCCGCAGGAGCCGCCATTCGATCCCGATTTAAGCGTTTTCGAGGCGGTGATCTCGGGCATGGGCGAAACCTCCAAATTTCTCGCCGAGTATCATGAGGTGTCCCATCAGATGGCCGAAGGCAAAGGCGATCACGATGCGTTGATGGATCGTATGGAAAGCCTGCAGCACGAGCTGGAGTCGCGTGGTGCCTGGGCCTACGAGGCGCAGGCCGAGAAGGTCATCGATCGTTTCGGGCTCGATCCGGAGGCCAGCGTCGGCAGCTTGTCCGGCGGCCAGAAGAAGCGCCTGGCATTGGCCCAGGCGCTGGCTGTGGCACCCGAGGTGCTGCTGCTCGACGAGCCGACCAATCACCTGGATATTGCAGCCATCGAATGGCTGGAAACCCTGTTGATCGAAAGTGGCGTGACGCTGTTCTTCATCACCCACGACCGTTCTTTCCTCGACCGGGTGTGTACCCGCATCGTCGAACTGGATCGCGGCAAATTGGCCAGTTTTCCGGGCAGCTTCAGTCAGTATCAATTGCGCAAGGAGGCTTTGTTGCATGAGGAAAGCCTGGCCAACGCGCGGGCGGACAAATTGCTCAAGGAAGAAGAGGTCTGGATTCGCAAGGGCGTCGAGGCGCGGCGGACGCGTGCCGTGTTCCGCGTGCAGCGACTCGATCAGTTGCGCGCCGAGCGCCAGGCGCGACGCGAGCGCATGGGCAAGGTCAACCTGCAACTCGATGCCGGCGACAAGAGCGGCAAGCTGGTGGCCGAGCTGGAGCATGTCAGCAAGGTTTATGGCGAGCGGACCATCGTGCGTGATTTTTCGGCGCGCATCCAGCGCGGCGACAAGATTGGCGTGATCGGTTCGAATGGCGCCGGCAAAACGACACTGCTGCGGATGATTCTCGGCGAGCTGAAGCCCGATCAAGGCATTGTGCGTCAGGGCACCAAGATCGATGTCGCCTATTTCGACCAGTTCCGCACCCAGCTCAACCCGGACTCGTCGCTCAGTGACGTGATTTCGCCGGGCTCCGACTGGGTCGAGATCGGCGGGGCGCGCAAGCACGTCATCGGTTATCTCGAAGATTTTCTCTTCGCGCCGGAGCGGGCCCGCTCACCGGTCAGTTCGCTGTCCGGGGGCGAACGCAATCGCCTGCTGCTGGCCCGCCTGTTTGCCCGTCCGGCCAATGTGCTGGTGCTCGACGAACCGACCAACGACCTCGATATCGAGACGCTGGAGTTGCTCGAGGAATTGCTCGCCAAGTACGACGGCACCTTGTTTCTGGTCAGCCATGACCGGACCTTCCTCGACAATGTCGTGACCCAGACCATTGCTGCGGAAGGCGATGGCAACTGGAAGGAGTACGCCGGCGGTTACAGCGATTGGGCGGCCTACAAGGCGAGCGTGCAAAAGGAGGAAGCGGCGCGGCAGAAAAGCGAAGCGAAACCTGCCGTCAAGGCGGCGGAACCTGCCAAGGCCAAGGGCGACAAGCTATCCTGGAAGGAGCAGCGGGAGCTGGAGGCCTTGCCGGGGAAAATCGCCGGGCTGGAAGAGGAGCAGGTCGGTCTGACCAAACGCCTGGAGGATCCGGCGATTTACCAGACCGATCCGAGCGGGGCGCAGCAGGCCGCCGAGCGCCTGGCGCTGATCGACGACGAATTGATGGTTCTGCTGGAGCGCTGGGAAATTCTGGAAGCCCGGGCCGGCGGTTGATCCCGCTGGGGGCGGGGGCGATCAGTCGTCGGCTTCGCGTGCCGGGACGGGGTCAAGACCAAGGCGTTGGCGCACCGTTTCCGGGGAGATGTTGAGCAGGCGGCCGATGTCGGCATAGTCGTCGGGCAGGGCGGCATCGTCCCAGCCGTGCGCCGAGTGGCGGGCCAGACGCACTGCCAGTGCGACGTTTTGAACCCGCGGCTGGCCGGCGTTGTCGTCGTCGATCAGGTGCAATAAGAGTTCCGGCAGGTGCCAGACGCGGCACAAGGCGAGCTGGATGTCCTGGAAGGTCAGGCCGAGGACCTGCTTTTGGGCTTCGGTGCTGCGCAAGCCGGGCTGGGCTTTCTGCAGGGCCAGGATGTCGAGACCGAGCTTCGGCGCCGAACACCAGACGAGGATTTCGGCCAGATCGTGCAGCAGCGCTGCGATGCGGATCTCTTCCATGTTGATGTCGTGGCGCCAGATGGCCCATTCCTGGGCGTAGTCGGCG
Source organism: Azonexus sp. (assembly GCA_036726285.1). Classification (GTDB taxonomy): domain Bacteria; phylum Pseudomonadota; class Gammaproteobacteria; order Burkholderiales; family Rhodocyclaceae; genus Azonexus. The sequence continues at coordinate 9,917 of DAIMCQ010000048.1, forward strand.
GCCCGCTGGGCGCGACGGATGATCTGCAGGATGCCGAGCAGGGCATGGCGGTCAGCCCCCTGCAACTGGTCTTCGACGCTCAATAGCTCGGTAAAGCGATTGAAGAAGGGCTCGATGCCGGCCATCATCACCGCGCTGGCGATGGTCGTGATGTCGTGTTGCAGGGAGCGGCCGCGCATTGGCTGGATATAAGCCAGGACGCGGACGGTCATGATCGGGTCCTGGAGAATGACGCGGGCCAGTTCGCGGGCATCGACACGGTCAAGATTGCTGCGCATTTCTTCGATACGGCGCCGGGTGATGCGCAGCACGGGCAGGCTATTGCTGTTGAAGAGCAATACCCAACTCTCGATATCATTCAGCGGGTGGTCGATCATCTTTCTGTCGTCCTCGAAATGCGGCTGTTGCACCGTTGCCTGAGTGTAAGGGGGCGGCCGATAGCGGGCAAGGGTGTGCGTGCGATAATCCGGGCTGGCCAATCATTTCGGGTTTTGTCATGCGCTACACCATCGTTCCGGTTACTCCCTTCGAACAGAATTGCACCATTTTCTGGTGCGAAAAGACCCGACAGGCGGCCGTTATCGATCCGGGGGGCGATATCGGGCGTATCCAGAAAGTGCTGGCCGATGAAAATTTGACCCTGGCCAAGATCCTGGTCACCCACGGTCACATCGATCATGCCGGAGCGGTTGGCGCGCTGGCCGAGCTGACTGGCCTGCCGATTGAAGGTCCGCATGAGGATGACCGTTTCTGGATCGAAGGCATGCCGCAGCAAAGCAAGATGTTCGGCTTCCCCGATGTGCAGAGCTTCGAGCCGACACGCTGGCTGAAGGATGGCGACAAGGTGACTTTCGGTGAGGTGGAACTCGATGTCCTGCATTGTCCGGGGCATACGCCGGGTCATGTGGTCTTTTTCCATACGCCGAGCCGGCTGGCGCAGGTTGGCGATGTGCTTTTTCAAGGCTCGATCGGGCGGACGGACTTCCCGCGCGGCGATCACGAAACCCTGATTCGTTCAATCAAGGAAAGGTTGTTCCCCTTGGGGGATGAGGTCGAATTCATCCCGGGCCATGGCCCGATGTCGAATTTTGGCGAGGAGCGTCGTTACAACCCCTTCTTGAGCGGTCGTTTCGGCTGATACTCTGGTCCGGCGATCCGGCCATTCAGTCGGATCGCTGGTGCAGACTCAGGCTGGGCTGTGAATTCGCGCCGCCCAATGCAGCGCGGAGAGTTGCGCCTCGATGAAATCAGCCGGGCTGATCGGGGTTTTGCCGAGCAATTCGCTTGCCGCTGCCAGATTGCGGCGTTCCGCCGCGTCGATGACGCGGAGCAGTGCGCCGAGCGAGCCGGCATAATCGGCCAGCGCGTCGCGCACCGCGGAGGCCAGTGGCAGTTGCTGCAGGATTTCACCCATCGACATGTTGAGCAGGACATCGAGCAAGGAAAATACGCCCACCATGAAGGCCGCGTCTTCCTTGTTGTCGACGGCCGGGGGCGGCGCCAGTTGGCCGACCAGGAGTTCAAGCAAGCGACCGCGGGCAGCGGCTTTTTGCAGCAGGGGATTGGGGTGGTGGCCGTTGTTGGGATCGGCATAGACCAGCAATTGCAGCCAGCGTTGCAATTGGCGGCGGCCCAGCAGGTTGATGGCCTGGGCAAAGCTGGTGATCGGGCTGCGCGGCGCGATGGCCGCGGAGTTGACCAGGCGCAACAGGCTGTAGGAAAGCTTCGGCTCCTGGCGGAAGATGTACTCGATGGCTTCGGTTTCCGCGTCTTCGGCAATTAGCGCCAGCATCTCGAGAAGCTTGACCCGGGTCATGTCCGCCTTCTGACCGCTCTGATTCCTGCCGAGCAGGAATTCACCGGTCGATAAGGTGCAGGCGTTGGCGTGCGCCCATGAGTAGTCGGCGTAGCTTTGCACATCGGTCGCCAGCACGGTCGTTCGGCTGGCTAGACCGATCAGTGCGAAAGGCCGCAGCGAGCGGGCGTGACTGGTGTTGATCAGCGCCAGGTCCCATGTTCCGGGCATGGGGAGCTTTTCCTCGGGGGCGGCAAGCAGCGCCACCTTGCAGCCGCCCTGGCGCAACTCGGCTTCGAGAGCCTTCTCCGGCTCGTTGGAGTGGGCCGGGAAGACCTGAATCAGATTTTCCGCCGCCCCTTTGGGCTCCAGTCCAGGCGTGGCTGGAATCAGCCAGGGATGGCGGTGGTCGAATTCGCGCAGCTTGGGGTGGCGGACGAACTGTCCGATTGCGGTGTCGCTGTTGGTATTGGGTGGTGTTTCGACCAGGTAGCCGGACCAGGAATCGTCTGCGCCGAGTAAGGGGTGCAGAAACAGCAGGTCAGAAACGGACATGTCGCGCCTTCTTGTTGATTATTGCCTCTGATGTTAACAAAAACGGCTTGCTTCCGCATCGTGAAAATTGGCGCTAAGCCGCATGGTTACTCACTTTCGGCATAGGGGCATGGCTTTTCGGACCTTTGGGGTAAAATACGCGCCGACCTAGAAAACGAGCTGTCCATGAAAACAAGTTTCCTCGACTTCGAGCAGTCCATTGCCGACCTCGAAGCAAAGATCGAAGAGCTGCGCTTCGTGCAGGATGATTCAGCTGTCGATATCTCGGAAGAGATTGAACGTCTTGAGAAAAAAGGCGGCCAGCTAACCAAGGATATTTACGCCAAGCTGTCGCCTTGGCAGATCTCCCAGGTGGCACGTCATCCGCAACGTCCTTACACCCTGGATTACCTGTCGCTGATCTTCACCGATTTCGAAGAGTTGCACGGTGATCGTGCTTTTTCCGACGACCATGCCATCGTTGGCGGTCTGGCCCGTTTCAACGGCCAACCGGTAATGGTGATCGGACATCAAAAAGGCCGCGATACCAAGGAAAAGATTTACCGCAATTTCGGCATGCCGCGTCCTGAAGGTTATCGCAAGGCCCTGCGTCTGATGAAGCTGGCCGAAAAATTTGCTATCCCGGTGCTGACCTTTGTCGATACGCCGGGCGCCTATCCGGGGATTGATGCCGAGGAGCGGGGGCAATCCGAAGCGATTGGGCGGAATCTTTTCGTCATGGCCGAACTCAAGGTGCCGGTGATTGTGACGATCATTGGCGAAGGTGGTTCGGGCGGGGCGCTGGCGATTGCCATCGGTGACGTGGTCCAGATGCTGCAATATTCGACCTATTCGGTCATTTCACCCGAAGGCTGTGCGTCGATTCTCTGGAAGAGTGCGGAGAAGGCACCGGAAGCTGCAGAAACCATGGGGATCACGGCGCAGCGCCTGAAGACGCTGGGGTTGATCGACAAAATCGTTCATGAGCCGTTAGGTGGGGCGCATCGTGATCATCGTGCCATGGCCCAGCAGTTGAAAAAAGCTTTGCAAGACGCCCTCAAGCAACTGTCAGGCTTGTCTACTGCAGAATTGCTGAGCGCGCGTTACGAGCGCCTGATGAGTTATGGCCGTTTCAAGGAAGAAGTCGTCAGCTGATCTTCTGACGCGGGTCGGCGAGTTTCTGGCCGATCGCCATGCCGATGCAGGGCGCATCTGCGTCGGCCTCTCCGGTGGTTGCGACTCGGTGGTCCTGTTGCATTTGGCGAGTCGGCTCGGTTTGGGGGAGCGGCTCGCAGCAATTCATGTCGATCATGGGCTTTCTCCGCATGCGGCGGCCTGGAGCCTGTTCTGCGCCGAATATTGTTCAACACTGAAGATTCCTCTGCGTGTTGCCCGAGTCGATGTCGATTGCCGTGGCGGCCTGGGCTTGGAGGCGGCAGCCCGACAGGCGCGTTATCTGGTGCTGGCCGATTGCCAGGCTGATGTCCTGCTTCTGGCGCATCACCAGGGCGACGTGGCAGAGACGGTATTGTTCAATGTGTTGCGTGGCTCCGGTGTCACCGGGGCGCGCGGAATGCCGATAGAGCGAGGGCTTGGCAACGGAGTTCGGTTGTTGCGCCCTTTGCTTGGTGTGAGTCGTGCCGAGTTGGAGGCATATGCCAAAGACTTCGATTTGGGCTGGGTTGATGATGAGAGCAACGGTGATACCCGTTTTTCACGCAATTTCCTGCGGCATGAAGCCCTTCCACTTTTAACGCAGCGATTTCCTGCAGCGGAGGCCTCTTTGGCCTTGGCTGGAAGGCACTTTGCCGAAGCCGATGAGCTTCTATCTGATTTGGCATCGATTGATTGGCAGAACGCGGTAGATGAAGGCCCGGAATGCTCTGTCCCATTGGCTGCCTTGCGGCAGCTTTCCTTGTCGCGGCTGAAAAATCTGTTGCGTTTTCGCTTGCGACAAGTCGGCTGGCGTGTGCCAGTCGCTCCTCGTCTTGAAGAGTTCGCCCGACAAATCTTTACCGCGGCACCCGATAGGCATCCCGAACTTCGCCTGCCTGATGGCGTGATGCGCCTTGCACGTGGGCGGCTATATTGGCTGCCGCTAAAATAATAAACTCTTACACCTCCGCTGCCCGCGCCATTGGGCGATTCAGTTACAATCGACGGATTATTATTTTGCAAAACAGGCCATGATTACTGGATCCATTGTCGCCATCGTCACGCCCATGCATGAGGATGGCAGTCTCGATTTGAATGCCTTGCGCGGACTCGTTGATTTCCATGTCAACGAAGGCACCGATGCCATCGTGATTGTCGGTACCACCGGCGAATCGCCGACGGTTAACGTCGAGGAACACTGCGAGTTGATCAAGGTTACGGTGGAGCATTCCGCCGGCCGCATTCCGGTGATTGCAGGTACCGGTGCCAATTCGACGGCCGAAGCGATCGAATTGACCGAATTTGCAAAAAAAGCCGGTGCCGATATGGCGTTGTCGGTTGTGCCTTATTACAACAAGCCGACCCAGGAAGGCCTGTATCGTCATTTCAAGGCAATCGCGGAAGCGGTGGAGTTGCCGGTACTGCTTTACAACGTGCCGGGGCGTACCGTTGCCGACATGTCGAACGATACGATCCTGCGCCTTGCTGCAGTGCCTGGTATCGTCGGTGTCAAGGATGCGACCGGCAACCTCGATCGAGCTTCCGACTTGATTGCTCGCGCTCCGAAGGATTTCGCGCTTTACAGCGGCGATGACATGACCTGCGTGGCTTCGATCATGCTGGGTTTTCACGGGAATATTTCCGTGACGGCAAACGTTGCACCGCGCCTGATGCATGAAATGTGCGCCGCTGCCGCCGCCGGTGATGTTGCCAAGGCGCGGGCCGCACACTTCAAGTTGCTGGGCTTGCATCGCGACCTGTTCTGCGAAGCCAATCCAATCCCAGTTAAATGGGCTGTTCACCAACTCGGTTTGATGCCGAATGGTATTCGCCTGCCTTTGACCACCCTGTCCGAAGCCAACCAGCCGCGCGTACTTGCCGCTATGCGCCTGGCCGGTGTTATTGCCTGACGGAGCATTGTAATCATGAATCGTCGGTCTTCCGGCTTGGTATTGTCCTTGGTTGCTGTAGCCCTGTCCGGTTGCAGCGTACTCCCCGACTCACGGAAAATTGAGTACAAATCTGCAGTAAAGGCGGCAACGCTGGAGGTTCCTCCTGATCTATCGCAGGTGGCACGAGACGAGCGTTTTCTCGTGCCCGATGCGGCCGGAAAAGGAAGCGCTACGTTTTCAGCCTACAGCGCAGATCGGACGCCAGCAGCCCAGGTTCAGAATTCAGCGGTTTTGCCTTCTGTAGACAAGGTGCGTGTCGAGCGCTCCGGTAGTCAGCGTTGGCTGGTTGTGGCAATGCCTGCTGATAAACTGTGGGATACGGTTAAGGATTTTTGGCAGGAAACCGGTTTTATCATTAGTCTCGAACGTCCTGAAGCGGGGTTGATGGAAACGGACTGGGCCGAGAATCGTGCCAAAATCCCCAACGACTTGATCCGTAGTACCTTGGGTAATCTGCTTGATACCCTCTACTCCACGGGGGAACGGGATAAGTTCAGGACTCGCCTGGAGGCAGGCAGCGAGCCGGGAACAACCGATCTGTTCATTAGTCATCGCGGGATGGAGGAGGTTTATACCTCTTCATCCAAAGATGATACGCGTTGGCAACCGCGTGTCGCCGACCCTGAGCTTGAGGCAGAAATGCTGCGCCGTTTGATGGTGCGGCTTGGTTCGGAAGAGAAGAAGGCAGAGGCCTCGCTGGCTGCTGCCAAAGTCGAGCCGCGTGCCAGATTGGCCAAGTCGGATGACGGTTCCGGGACCTTGGAGGTTGCCGAGCGCTTTGACCGGGCATGGCGCCGAGTTGGCTTGGCGCTTGATCGTGTTGGTTTTACTGTTGAAGATCGAGATCGCTCGCGTGGCTTGTATTTTGTGCGCTATGTTGATCCAGATGCTGATAGTGCAGGCAAGAAAGATCCTGGCTTGCTTTCGAAGTTGGCGTTTTGGCGTAGTAAGGAGGTTCCCGCCAGCTCGAAGGTTCAGTACAGAATTCACGTCAGCGAGGCCGGTGCCCAAAGTATGGTTCAGGTGCTGAGCAGTGAAGGGGGAACCGATAAGTCGGATACCGCCCGCAAGATATTGGGATTGCTGTCGCAGCAATTGCAGTAACTTTTTCTCTTTCGGCGGGCAGGGTCTATTGCCCGTCGAATGAGGAGTGATGGTTGCAGGAAAGTAAATGCAGCTATCTTTTGCGATGTCGCGCCTAGTGCTGCGTGCCGCAATTCTTTTCCGTCTTCGGCTTGCTTGGCGATAAATTGTTCCGGATCAGGTGTTCTGAGAATAGATCCAGGCTGGCTGCGCAAATATGTCTTAAGCAGTGGTCAGTGATGAAGCCGCGATCAATTAGGCAAAAAAAACGGGGCCGAGGCCCCGTTTTTTACAAGCAAGAAGATTACTTCTTGGCTTCTTCAGCCGGCTTGGCGGCTTCAGCGGCCGGTGCGGCAGCCGGAGCAGCGGCTTCGGCCGGCTTGGCGGCTTCAGCGGCCGGTGCGGCAGCCGGAGCAGCGGCTTCAGCCGGCTTGGCTTCCGGAGCCGGAGCAGCGGCCGGAGCCGGAGCCGGGGCAGCAGCCGGTTCTTCCTTCTTGCCACAAGCAGACAGGGCAACGGCGAGCAGAGCGGCAACGAGGAGGGACTTGGTCATGGAAATTTCCTTATCGATAAGAGAGTAAAAGCAGAATTTTGAGATCAGGAGCGACCCAATCAGCCTGAAATTATAACAACAATTCGCTCGTTGAGGTGATGGCTTGGTGCACTGCGCAATCGTAAAATTCTGTTTCAGACTCGGTTACAGGCCAAGAACGTTGGCATGAAGCAATTCCCCGCCTTCATTCCATATTTCGTTGAAGCGCGTGCGGTAGCCCTTCAACTCGTCGTTTTCGTCAATCAGCAATTTGCTGCGTGGGAGGTCGCGTTCAAAACGGACCAGCCCATGCCGATCGTCGACGATGATCATGGCATCGCGTAGGTGGGCCAATTGAGGTGGTGTTTGTTGCACGGCAAACACGTGCCCGAAATTGCCGAGCAGGTTGATCAGCAATGGATGTTTGCGGGTTAGTGGCTCGGTATTGCGCAATGCAATTTGCAAGCGAGGACTATGTCCTCCTTGTGTCAGCAATCGCTTGACCTGAGGAAGTCGGGAACTTGAGTCGAGGTTCAATTGCTCAAGATCCTCGTCATAGATGGCAATCTTCTGCTCAGCCAGTGCCAGAAGCCGCTCGACGGCCAATTGGTATTCGCCCCAGGAGTTAATCAATTCTCGACTCATGGCAATTAGTGTAACCGATTGATAGAATTCGCGCTTTTTCGGAGTTTCGTGTGCCGGTCGGGATTATCGAGTCACTGGATCATGAGGCGAGAGGAATCACTCGCCAAGAGGGTAAAGCGATCTTCGTCGAAGGTGGTTTGCCGGGTGAGACGATTGAGTACGCCAGTTTCCGGAGAAAGCCAAGTTACGAACTGGCCCATCTGGTGGATGTCAAGCGTCCATCAACTGCCCGGGTCGAACCGCGTTGTCCGCATTTCGGTATCTGCGGTGGCTGTGCAATGCAGCATATGGAGGCTTCTGCACAGGTGGCTGCGAAGCAGCGCGTTTTGGAAAACAGCTTGTGGCATATCGGACGCGTGCGTCCGGAAATGATTCTGCCGCCGATTCAGGGGACGCCCTGGGGATATCGCCACCGGGCCCGCCTTGCTGTGCGCAAGGTGCCCAGCAAGGGCGGGATGCTGATTGGTTTTCACGAGCGCCGTAGCAGCTATGTTGCCAATATGGAAACGTGTGCCGTTCTACCGCCGCATGTTTCTGCACTGCTGATGCCGATGCGCGAACTGTTTGCGGCCTTGTCGATTGCCGAGCGTTTGCCGCAAGTCGAAATTTCCGTTGGCGAGCACTGCACGGCACTCGTGCTGCGAATTTTGGAACCGCTCAGCAAAAATGACGAAACACTGATCAGGCAGTTTGCGGATCGTCATCAGGTTGTCATTTATCTGCAGCCGAAGGGGCCGAGCACGGTCTATCGCTTTTATCCATTGCCTGGCCCTCGCTTGTCCTACACTCTGCCGGAATTCGATCTGGAACTGGATTTCCTGCCGACCGACTTTACCCAGGTCAACCATGCGGTAAATCGGGTTCTGGTGCGCCGAGCGCTGCGTTTGCTCGATCCGCAAGCGGGGGAAAGGATTGCCGACATGTTCTGCGGGCTCGGTAATTTCACGCTGCCTATCGCACGTTCCGGTGCGCATGTTCTGGGTATTGAAGGTAGCGAAGGTTTGGTTCAGCGTGGTCGGGCTAGTGCTCTGGAGAATGGGTTGGCTGCCCATGTCGAGTTCGGTGTCGCCAATTTGTTCGAGTGTACGGCAGAGTCGATTGCCGCACTGGGGCCATTCGACAAGATGCTGATCGACCCGCCGCGTGAGGGCGCCATTGAATTGGTCAAAGCATTGGGAGTAAATGGACCACGCCGAGTGGTTTATGTGTCCTGCGACCCCGCTACGCTTTCGCGCGATGCCGCCGTGATGGTTGCGGCTAATGGATACCGCTTTGTCGCCGCTGGGGCGGTCAACATGTTCCCGCATACGGCACATGTTGAATCGGTGGCAGTGTTCGAGCGCGACTGAAAAGAGGCTCCATAAAAAAAATGGCTCTGTCTGAATTAGCTGTAGAAGCGAACTATATTGAAAGCATGGTTCTAC
>DAIMCQ010000049.1:0-18932 GCA_036726285.1 Azonexus sp.
GCATCGACGATGGCGAGGCGGCACTTCCCAGCTGTCTCTGGATGGGCAAGCCCTATGTTGCGCTAGCCTCGGCACTGCCCTGGTCACGCCGCTCGACGGCGCTGCTCGAATGTGCCGGTGCCAACCGATGGATTGCCGAGACCCCAGAGGCCTTCCTCGAACTGGCCTACAGCCCCGTGCCGCCCCCTGCCCCATCGTTCCGCCAAAATCTGGCTGCGGCCGGACTGAATGACCCGGTGGCGTTTGCACAAGGCTTTGCCGCCAGCATCGCACAATTGATTCAGCCCGCCCCCCATCACCCCTGAGGCGACGCGCATGCATACCCTTCCCAAATTTTCCGTAATCGTCTGCAGCGTCGAGGCGGCCAAATTCGCCCACCTCAGTGCGAGCCTTGAGCAATTGCTCGAACAATACCCCCACGAAATCATCGGCATCCACGATGCGAAATCATTGGCCGAGGGCTATAACCGTGGCTTGGCCAAGTCGACCGGCGACATCGTCATTTTCTCCCACGACGACATTCTTTTTGCCGATCGGGATTTTGCGGCAAAGATTGCCGAGCGCATGCGGGACTACGACCTCCTGGGCTTTGCCGGCACCAGCAAGCTGATCACGGCAACCTGGTTCGGGGCCGGCCAACCGCATATCCACGGCGCCATTTGTCACGCCAAGCGGAATCGCCCGGACCTTGCCCTCAACATCTACGGCGTCGGCACCTGGCCGGTCGTTGATGGCATCCAGGCCCTGGATGGCTGTTGCATCATCGCCAAACGCCAGGTCGCCGAAGCAATCGGCTTCGATGCCGTCACCTTCGACGGCTTCCATCTTTACGATCTCGACTTCAGCTACAGCGCCTACCGGGCCGGCTACCGTCTCGGCGTCTGTTGCGACATCCCGATCCTGCATGAATCCTCGGGCAATTTCGCTTATCAGCACCTGCATTATGCCGAACGCTTCGTCATGAAATACCTCGCCGAGCTCGCCGGGACCAACCCGCAGGATATCGTCAGCGAACCGCCCGGACGGGGTGCCGGCTTCAGCGACTACCCCACCTTGTTGCGCGCCTGGAATGCCGAAACCCTCCTGCGTGCAACCATCGCCATGCGACGCCCCTACCCGGGTTAGTTTTCGGACGTGGTTGCGCACCAGCGCAACCACATTTCCCGGAATGCCTGCTCCAGATTTCGCGCCAGACGTCGCGCATCCATCAACGGACTGGCCAACATCCGTTCGCGCAAGCCGTTGCGCATGGCTTTGAGGCGTTCCCGGTCGCCGGCCAGCAATACGGCCTGCCGGACATATTCCTCCTTGCTCGGCACGACCAATTCCGAAAGCTGGACATTCTCGAGAATCGCCTTGCCCATCCGGGAAACCAGCATGTCGCCTGGCCAGGTGATATACGGAAGCCCCATCCAGATCGAGTCGTAACCGGTGGTACCGCCATTGAAGGGGAATGGGTCAAGGCCCAGATCGATATCGTTGTAGGCCGCCAGATAATCAAGTTGCGGCTGAATGCCCCGCACCTCAAGACGATCGGCCGCTACGCCGTGGCGTCCGAATTGCTCATGGATATAGGCCACCAGCGTGCCGTCGGTGCCGCCGCGCGCGACGACGATCAATCGGGACTCGGGAACCTGCTTCAAGATCTCGGCCCAAAGACGGATCGTTTCCTGACTGGCCTTGCGGAAGTTGTTCAGGCAACCAAAGGTGAATGGGCGACCAGTCCTCTCGCAAGGCAAACCAGGCAGGACAGGAACATCCGGAATTCCGCCCCGTACCCCGTAACAGTCGGGAAGTGGCCAGGGTTTCTCGGTGCACCAGGCGCCTGCTTCCAGCACGGGATCGTGCGGCACAAAAATATAATCGACGGCGGACATGCCGCTTGTCCCGGGAAATCCCAGCCAGGTGACAATGATCGGTGCCGGCTTGCGGGCTACGGCGAGAAGACGATTCCCTTCGGTATTGCCGTTCAGGTCGATCAGGATATCGATCTCGTCGGATTTGATCAGATCCGCCAAGGCCTCATCGCCAATCGCCAGAACTTCTCGCCATTGCTCCACCGCATTACGACATTTGGCCGTGACGTCGTCAGCTGCCTGCGAGTTGTAATAGACGACGCTTTCGACTTGCGCTCGGTCGAGCTTGTCCAGGAAGGGCAAAACGAAAGCAGCGACCGGATGGGTACGAAAATCGGAGGTAAGCCAACCGATTTTCAAGCGCCGCTGCGACGACTTATCGCGCCCGGGGAAATCCGGCGTTCGCCAAAGCGGCGCGCAAAGGTTACGGTCAAACTCGCGAGCCATGGCGAGAACATCCTGAGCGCTGGCCTCGCTGGAATGGACCAGAACCCACAGGGAATTGGTGTAGGCCGTCACCGACTTGGGATTGACCGCCAAGGCCCTGCGGTATTGCGTCAGCGCCTCTTCGTTGCGGGCCTGGTCGGCGTACCAGCTTCCCAGGTTGAGCAAGGCATTGACGTGATTGGGGTCCATCGCCAGCACCGTCTCGGCGGCCTGGCGGGCCTTCTCGCTCAAGCCAAGCTTGGTGTAAACGACGATCAAGGTATTCCACGCGTTGATGTTCTTGGGGTGATGCTCGACCGCAAGCTCCAGGTTTTCGCGCGCCATTTCCATTTGCCCACGTGTCGTAAACAGCAGGCCCATATGCTCGTAGATCCAGTCATCCGCCACGCCCAGGCTGGATGCTTTTTCCATGGCATCGATCGCGGGCAGACTATCCCCGCACTGCACCAGCGCGATACCCCGCTTGGCCCACAGTTCGGGTGATTCCGGAGTAAGATCAATGGCTCGCAAGAAATATTCGGCAGCATCGCGGGAGTTGCCCTTCACCAACTCAAGGTCGCCGCACAATGACAAAATTGCCGGCGAGCGAGGATTCAACATCAAGGCCTGCTGAGCGCAGGGTGTCGCCTTATCGATTTCGCCCCTGGCCCGGTAGATATCGGCCAATGATAGCCAGGCATCCGCATAGCCATTATCCAGGCGAGCCGCTGTCTTGAAATCAGCCAGGGCCTCATCGAGCTCACCAAGATGCTGCGAAGCCATGCCCCGCAAACAATAATGTCCGGCCAGCACGCCCTTGCGGCTGATGACCTTGTTCAGCACTTTTTTCGCGCCGGCCCAGTTACCCTGCGCCACATAGGCACCACTGAGGGCGCACGCGATGTCGATATCGCCCGGTTCAATCTGCTGCGCCAGCTCCAATTGAGCAACCCCTTGATCGACCAGTCCAGCCGCACAGCACGCCTCGCCCAGTCGACGCTTGTACTGGGCGGAACGGGGCGAGAGCGTAGCGGCATGCTCAAGCAGAGAAAGCGCCGATTCGTTGTCGCCAATACGGAAAGCCAGGTCCCCCAAGCCAAACCAGGCCCGATGATTCTCCGGCTGAGCCGACACCACGGTCTCAAACAGACTACCGGCTTTTTCATAATCACCGGCCTTCAGTGCGACCTCGGCCAACCCCAATTCATGCATCCGCCCCTGCTTCATATGTCATCTGCCCCGCAAATCCAGAGATTGAAGTTTAACGTCTCAGCCACGGAGAGCGTCCTGTTTCCGGTTCGAATAGAAAGAGTCAAAAAAAATCTAAAGTTCCAGCCGGGACTTCCGTTAATGAATTCAAGCGGCGAAACTTCCTTCCTGAATGAAGCGCCGAAGCAAGTGGAACCATCGAACAAGCTTTCTCAAGGAGATCGAAAATGGCACAAATTATCAACACCAACGTTGCTTCCCTGAATGCTCAGCGCAACCTTGATATTTCCCAAAATTCACTGAAGACTTCGCTGCAACGTCTTTCTTCCGGTCTGCGCATCAACAGCTCCAAGGATGACGCCGCTGGCTTGGCGATTGCTGAAAAAATGAGTTCGCAATCGCGCGGCATGACCGTCGCCATGCGTAACGCCAATGACGGTATCTCTACCGCTCAAACGGCCGAAGCCGGTCTCGCTACGGTTGCCACCCACCTGCAACGGATGCGCGAACTGGCCACCCAGGCCGCATCGGGTCAATACGATAGCGCCAACCGCGCCGCGCTGGACAAGGAATACCAAGCTCTGGGCAGCGAAATTACCCGCGCGATCGGCGCCACCAACTTCAACGGCACGAAGCTGATCGACGGCACCTACTCTTCGGTTTCGTTCCAGATCGGTTCCACGACGACCAGCGAATCCCAGATTGCAATTACGGTCGGCTCGGTGAATACCTCTTCCTTCGGCAGCATCAGTTCCGCAGCCGGCGCAACCACCGCCATGTCGAATCTGGATGCGGCCATCGACAGCGTCAGCTCCTCACGCGCTGACCTCGGCGCCCTGCAATCCCGTTTTGAAGGCGTTCTGTCGCAACTGTCCGCCGCCAAGGAAAATACGGAATCTGCCCGCAGCCGCATCATGGATGCCGACTACGCATCCGAAACCGCCAACCTGAGCCGCGCCCAGATTCTGCAACAAGCCGGTACCGCCATGCTGTCGCAAGCAAACTCGCTACCGCAGAACGTGCTGTCGCTCCTGAAGTAAAAGCCTAGCCACGCTGCAAATTAGGTAAAGCAACAGGGCGCGTCAGCGGCAACGCTAACGCGCCCGTTCTCATGTGAGCCAGGAGGAGAAAATGAGCGTTCAATCAATAAGCGGCCAGGGAACGTCACTTCCCGCCATTCCGCTAAACAACGGCCTCGGCAAGAGTCCCCCGACTCCGTCCGGAAACGCCACAGAATCCAGTCAAACCGAGGCTCAATCCGGGCTTCAACAAATACCGTCACCGCAAAAACTGCAGGATGCAGTCAAATCGATGAATGACTTCGTTGACGGCATCAACAGCAGTCTGAAATTCTCGGTTGATGACAAAAGCGGTCAAACCGTCGTTAAGGTCATTGATGATGAAACCAAAGAAGTCATCAAGCAAATCCCCTCCGAAGAAGTACTCGCCATGGCGCAAGCAGTGGATAAGCTGAAAGGCTTGCTGGTTCAGCAAAAGGCGTAAGATAGCGGGTCAGGTCGCAAGGAGCAGAAAATGGCATCGATTACATCGCTGGGAACAGGTTCCGGGCTCGAACTGGAGCCTTTGGTAACCAAACTGATGGGCGCCGAAAGCATTGCGCTGACCACTCTTCAGAAAAAGCAGGCGACCTATACCACCAAGATTTCGGCCATGGGCTCACTGCGAAGCGCCCTTGCTTCGCTGCAATCGGCAGCCAGTGCCATGGTTCCATCTGCGTTGCAAACCGCAAGCAGTAAATTTGCCAGCTACAGCGCCACCGTAGCCAGTACCAGCGTGGCGAGTGCTACGGCGACGACCGGCGCTGTTGCCGGAAAATACACGCTCGAGGTAAACACCCTGGCACAAGGTCAGCGCCTGTCCAGCTCGGCTTTCGCCAGCAGTTCAACCAGCATCACCTCTTCAGGCGGTTCGATCACGCTCAATCTCGGCACGCTGACATCCGGCACCTACACCGCCGATCCGGCGCGCAGCTACACCCTGAACCTGTCAGCGGGAGCCACGCTCTCCGATCTGCGCGATGCCATCAACAAATCGAATGCCGGCGTCACGGCAAGCATTGTCAATGGTACGGGCGGTGCGCAATTGGTATTGAATGGCAAGGAAGGCACCAACAATGTCATCAGTCTTGCCAGCAGCGACATCAGTGGATTCAATTTCGACCCCAGTGCATCCGGAACCCAGGGATGGACGCAAAACAAAGCCGCCACCGACGCCTCCTTTTCGCTCAACGGCATCGCTGCGACCAGCCACTCAAATACCGTTACCAATGTGCTGGATGGCGTCACGCTCAATCTGACCGGAACCAATACCGGCGCCGCAACAGAATTGACTGTGGCCGAGGATTTGACGACCAACGCCAACAAACTGCTGCAGTCATTCGTCACCTCCTTCAACAGCGCTTATGCAACGATGAGCACCCTCGGGGCCTACAATGCGACTACAAAGGTCGCGGGAGATCTCCAGGGCAACAGCACCTTGCGCTATGCGATGGGGCAGATCCGGCAAACGGTATTTAGTACGACGTCGGATAATGCGACGAGCAAATATCAGTCACTGTCCGATATCGGCGTCAGCATCAATACGAGCGGGCAATTGAGCATTGACTCAACGAAGCTGAATGCTGCCCTCAACGCAGACCCGACGAACGTTTCCAACCTGATTGCAAAAGTTGGCAGCACCTACAATACGACCATTGATAACCTGATCGGCACAACCGGATCGGTCACCGTTGCGACAAATGGTTTAACGAAGACCTCAAAAGATTACGACAGCCGTATCGAAAAGATGCAAACGCGTCTTGAAGGAATCGAAAAGCGTTACCGTAGCCAGTTCAGCGCACTCGATACGCTTGTCTCATCCCTGACCAAGACCGGTGACTATCTGACCAGCTTCATTTCCGGCCTAAACAAGAAGAGCTAGCTAATTCATGTTTGGAAGAAACCTCAATCCCGCAGCCTCCTACGCGCAAGTCAGTCTCGACGCGAAGGTCAATTCGGCCACGCCGCATCAACTGATTCTCCTGCTTTTTGAAGGTGCCGCCTCAGCCATTACGGTGGCCAAGCTTCACATCGAGCGCGGGGAAATTGCCCAAAAAGGCAAGCTGATCTCGCAAGCCATCGACATCATCATCAACGGTCTGAGTGCCAGCCTGAACAAGGAGGCTGGCGGCAGACTGGCCGAACAACTCGCCGCCCTGTACGACTATATGGCCCGCCGACTCTTGACAGCCAATCTCGAAAACAATATTGCAGCACTTGACGAAGTAAGCTATCTGCTCAACGAGATTCATACAGCCTGGATCGATATCGGCCCCAACGCACCGAACGCCTGAGCCATGACTGCCCAGCCCGCCTTAGCCGCAGTTCAACAATTGACCGAAAGCATGCTCGATACCGCCCGGCAGGAAAAGTGGGTCGAGTTGGCTGCACTCGAAGACAAGCGGCGCGCTTTGCTGGCTCAGGTCGACCTTGCCGTGCTGAAGTCGCCAGCAAATCAAGACCTGCTTCGGCATATCGTCGAGCTGAATCAGGACGTAAAACAACGGATCCAGAATCGTCAAGCCGACATCAAGTTCCTACTCGACGCCTTTGACGATCCGCTGGAGAAAGCGGCCGGATGATTCCGACCGATGTCGCCAGCCGCCTGAAGCTGGCCGTACCGGACCAGCCAGCCCCGACCCAGCCGGTCACGCCGGCAAAAAACCTGGGCGACGTACTCTCCGACCTGGTTCCCGGCCAGAGAGTGATGGCTGAAATTCAAGCCATGCTACCCAACGGGGCCTACCGCGCACTGGTCAACCAGCGGGAAATCACCCTTTCGCTGCCATTTTCGGCAAAAGCGGGTGATAGCCTGGAATTGGAAGTCATCGACAACGATGGCAAGACAGCGCTGGCGGTCGTCGGCGAGCGCAGCGCTAACGGCAAGACAACGATCGCAAACGAATCCGTTGCAACCACGCTCAGCCAGACCGGAAAACTGATCGGCAACCTGTTGGGCGGCGTTGACGAACAAGGGCGGAAAGCAGCACCGGCTCCGCTCAACGGCAATCGTCCTCTTGTCAACAACTTCCCCAATACCGGCGCCGAGTTGGCTCCCGTCCTCAAAGAAGCGCTGAGCAAAAGCGGCGTATTTTACGAAGCCCATCAGGCGCGCTGGGTCGCCGGCCAGATCCAGACCGAACAGCTATTGCAGGAACCGCAAGGGAAGCTCTCCCAACTTCGGCCGCAGGTCGGCGAGTCGGTAACCACCGGATCGAGCACGAACGCTTCGGGTGCGGAGCGATCGCCTTCGACCATCGATGCAAAATCCTCGATGCATGCGATCGAACAGCCCACTCAACACAGCATCAGCGAACGCAACGACGCGAACCACCTGAGCAACAACGCCAGCCAACCGGCGGGGGACGAAGCCAGCCGTAGCAACGCCATGCGCAGCCAGCCGGGCACCATCCCCAGCGAACTCACCCCGCTGGTTCAGCAGCAACTCGATGCACTGGCCACCCAGACTTTCACCTGGCAAGGCCAGATCTGGCCAGGCCAGCAGATGGCCTGGGAAATCGACGAAAAGCAGGGCAATGCCCGGCGCAGCGACGAAGAACCAAGCGGCCAATGGCAAACCCGTCTCAAACTGACACTGCCTCAACTGGGCGGCATCGAAGCGACACTACGCCTGCGCCCCGGCAATGAAGTGGATATCGCCTTATCGACCGATAGCAATACCAGCGAAGCCATGCTTGCGGCGGCAGCATCCCGGCTCAAGGAACAATTTGAAAGTGCCGGCCTGAACCTGACCCAGTTCATGGTGAAAAATGGCTCGCTCGCCGAGTGACGCGACGCGCGAGGCGATCGCCCTCGCTTACCAGCAGACCGATGCGGCACCGCGCGTCGTCGCCCGCGGCAAGGGCGTCATTGCTGAAGAGATCATCCGCCGTGCCCGCGAACACGGCGTCTATGTGCACGAATCACCGGAACTCGTCGCCCTGCTGACCCAGGTCGATATCGATGAAAGCATTCCACCGCAGCTGTACATGGCGGTAGCCGAGCTGCTGGCCTGGCTTTACCAGCTGGAACGCGGCAACAGCGGGCTGCCGCCACCGATCTAGGCTTTAGACAAACGCTCGATTGCCGGCAGGAAGACTTCGGTCACCAGGACCTGCTCGCTGCCCAGACAGTGCAACGAACGCCGAGCCCAGAGGCAACGCGGCATCGCGCCCAGGCTTTGCGCCCGCCGATACAAAGGGTGCCGTGCATCGAGCCGGAGAAACTCGATTCCGCCCCGGCGGAATCCGGGATAGGCGAAAAGCAGCGAGCCCAGCGAACGGCTACCCAAACGCGCCAGCCAGCGCCGCATTCGCCCCCGGCTGCTCGCCGCCAGCGTCGTGTGCGCGAAGATCACCGGTACGCCATCGCATTCCAGCGCCACCTCGCGGACCCAGGCCGGTTGGGCCAGGCAGGGTGAAGCCAGCCCTGCATCGGCCAGCGCCCGGCCTTTACCGAAATGCAGCAGTCGAACGCGAAAGGCGCCGCTGTTGCGCAGGCAGCGCGCCGTCAACGAGGTCGGCTCGGTCAGCCACGAGGTCAACGACGGGCTGCACGCACCGCGTGGCAGGCGGGCGCGCCAGGGATTGGACGTCATTACTGCGGCCGCGGCGCCTTGTCGATACCGCTCAGTTTGCTGCCCGGCTTGATGCCGCGCTGGGCAAACCAGCCGAGATTCATTTCCAGCGCATAACGCGCCGGCTTGCGGGCGCAATGGTTATCCTCGGTCTGCGGCTTCATGTCTTCGATATTGATGATGTACCCATCGGCATCGATGAAAGCGACCGACAGGGGCAACAGGGTATTGCGCATCCACATGCAATGCGTATTGGCCTGCGGGAAAACAAACAGCATGCCGTGTTGCAAGGGCATGCTCTGGCGGTTCATCAAACCGAGCTGGCGATTCGGGTCGGTCGCCGCCACCTCCGCTTCGATCCGGTGAAAACCTGCACTCAATTCCATCACCGGCATCGCCCCCTGAGCCCAGGCGGCAGCACTGAAAACCAGGCCGAACACACAGCCAACCAGCGTTTTATTCATTGAATCTTCCTTGCAAATCCTTGTAGCTGCCGTCGATCTGTCGCCATTGCCCCAGCGCCAGACCGTCCAGGCCGACTGCCCCGATGGCAGCCCGAATCAAACGCAGCGTAGGATACCCGATCGCTGCGGTCATCCGCCGCACCTGGCGGTTCTTGCCCTCGCTGATACGGATTTCCAGCCACGAGGTGGGAATGGCGGCGCGAAAGCGGATCGGCGGGTCGCGCTCCCACAATCCTTCCGGCGTATCGATCAGCCTGACCCTGGCCGGCTGCGCCGTGAAATCGGAGAGCCGGATACCGGCCCGCAAGCGATCCAAGGCGGCTTCGTCCGGCACACCTTCGACCTGCGCCCAATAAGTCTTTTCCAGCTTGTGCTTCGGGTCGGCAATCTTCGCCTGCAACTTGCCGTCATCGGTCAGGATCAGCAGGCCTTCGCTATCGGCATCCAGGCGGCCGGCGACATAGACCCCTTTGACCTGGATGAATTCGTCGAGCGCCCGCCACTTGCCTTCCGGCGTGAACTGGCTGAGTACCCCGTAAGGCTTGTTGAAGAAAACGATGGAAGACACGAATCAGGCTTGTCCGGTAACGGAAAACACGCGATTTTCGCCGATTTTCATCGCCGCCCCCAGCTCAATGGTAGAAGGCGTAAGCAATCAGCACCGAACCGACCAGGCCGACGGCATCGGCAATCAGTCCGCAAGCCAGGGCATAGCGCGTCCGGGTGATGTTGACGCTGCCGAAATAGACGGCCAGCACGTAGAAGGTCGTTTCCGTCGAGCCCTGGATAATCGCCGCCAGCTTGCCCTGGAAGGAATCGACCCCATAGGTCGTCATCACATCGACCATCAGGCCACGTGCCCCGCTACCAGACAGCGTCTTCATCAGTCCGACCGGCAGTGCCGGCACGAAATCGTCGTTCAGTCCCACCGCCAGCACCACGCTACGAATTGCCTCGATCACGTAATTCATGCAACCGGTGGTACGGAACACCGATATCGCCACCAGCATGGCAATCAGATAGGGAACGATCTGGATGGCGACAGCGAAGCCCTCCTTGGCGCCCTCGACGAAGCTTTCGTAGACATCGATGCCGCGCCACGCCGCCACCGCGACGAACAAGACGATGATCGAGACGATCAGGCCACTGCCCAGCAGACCGATCATCTGCGCCATCTGCTCCGGCGGCATGCCGGCCAGCCACCAGTACAAGCCCCCCATCAGCAGCGCAAAGCCGGCAAAGAAGGCGAGCACGGGGCGGCAGAACAGGTTGATGCGCTGCCAGATGGCGACCGCCACCAGACCGGCGCAGAACGATACAAAGGTGCCGAGCAGCGTCGGCAGGAAGATGTCGGCGGCGTTGAAGCCGACCAATCCCTGCTTGAGGGCGATGCTCTGCCGGATGGCGATCACCGAAGTCGGAATCAGCGTGATGCCGGCGGTGTTGAGCACCAGGAACATGATCATCGGATTGCTCGCTGTGTCCTTGTGCGGGTTGATCTCCTGCAACTCGCGCATCGCCTTCAGCCCGAGCGGCGTGGCGGCGTTATCCAGGCCCAGGATATTGGCGCTGAAATTCATCACGATGCTGCCGCTGGCCGGATGACCGGATGGGATATCCGGGAAAACGCGCCGAAAGAACGGCCCGACGGCCCGCCCGAATAACTGGATCAGACCGCCCTGCTCGCCGATCTTCATCACCCCCAGCCACAGGCTCATGATACCGACCAGACCCAGCGAAATATCGAAACCGGTCTTGGCCGTATCGAACAGGCCATTGAGCACCCGGGTGAAAACCTCCAGGTCGCCCTGCAGCAACTGCAGGAGCGCCGCGACAAAGCCAATGAGGATGAAGCCGACCCAGATTCGATTGAGCACGTTGGAATGGCTGCCTGATTTGCAAGGAACAGGCGGGCATGAAGATGGAAAGGCAGCCAGTCTAGTGGAGCCCCCGCCAATTGTCGAAACCGCCGCTGCCGGCTGACTGCCGGCTCAATCCTGCCCGCAGACGCTGGAAAGCCAGGCTGACGGCAACGCCGGCAGCCCCCATGCCGCTTGCCAACGCCCATATTCGGCTTGCGGCAACTGCACCAGCACGGGTGCCGCATCGGCATCCAGCCAAGCGGCCAAGGTCGTCATGTCCGCCTCCGACATCGCGGTACACCCCGCTGTCGGCACACCATCACGCGCCCAGACATGCAGGAAGATGCATGAACCGCCCCCCGGCACCGGTGGCGCGCTGTTGTGCGCCACCACCGCCCCCACGGCGTAACGCCGGTCATCCCGCAACATGTCTTCGCATGACGACCAGTCCGGCGAAGCAACGCCTGAGCGGTCGACGATCCGGTTGTAATAGCGCGAGGCCGGATCATCGACCGCCTTGAGAGCGGCGGTCGCCGACAGGTAAGGCATACGGAGAGCGCGCGCAAAGGCACTCTCTGGCATGGCTTCGCCAAACAAGGCGGTAATGGCAAAGACCCCGGCCGGCGCACAGTCATCACCTTCGATTTTTTGCCGCTCACCGCCGACCATCTCGCGCGGATGCAAGCCGCGCCCCCAGGCCAGGCCGGCTCGTCCGAGCATCACGGCAATCGGTAAGCCGGATGGCTGCCATGCCTCATTCCCGACCGAGCGCGAAAAACAAAACAACCGACCGGAAACGGCATCCCAGCCAGATGCCACACAAAGCAACAGCTGCCTGGATCGAGGGATGGATTGCAACAAGGGGACCATGAACGAGACTGCCAGAAGCTCAATAGTTGAATTGCCCGCTATCCTCGGCCAACTCAACAGCCAAGCGCAAGAATCCTCGTCAAAGCCCAATACGCTCACCACCGCGCCAAGCGCTTAATTCGCACATACAATTCAGTCCAATATGCGAGGCAACCCATCCGTGACAACAGCGCAGTTTACCGATCAGCCTTGCATGGCCCAGCCGATCGACTGATCGCGTATCAATCTTTAAATGAACCGACGGCCAAACAGTTATCCGGCCTACCCCAGGACCCTTTCCCATGTTTCAACACATCGACGCTTACGCCGGCGACCCCATCCTGTCCCTGATGGAAACCTTCAAGAGCGATCCCCGCAGCGACAAAGTGAACCTGTCCATCGGACTCTACTACGATGCCCAGGGCGTCATCCCGCAGCTCGGCTCGGTACAGGAAGCGTATGGCCGCATCGAAGGACGACGTGCCGTACCCAGCCTTTATCTGCCGATGGAAGGCATGAAAGCCTACCGCGATGCCATCCAGAGCCTGCTTTTCGGCGCCGAGCATCCGGCCCGCAACGCCGGGCGCATCGCCACCATCCAGACACTGGGCGGCTCCGGTGCGCTGAAGGTTGGCGCGGATTTCCTCAAACGCTATTTCCCGCAATCCGAGGTCTGGGTCTCCGATCCAACCTGGGACAACCATGTCGCCATCTTTGAAGGTGCCGGCTTCAAGGTTCACACCTATCCTTATTTCGACCCGCAGACCCTGGGTGTGGCATTCGACAAGATGCTGCAAACGCTTTCCGACCTGCCGGCGCAAAGCATCGTGCTGCTTCACCCCTGTTGCCACAATCCAACCGGCTCCGACCTCACGCCGACGCAATGGGACCAGATCATCGAAGTCATCCGCCATCGCGCCCTGATCCCTTTCCTGGATATCGCCTACCAGGGATTTGGCGCGGGCATGACCGAGGATGCCTACGCCATTCGGGCGCTTGCCGCGGCAAACGTTTCCTTTCTGGTCGCAAACTCGTTCTCGAAAATATTCTCGCTCTACGGCGAACGGGTCGGCGGACTGTCGGTGGTCTGCACCGATGCCGATGCGGCCGAACGCGTCCTTGGCCAACTGAAGGCGACCGTCAGACGCAATTATTCGAGCCCGCCGATGTTCGGTGCAGAACTGGTCAGCACCGTCCTCGCCGACCCGCAGCTCAAAACCGACTGGCTGACTGACGTGGAGGGCATGCGCAGCCGTATCGTTGCCATGCGGGAAACGCTGGTCGAGGCACTTGGCCAGACCTTGCCGGGACGCAATTTCGATTACCTGATCACGCAACGCGGCATGTTCAGTTACACCGGACTATCCGCCGCTCAGGTCGACCGCTTGCGCGAAGAGTTCGGCATTTACCTGGTACGCAGCGGCCGCATCTGCGTTGCCGGCCTGAACACGCAAAATGTTGCCCGCGTTGCCGATGCGTTTGCCAAGGTGATGCGTTGAGCTAGAGGTCGACGCGCTTCCGGTTTGCCCCAGCCGGCGATCAAATGCCGGAATCGGCTGCAAGCCGAAGCGCGCCATTACCCGGCAGTCGATCAGGCAACAGCAAACCGGGTACGCCTCATCGGAACGGCCGATGAGGCGTGCTTGTTCAGTGGCTGGTTCCCTCCGACTTGCTGATCTTGTTCCAGACGTTGTACTTGCCGACCGGCTTGTTCATCGGCAAGCGCTTGACCTCCTTCAGCGTCACCGCGTCATAGATGATGATCGCGCCGTCGTTTTCCCACAGGCTGGCCAGCACATACTTGCCGTCGCGGGTGAATTCGACATGGGCGAAGGTCTTGCCGGGTTCGGGCTTGAGTTCGGCGACGATCTCCAGCTTCTCCTTGTCGATGATCTGCATGGTGTCCTTGAATTCGCGGCTCATCATCGAATCAGTCCAGGCATAGCGGCTGTTTTCGTGACTGCGCATGAAAAAGCCGGGGCCACGGGTCTTGATCTGCTTGATCGTCTGCCAGGTCTGCATGTCGATGATGCTGATCACCCCCTCGTTGAGATTCGGCGTCGCCATTACCGTCCGCGTCCGCCCGCGTTCATCCTTCCAGGCCCAGCTGATGCCGGAGCCGAGGTGCGGCATGCCGGGCAGTTGCAAATCGGCGATCTTCTTGCGGGCATCGAGATTGACCACCTGGCCGCTGACCGCGCTCTTGCTGTCGTTGCGAGAAGCGCCCATCACCTCGTCGTAGCCCTGGGTGAAATAGAAGTCGTCGAGGTAGTCGTCGAGCTGGGTGCGCTGCGGGTTGAGGAAGCCCGGCTTGAAGGCGCCTTCCTGGTACTTGAAGTCGTGGATCATGCCGGCCGGAATGGCGTCGGCTTTCGGGTTGTAGGAGATCTCCCAGACTTCCTTGACGTCCTTCAGCGCGGCCACGAAGCTTTGCCGCGGCGAGGCGTCGTACACCGCCGAGACGCGCGAACTCTGTTTACCCTCGCGATCGCTCACCGGCAGGATCTTCTGCAGATTCAGCTCGGCATCGAGGATGACCAGGCTGTGCGGCAGGTAGTTGGCCACCGCCACCCATTTGCCGTCGCCGGACACCGCCGCATTGCGCGTATTGATACCGGCCCGCACTTCGGCCACCACCTTCAGGTTCCACAGGTCGTACTTGGTCACCCAGCCATCGCGCGAGGCAAAAAAGACGTAGCGGCCGTCCGGCGTGAATTTCGGCCCACCGTGCAGGGCATAGCGCGACTGGAAGCGATGCATCGGCGTCAGTTTGTCGCCGTCGAGAATCGAGACATGGTGATCGCCGCTTTCGACGACGACGAACAGGTTGAGCGGATCGGCGGAAAATTGCGGTTTGTCCGGCAAGCTGCCCGGCGCATGATTGACGATGCGCGAAGCCTTGATCTCGGCTTCGCCCCAAACCGGCAGCGGCACGATCGGCGCATAGACGTACTCGACCAGGGCCTTGATCTCCTCGCCTGAAAGTTGCTGCCCGACGCCCAGCATCTGGGTGGCCGGCCGACCGTCGCGGATGACCTTTTCAGCCTCCGCCTTGCGCAAGCGGGCCAGGTTTTCCGGCAGCAGGGCCGGACCCAGCCCGCCAAGACGGTCGGCACCGTGACATGAGGCGCAATGCTGCTTGAAGTTGGCCGGCGCATCGGCGGCTTCGGCCAGGTGCGCCATACCGAACAGGAAATAGACGGCAAAGCCGGCCGGGATCAATATTTTCCAGTTCACGCCGCGATCTCCTCGTCGCTCAGATAACAGCCGGGGTCTTCGGCCCAGGGATCGCCAGTCAACTGCAGTGCACGAACCCGGGTATTGCCATTGCACACGGGCAAATAATGGCAGCTGCCGCAGCGCCCCTGGACCGCCCGCGGATGCTGCTTGAGCCCGGCCATCAGGGCATCCGAGGTGTCCGGCCAGATCTGCGAGAAAGGCCGCTGCGTGACGTTGCCCAGGGTGTGGTGCCACCACATGGTGTCGGGATGCACATTGCCCAGGTTGTCGATATTGGCGACGTTGACGCCGGAGGAATTGCCGCCCCACTGGCGCAGCTTGGCCTCGACATGCGCCGCCTTGTCGGGAAAACGCCGACGCACCCAGTGCAGGAAATAGACCCCGTCGGCATCGTTGTTGCCGGTGGTGAATTCCTTGACCAGTCCACGCTGCCGGTACGCCCAGCAGGTATCGAAGAGCAGGTCCATCGCCTGCCGGGTCAGCTGGTGCTGCGCATCGTCCTTGCGGTTCTTGTTGCCCCGCCCGGCGTAATTGAGGTGGGAGAAGTAGAAGCGGTCGATGCCTTCGTCCTCGACCAGCTTGAGCAAAGCCGGCAGATCGGCGGCGTTGTCCTGCGTCATCGTGTAGCGGACGCCAATCTTCACACCGAGATCGCGGCACAACCGGATGCCCCGCAACGAAGCCTCGAAGGCCCCGTCCAGACGGCGAAACCGGTCATGGGTGGCACCGATGCCGTCGAGCGAGACGCCGACATAATTGAAATCGCACGCCGCGATGTGCTCGATGTTGTCGGCATTGATCAAGGTACCGTTCGACGACAGACCGACATAGAACCCCTGCCGCCGGGCACGGTTGGCAATGCTGTAGATGTCCGGGCGCAGCAGCGGCTCGCCGCCGGACAGGATCAGCACCGGGACGCGAAAGGCCTTGAGATCGTCCATCACCTCGAAAACCTGCTCAGTACTCAACTCGCCGGGGAAATGGGTATCGGCGGAAATCGAGTAGCAATGCTTGCAGGTCAGGTTGCAACGGCGGATCAGGTTCCAGATCACCACCGGACCGGGTGGGTTGCGTTTGGGTCCGAGCGGTGTCGGCTCGGCGATTTCCTGCATGTACTGGGAGATGCGAAACATGGCTTTCCTTGATTCTGGCTTCGTCGTATTCAATGGCAGCCGCTCCGGCAAAGCCTTGATACGCGTCAACCTCCTGAGAAATGGGGCGTTAGGTGGGCAGCCCAACCCTTGCGGTATACTCCTCGAATGAGCCTCAATGCACACCCCGTCGCCGGCAGCGAGCCGGCGCTTCCCGATCGCTGGGCTGCCGAAGTCGAAGCCAGGTTGCTCGCCGACGAAAAAACCCAGGCCTGGATCGAAATCGACCTCGATACCCGCCTGCAGTTCTCCGCCGGGCTGGTCATCGTCACCAACCAACGCCTGCTGGCCCGCAATCCGGCCGCCACCGAATGGCAAGCTTGGCCGTTAAGTCCCGGTTTGAGCCTCAATCATTTCGACCACGCCGGCGTCGGCATGCTCGAACTGACCGACCAACACGGCCGCCTGGCCGTCTGGCGCTACACGCTGAGCCGCAACCTGGCGGCGCTACGGGTGATCAACGAGTTCGAACTGCATCTGGCCAGCCTGGCCAGCGGCCAGCCGGTCGCCCGCACCGGCGACGACCTCTGCCCGAAATGCAAGGCGCCGCTGCCGCCGGGCGAGGATGAATGCCCGATCTGCACCCGCGAAGTATCGGTTTCGCCTTCGACCTGGACCCTGTTCCGGCTCTGGCGCTTCGCCCGCCCTTATCGCTGGCAACTGCTCACCGGCTTCCTGCTGACGCTGGCGTCGACCGCCGCGCAGCTGGTGCCGCCCTACCTGACCATGCCCTTGATGGACAACGTGCTGATCCCGTTCCAGAACGGCAAGCCGATCGACTGGCCGCTGGTCCTGATGTACCTCGGCGGACTGCTCGGCGCCGCCGTGCTGGCCTGGGGCCTGGGCTGGATCCGCACCTACATCCTGTCGCTGGTTTCGGAACGTATGGGGCGCGACCTGCGCACCCAGACCTACGATCACCTGCTCGGCCTGTCCCTGGAATATTTCGGCGGCAAGCGCACCGGCGACCTGATGGCGCGGATCGGCAACGAAACCGACCGTATCAACATCTTTCTGTCGCTCGACCTGCTCAATTTCGCCACCGACGTGCTGATGATCACGATGACCGCCGTCATCCTGTTCACCATCAATCCCTGGCTGGCGCTGGTCACCCTGCTGCCACTACCGATCATCGGCTGGATGATCCATTTCGTCCGCGAAAAGCTGCGTACCGGCTTCGAAAAGATCGACCGCGTCTGGGCCGAAGTCACCAACGTGCTGGCCGATACCATTCCCGGCATCCGCGTCGTCAAGGCCTTTGCCCAGGAAAAGCGCGAAGGCGCCCGCTTCCGCGCCGCCAACGAGCACAACCTGGCGATGAACGACAAGCTGAACAAGACCTGGTCGCTGTTCACCCCGACCGTCACCCTGCTCACCGAAGTCGGTCTGCTCGTCGTCTGGATCTTCGGCATCTGGCAGATTTCCAAGGGCAACAGCTCGGTCGGCGTACTCACCGCCTTCCTCGCCTACATCGGTCGCTTCTACACGCGCCTCGATTCGATGAGCCGGATCGTCTCGGCAACGCAGCGCGCCGCGTCGAGCACCAAGCGGATTTTCGACATTCTCGATCACGTCTCCAGCGTGCCCGAACCGAGCAACCCGGTGCATCTGGAAAAGGTGACCGGCCAGCTGGAACTGAAGAAAGCCAGTTTCCGCTACGGCACCCGCGCCGTCACCCGCGATGTCGACCTGGTCATTCAGCCGGGCGAGATGATCGGTCTGGTCGGCCATTCCGGCTCGGGCAAATCGACCCTGGTCAACCTGATCTGCCGCTTCTACGACGTCACCGAAGGCGCCGTCTTCATCGATGGCGTCGATGTCCGTTCGGTGCCGGTCGCCGAGTTCCGCCGCCATATCGGCCTGGTTTTGCAGGAGCCCTTCCTGTTCTTCGGCACCATTGCCGACAACATCGCCTATGGCAAACCGGATGCCACCCGACAGGAAATCATCGCGGCGGCCCGTGCAGCCCATGCCCACGAATTCATCCTGCGCCTGCCGCACGGCTACGATTCGCTGGTCGGCGAACGCGGCCAGGGCCTATCCGGCGGCGAACGCCAGCGCATCTCGATTGCCCGGGCGCTGCTGATCGACCCGCGCATCCTGATCCTCGACGAAGCCACCTCGGCGGTCGACACCGAGACCGAGAAGGAAATCCAGAAGGCACTCGACAACCTGGTACGCGGCCGCACCACCATCGCCATCGCCCACCGCCTGTCTACGCTGCGCAAGGCCGATCGCCTG
>DAIMCQ010000050.1:0-11060 GCA_036726285.1 Azonexus sp.
GCCGAGCAGATGCTGGCGGCGTTGATCGACGGTCTCCAGCGGCTGGTTGCGGGCGTAGATCGGCAGGTACATGACGAAGCCGGGGGAAGCCTCGCCTTCGCGCTCGATCGCCAGCCGAACCTTGCCGGAAATCGAGGCCTTGCCGGAATCGCGGGCGCGCGCCATGGCGGCCTGGCGGATCGGGTCCGACCATGGATCGAAGCCGGGTGGCGCCCGGTTGATGCCGAGATAAGGTTCGCGCTGGATGACCGGTGCGTAAAACGCACGTTCGCCGGCCGGTTCGATGCGGTAGTCGGCAAAGCCCTGGCGGCGCATGGCCGCGATGTGAGCCGTCTTGTGGCTGGCCGGCACCTGTTCGATCAGTCCAAGCACCTGCATCCCGGAAAGATTGGCGTCGATCTGCAGGGCCTCGACGTAGTCGTGGAAGAGCTGGCGATCCATCTTGCCGGTTGCCGTGATCAGGCCCTGGGCGCCACGCAGCATCTGGTCGTACGTGGCCATGCGCTGGTCGATGCGACTGACCGCCTCGCTCAAGGAAAAATCGAAATGGGATTTCAACTCCTGCCGCGCCGCCTGTCTTTCGTGGTCCCAGATCAACCAGGTCAACGCCAGCGAACAAGCCAGGATCAGTCCGGGAAGCAGGCTGGAGCGGAAGGGACTCATCGTGATTCGGGTCAGAAATCGACCATGGCAGCGGCCTGGTCGGGTTTGAAGTATTTCTCGAAAATCCGTCGTATCGTGCCGTCGGTGCGCATCTGGCCGACCAGCGTCCGCCATTGTTCCTGTTCGGCGGGGGACAGCGATTTTTTCGACATGATCAAGCCGTGCGGCACGGCAGGATCGTTGAACGCAATGATTGAGGTCAGTTCGCGGATGCTCTTTTCTTCCAGGGCCGGGTAGTCGAATGGCTCGATGATCATGCCCTGGATGCGGTTGAGAATGAGGGTTTGGTAGAGCGGGGCCAGGCCGCTGGCCTGGCTGACCCGGTTGGCCGCCTGCAACTTGTCGACCAGTCGGTTGGCGCTGTCGCTGTAGCGAAAACTGCGGATGACGCCGAGTTGCAGCGCGCCGTTCTCTTCGAAATCGGCGTGATTGCGTACGCCGCTGTCCTTGCGCACGAGCAGGTAATACTTGTTGCTGAAATACCAGGCAAAGGCGGCAAATTGCTCGCGGCTCGGGTTGCTGATGCCGGACAGGCTGAAGTCGAGGGCGCCGGATTCGATCAACTGCCAGATGCGGGCCCGCGGCATCAGGCTGACGGTGACCTTGCAGCCGCTGCGGCGGATCAGTTCATCGGCGAAATCCTTGTCCACGCCACTGTTGGTATCGGCCGAATACAGCAGGCCGTGGTCGTGCAGCGCCAGGGTGAGCGGGCGCGAACAATCCGGTCCGGCGCGGGCCAGACCGGATAAAAGAAGAAGGCTCAGCACGAGGCCGAAACAACGGGGGCGGAAAAGTGGCTTGCCTGGGCGCATGGTCGGTTCGTCGCTTTCGTGGCGCTGTTGCAAAGGTGAGACAGTGCGGGGAGGGGAGAGTGCCCGGGAATTTGCAAATATCGCGCAGTTTCGTGCCGCTATCGTGACGTTATGTTGTTTTCTGCTATTTGAACGAGATGTCGCGGTTTCGAGTATTCGGGTTATCCCGCAGTGCGTGGCAGGAATTCAGTTTCATTTGCCTCTTGAAATCCCATTGGTCATCCCCATCTCCGGCTGCACCTCATACTGGTTTGATTGGGAGTTTCAAGCATGTCCGAGTCTGCAACCGCAAATAACACGCAAAACCGCGAAACCCTGGGTTTCCAGGCCGAAGTCAAACAGCTGCTGCAGCTGATGATTCACTCCTTGTACAGCAACAAGGAGATTTTCCTGCGCGAGCTGGTTTCCAACGCTTCCGACGCCTGCGACAAGCTGCGTTTCGAAGCCCTGAACAACAGCGCGCTGTATGGCGACGATGCCGATCTGAAGATTCGCATCTCGTTCGACAAGGCCGCCCGCACCATCACCATTTCCGATAACGGTATCGGCCTGAGCCGTGACGAAGCGGTGGCGCACCTGGGGACCATCGCCAAGTCGGGCACCAAGGAATTCTTCTCGGCGCTGACCGGCGACCAGGCCAAGGACGCCCACCTGATCGGCCAGTTCGGCGTCGGTTTCTATTCGTCGTTCATCATCGCCGACAAGGTGACGGTGGTTTCCCGTCGTGCCGGCCTCGAAGCCAACCAGGCGGTGTGCTGGGAATCGGGCGGCGAGGGCGACTACACCGTCGAGATGGTCGAAAAGGCAACGCGCGGTACTGATGTCACGCTGCACCTGCGCGAAGGTGAGGATGAATTCCTCGGCGGCTGGAAGCTGAAGTCGATCATCCGCAAGTATTCCGACCACATCACCCTGCCCATCGTGATGGAAAAGGAAGAGTGGAACCAAGAGAAGGGCGAGCAAGTCGCCACCGGTGAAGACGAGACCGTCAACCAGGCCAATGCGCTGTGGGTGCGTCCCAAGTCCGACATCTCCGACGAGCAGTACAAGGAGTTCTACAAGCACGTCGCCCACGATTTCGAAGACCCGCTGGCCTGGACCCACGCCCGCGTCGAAGGCAAGCAGGAATACACCCAGCTTTTGTACATCCCGGCCCGCGCCCCGTTCGACATGTGGGACCGCAATGCGCGTCACGGCATCAAGCTCTACGTTCGCCGCGTCTTCATCATGGATGATGCCGAACAGCTGATGCCGCTCTACATGCGCTTCGTGCGCGGCGTGGTCGATTCATCCGACCTGCCGCTCAACGTCTCGCGTGAAATCCTGCAACAGAGCAAGGACATCGACGGCATCCGCAGCGGCTGCACGCGCAAGGTCTTGAGCATGCTCGAAGACCTGGCCGAGAATGACAAGGAAAAGTACGCCCAGTTCTGGACGGCCTTTGGTGCCGTGCTCAAGGAAGGTGTCGGCGAAGACTTTGCCAACAAGGAAAAGATCGCCGGCCTGCTGCGCTTCGCCT
Source organism: Azonexus sp. (assembly GCA_036726285.1). GTDB lineage: Bacteria > Pseudomonadota > Gammaproteobacteria > Burkholderiales > Rhodocyclaceae > Azonexus. Next base: position 2,995 of record DAIMCQ010000050.1, read on the forward strand.
CGACCCACGACGACACGCCGGAGCAGAGCGTGTCGCTGGCCGACTACGTCGGCCGCATGAAGGAAGGCCAGGAGAAGATCTACTTCGTCACCGCCGATACCTTCAATGCTGCCAAGAACAGCCCGCATCTCGAAATCTTCCGCAAGAAGGGCATCGAAGTGCTGTTGCTCTCCGACCGTGTTGACGAGTGGGTGGTCGGCCACCTGACCGAGTTCGACGGCAAGAACCTGCAATCCGTCGCCAAGGGCGGCCTCGATCTCGGCAAGCTGGAAGATGAGGCCGAGAAGCAGGAAGCCGAAAAAGCCGCCGACGAATACAAGGAACTGCTGGAGAAGGTGAAGGCCTCGCTCGGCGACAAGGTGAAGGACGTCCGCGTCACCTACCGCCTGACCGATTCGCCGTCCTGCCTCGTCTCCGACGACCACGACCCGTCCGGCAACCTGGCCCGCATGCTCAAGGCGGCCGGGCAGGCCGCACCGAACGTCAAGCCGATCCTCGAAATCAACCCGCATCATGTTGTGGTGCAGCGTCTGAAGTACGAGGAAAGCCGTTTCGACGACTGGGCGGCGCTGCTCTTCGAACAGGCCACGCTGTCGGAAGGCGGTCAGCTCGACGATCCGGCCGGCTTCGTCAAGCGCATCAACGACCTGATGATGGCCCTGTCGGGCAAGTAAGTCCCAGCCGGCCCGGCGCCATCCGATATCGGGGCGCGTCGGGCAAACCCATCAAGTCCAAAAAGCCCAAGCCAAGTGCTTGGGCTTTTTGCTGCAAAACGCTGATGCCAAAAGTTACCCACCATAAGGATGGGTACGCAGGGCCATGCTTACTGAAATGTAATTTAGGGGTCAGGTGATTGTTGGGGAGGGCAACCTAAACTCGTTGCCAATACGTTCGCCATCTCTGCTCAACTGTGACTGAAATGTTCAAAATCAGCCCCCTCATCCTGGCCTTTCCTTTAATTGCAGCCATTCCTCTGGCCCAGGCGGCTGAACGCATTGAAGTGTTCAAGAGCCCGTACTGTGGCTGTTGCGAAAAATGGGTCGAGCGCATGCGCCAGGCCGGCTTTGATGTCGTCACGAAAGACGTCAACGACGTGCCAGCCGCTCGGAAATTGACTGGCATGCCTGACCGCTTCGGTTCTTGCCATACCGCCAAGATAGGCGGCTACGTCGTCGAAGGACATGTGTCCGCAGCCGACGTCCAGCGCCTGCTGAAAGAAAAGCCCAAGGCCGTTGGCCTGGCCGCTCCGGGTATGCCCCAAGGTTCGCCGGGTATGGAAACAAACCATCCCCAGCCCTACGACACCCTGCTTGTCCAGGCGAACGGCAGCTATCGAGTTTTTGCAAAGCACTGATCCGGGTTTCTACGAGAGTGCTGATGTGGGAATCAATGATTTGCAACGCGCGGCAGCAAAAAATTCAGGCTTGTTCAGATAATCCCTAACTGCTTCGGTGCCTGCTTCTGCTGACGTTGCAGGCATCGTTTTGCACCCCAATTGCCGAGGGCGCTGCCATATTAGTAAGCCAATTAATCTGTTTCTCAACAACGCTCTCTGCTGATTGATTGACGAGTTGTTGATAGACCTGCGGAGCAGTTGCTCCTTCCGTGTTGATCAGCAAAACCCTACTTCCCAGCCCTAGACCAATAGATGCCGAGTCAGCCGGAGTACGTGCAATAGAAAGCAACCCAGCCAATCCTGCGGCCCCTGATTCCCCGGCGACGACAGGTATGTCGTGCTCCGAACCGGCAGCCAGCAGGCGCATGGCGGAAACTACTTCTTCGTCCGCGATGGTTAGAAAATCATCAACAGCCAAGCCGACGATTTGCCAGGCCAAGGGGGACGCCTTGCCGCAGGCCAATCCAGCCATCAGTGAATCGACGTCTCCGCTGGCCTGACTTGCGCAGCCTTGCAATGCACTTTGGTAAAGGCAATCGGCTTGCATTGGCTCGACCGAAACAAAGTGAGCTCGAGCCGCACCATCGTATTCCCAGAAGTAGCTGGCTATTCCGGCGGCCAGCCCGCCAACTCCGCTCTGCAAAAACACATGGGTGAATGGCTCTTCGGCTTGCTCGACAATCTCTGCGGCAATTGTTCCATAACCCTGCATGACATCCCGCGGGATGGTCTCATAGCAAGGGTAAGACGTATCCGACACCACATACCAATCGTTTTCCGATGCAAGTCGTGCCGCTTCAGTTACCGAGTCGTCGTAGTTGCCATTGATTCGAACAATACGTGCGCCATACGCCTCAATCGCGGCAGCTCGCTCGGCGCTGACCTGGGCATGTAGCACGATGCTGCAGGCACATCCAATGGATTGCGCTGCAGCGGCAAGTGCTCGCCCATGATTTCCGGCACTCGCGCTGACCACCGTCAGCCTGCACACTGCCTTTTTATACTCTCCTTTCAGCAGCCCCCGGGGAGACAATCCAGGCATCAAGCAAGTTATCAAGCGAACAAGAGCGGCAGGAGCGCCTAGTGCTTTAAAGCTGCCTAGTTCAGAGCGCATTGATTCGTCTTTGATAGCTAACTTGGCAATGCCAAGCTGAGCCGCTAGCCCAGGCAACTCCCAAAGCGGGGTCGGCTCGGGATTCAAACGTGGCCAATGTGATAACCAGTCACGTGTCTCAGTGGCTGTCTCAATGCATAAAATCGCTTTCAGTTGTTCTGGGTAAGCAGTTCGTATTGCGTTGGAATTGTGCGTCAACATGGCCTGCGGTGCTTTCATCTTTTGCCGGTGGAGGAGAAGCTGCGCCAAGCAGCAGATGAAATTTTATTGTTCTCCGTAAGGAATTTTTACTGATAAAAAAGCGCTGTTTTGCAATTTTGTTCCATTATGTTGGGATTCTGGAAAAGGAGTCATTATGCAAAGTGCGCTGGACAGCTATGACCAGAAGTTACTTGCCGCCATACAGCAAGATGCGAGAACCCCGCAAAATGAGCTTGGTGAAGCAGTCAATCTATCTACTGCTGCGGTCAACCGACGCCTAAAGCGACTTTCAGATGAAGGGGTGATTGAGCGTTACACAGCCGTCTTGTCACCCGATGCCTTAGGGTATGGTCTGACCATTATTGCCAATGTCGAAGTCGAAAGTGAGCAACTGGACCAATTGGATGCAACGCGACGTAACTTCGAAGCTTGCCCCTATATTCAGCAGTGCTACTACGTTGCCGGTGAATGGGATTTCATCCTGGTTTTCGTCGTTCAAAACATGGTGCAGTACAACGAACTGACCCGTGAGCTATTTTTCGGCAACGGTAACGTCAAGCGCTTCAAAACACATGTTGCGTTGAGCCGCGACAAGGTCGGCCTGTCCTTACCTGTACATCTGTCGGCTTAGTTAACGCAAAGCAGCTACTGCTGCTACAGACTGCTGACAAAGCCTCCAAGCGATTGGAGGCTTTGTTTTTTTTCATGTCGGCATGCTCAAGCCTGCTTGTCCGACCCAGGCGGAACTGGAAATGGTGACGCTGGAGCAGTTGGTCCCGAAAGACCACTTGCTCCGCTTGCTCGACCAACCTATCCGGTTTGATTTCATCCGCGAAGCGACCGCGCACCTGTATTGCGAGAACAATGGCCAACCGATGATTGATCCGGTCGTGCTGTTCAAGATGCTGTTTATTGGCTACCTGTTCGGGATTCGCTCCGAGCGGCGGCTGGTGAAGGAAATCGAAGTCAATGCGGCGATCGAAGCGGATCGGGCAGCCGCCGGCAAGAAACCGCTCAAGCGTGACGACGATGACTCGGCTCCTCCGATGAAGGAAATTGAATCAAGCTCAGCACGGTCGACCCCGATGCCGGCTTCATGGCCCGCGACAACAAGCCGACCGGGTTCTTCTACCTCGATCATCGAACCGTTGATGGCGTGCATGCCCTGATCGTCGATACCCATGTCACGCCGGGCAATGTCCACGACAGCCAGCCCTATCTGTCTCGCCGGGATCGGGTGCGAGCACGCTTTGCCCTGACGGTGAGCGCTGTCGGGCTCGATGCCGGTTACTTCCCCTGCCATCACCGACAAATGACCCGCCTGTACGAAAACTTCAGAATCCGCCTTGTTTCGGCTTGAATCGAAAATCGACCTGATTCCCAAACAGAAAAACAAAGCCCCCGAAAATCGGGGGGTCGTCAGCAGTCTGAGGCGCCACCTTGCCGGTGGCGCCTTTTTATTTGGCATCTCGACCGGCGACGGCGAAATCCCTTGCTACCACTTCGAGAACGTTGCCGTCCGGGTCGCTCAGGCGCAGGCGCAGCCTGTCGTCGTCGAGCACTTCGATCGACCCGGCGGCGTTCGGGCTGCGTTGCTGCAAAAGCTGGTAGTGGAAAAAAACGTCATCTACCGGGATGCGCAGGCTGAGGAGCGGATCGAGCCTTGTTTTGCCTGCCCGCTGCTGTATTTCCAGTTGCTGTTCGGGCAAATGGTAGCTGAACGTGCGTTCGCGCCGGTTCTGCGCATCGGGTGTTTGCTGCAGCAGGTTGTCGTAAAAGCGTCGGGCACGAATCAGGCTGCTGACGAAGATCGATGCCTTGGCGGGCAATTCGGGCAGGGGGATTCTCATCGTCGTATGTCTTTCGATCAAGAATTTCAATTGCATGCGACAAGTCATTCGTCATTGTTTTGCCGTGTGCGCTGGCATGCTAAGTCGGCGCGAAAGGCTTGTGGATAGGGCAAATTGTCGCGCGGCAATATGTCGCATTACCTTCCGGCGATACCGCCGCTACCATAGCGCGCTGGCCTCGCCCGCAGCGTCAATCCCCGGCTGTAGTCGGCGGGCCTCAAGGGGGATATTTCGACATGGGCTTGTTTTCCGGGATAGATCGCAGCGAGGCGCGTCGGCTCAGGCGGGCGATAGCCGGCGAAGCCTTGCACAGGGCCGGCGAAGCCGGGCTGGCATGGCGGGTCGGCAAAGGCGTGGTGCGCCTCGACATGATGGCCGACGATGGCACGGCGGCGTTTGCCAGTCTGGCCATCGCTGGCGATATTCTCGGCTGCGAAACGATGCTGTTCGGGGCCTATACCTTCAGCGCCGTTGCCTTGACGCAATGCGAACTGGCGCCCTGGCCGGAAGGCGGTCCCGACGCCAGCGGCAGTTCCCTGCTTGAGTCGCTGGCCCATGCCCAGCGTCGTGCGGCCGAGATTGTCGCCTTGCGCGGCGGCCCGGCACTGGGTCGGGTGACCAGCCTGATTCGCTTGCTGGCCGACGGTGCCGGCAAGGTGGTCTTGCCGCCGCGGCAGGACATGGCTGATATCACCGACCTGCGCTTCGAAACCATCTCGCGCATCATCAAGGGGCTGGAACGTTCGCAGGTGCTGCTACCGGTCAGGATCGAAGGCGTGCACGCCACCCGCGCCTATTCGGTCGCCAGCGGCATCCTGCCTGCCTAGTTTTCGGCTCGGCTGCGGCAATTTGTCGCAGCGCTGCGCAATGACAAACTGGTTACGATGCAGCCCGTCGTCAGCCGTGGGCTGGCCATCCTCCGATTTGCTCGCCGTCCTTTCATGAAAAAAAATGCGCTGTTCGCTCTCTGCCTAGTGCTGGTGCTGGCGCTGGCTGCCGGTTTCGCGCTGGTCGGCTGGCCGGGTGCGACGGGCCGCGATCCAAAACTGCCGGCCGGGGGCGATTTCGTCCTGCAATCGGCCGAGGGGCTTGTCGATTCCAAAGGGCTGCGCGGCAAGGTGTTGCTGGTCTTTTTTGGCTATACGCATTGTCCGGATCTCGCTCCTCTCGCCTTGTCTTCCAGTAGCCAGGCCTTCAACGCGCTGTCGGCCGAGGAACGCAGCCGGGTGCGAATGCTGATGGTTTCGGTCGATCCTGGCCGCGATACGCTGGCCCGCCTCAAGGAATACACCGCTTTCTTCCACCCCGAGATGCTCGGCGTGACCGGCAGCGACGAGGCGGTCGCGCAAGTCGCCGGGGCTTTCGGCGCGGCCTACCGCCGGCAGCCGGCCCGGGAGGATGGTAGCTACGTCGTCGACCACACTGCCTCGACCTACGTGGTCGGGCCGGACGGCCGCCTGAGCGCGGTGCTCGAACTGGGCGCGCCGGTCGACAAGATCCTGTCCACGGTGCGCGGCCTGCTTTGAAGCTGCGTAGCTCGCTTCTCGTCCTCTTCGCTCTCGGCCTGGGGCTGGCAATGCTCGGGCTGCTCTGGCTCGATGCCAGTCATCCCACGGATGCGGCGCGCCAGCAGCGCAGCGCGCGGCATAAGCTGGCGGAGCGGCTTGGCCTGACCGATCTGTCGCTGTTCATGGAGGCCCGTTATACCCGCCATCCGTCGCAGGCCGACCTGCATGCCGCCCTGCAGGATCATCCCGCCGCCTTCGAGCATTTTCCTTCCGGGGCCTTGTTGCCGCCGCCCGCCGTCCTGACTGAATCCCATGCGTATCTGGCTGGAAAAGCAACTTCACCTGATTGATTTCACGCTGGCTTCACTGGCCCGCCGCAAGAGCAAAAATATCGGCTTGCTGGCCGTCTATGCCTTGCTGGTCTTTGCCCTGGCCTCCGTCGGCCTGTTCGCCAATGCCCTGCGCAGCGAGGCCAGCTTCGTTCTGGCCAGTTCGCCGGAAGTGATCCTGCAGCGCATGGTGGCGGGGCGTCACGACCTGATCCCGCCCGGCTACCTGGAGAAAATCGGGCGGATTCGCGGCGTGCAGAAGCAGGAAGGGCGTTTGTGGGGCTATTACTACGATGCCGTGGTCAAGGCGAATTACACCTTCATGGCCCGCCCGGCCGAGGAAATCGCGCCCGGCAGCATCGCCATCGGCGCGACGCTGGCCCGCTTGCGGGGGCTGGCGCCGGGCAATGTGATTTCTTTCCGGGCGTATGGCGGCAAGCTGTTTACTTTCCGCATCGCCAGCCTGCTGTCGCCCGATGCCGAGTTGCTCTCGGCCGACCTGGTCTTGCTTGCCGAGGCCGATTTCCGTGCTTTCTTCGACTATCCGGCCGGCCATTACACCGATATCGCGCTTTCGGTCGCCAATCCGCAGGAGGTGCGCAATATCGCCGGCAAGCTCAGCCAGGCCTTGCCGGATTCGCGGCCGATCCTGCGCGAAGAGGTGTTGCGCACCTACCAGAGCATGTTCGACTGGCGCGAGGGCATCATGCTGACCATCCTGGCCGGGGCGATCCTCGCCTTCACCATCCTCGCCTGGGAAAAAGCGGCCGGGCTTTCGGCCGAGGAGCGAAAAGAGATCGGCATCCTCAAGGCGATTGGCTGGGAGACCGGCGACGTGATCCGGATGAAGTTGTGGGAGGGCTTGCTGGTCTCGCTCGCCGCCTTCCTGATCGGTTTCATCGCCGCCTACATCCATGTCTTTTATTGCGCCGCCGCCCTGCTTGAGCCGGTGTTGAAAGGCTGGTCAGTCCTTTATCCGCGCTTTACGCTGATTCCGGCGGTGGATGGCATGCAGGTGGCGAGCCTGGCCTTCTTCACCATCTTTCCCTACTGTGCGGCGGTACTGGTCCCCATCTGGCGGGCGGCGATTACCGACCCCGATTCGGTGATGCGCGCATGATCGAACTGCTGGCCGTCAAAAAAGCCTTCAACCAGGGGCGCAGCAACGAATACTGGGCCTTGAACGGTATCGACCTGCGGATCGAGGCTGGGCGGGTGACCGCCTTGCGCGGCCCCAGCGGTTCCGGCAAAACCACGCTGCTGACGCTGATCGGCTGCCTGGCGCGGCCGACCAGCGGCCGGGTACGGCTCAAGGGCGAGGATATTTCCGGTTTGCCCGAGCGTTTCCTGACCGAAATCCGTCGCCAGACCTTTGGCTTCATCTTTCAGCAATTCAACCTGATCAAAGGCTTGTCGGCGCTGGAAAACGTCATCCTGCCGGCCCTGCCGACCGGTCGTCCGCGTCGGGAGCTGGTGGCGCGAGCCGAGGCGCTGCTCGCCCAGCTGCAACTCAGCCATCGCGCCGCGGCACGGGTGGAGTGGCTGTCCGGTGGCGAGCAGCAACGGGTTGCCATCGCCCGCGCCTTGATCAACGATCCTGAGGTCATCGTCGCCGACGAGCCGACGGCCAATCTCGATACCGTTTTGTCCGGTGAATTCATGGTCATC
>DAIMCQ010000050.1:11070-18632 GCA_036726285.1 Azonexus sp.
GATTTCGCCGCGCGCATCAATCCGCGGGCGCTCAACAAGCGGGTGCTGGAAAGCCTGAGCGCCGCCGGCAAGACGGTCTTGCTGAGCAGCCACGATCCCCTGGTGGTCGAATCATCGGCGGTACATCGGGTTATCGCCATGCGCGACGGGCGCCTGGTCGATCTCTAGGCATGCTTTTCCAGCCTGCGATCATCGCCCTGCTGCTGGCCTCCGCCGTCGGCGCCCTGATGCTGCTGGCGAGCGCGCCGTTTGCCCTGCGCATCATCGCCCGCTGGGATATCCGCAGTGGTTCCGAGGCGCAGCTGGCGCTGGAACGGGGGACTTACCTGCTGTCTACCGTGTTGAGTTTCATCTTCGCGGTCCAACTGGCCAAGCTGCTGCTGTTTGTCTTTACCGCCGACCGCCTGGCCGTCATGTTCGTCGGTGCGATGTGCGCGGTCGGGACGCTGAACGTCAATGAGTACGGCTTTCCGGCGCTGCTCGGACAAATCCTCGTTTTCTTTCTGGCGGCCATGTGGCTGGCCATCAACCATGTCGATGCGCAGGCGCGCGATTACCCGCTGGTCCGCATCAAGTACCGGCTGCTGCTGGCGCTGCTGCCTGTGCTCGCGGTCTGCTTCTGGCTGGAGTTCCAGTACTTCAGGGGGCTCAAAGCCAATGTCATCACCTCCTGTTGCGGCAGCCTGTTCTCCGCCGAGGGCAAGGGGCTGAGCGGCGAAGCCTCGGCGATGGCGGCCGGGCCGGCCATGCTGCTGTTTTATCCAGCCCAGCTCCTGGCGGTCGCTGCCGCGCTTAGGCAGTGGCGCCGGCCCGGTCGGTGGGCCGCCTACGCCACGGCCCTGGGCAGCGCCTTTGCTTTCGTCGCGGCGATCAGCGGCGTCCTGGCTTTCGTCTCCCTCTATATCTACGAGCACCCGCACCACCACTGCCCGTTCTGCATACTCAAGAGCGAGTACGCCTATCAGGGCTACGCTTTGTATCTGCCCTTGTTTGTCGCTGCTGCCTGCGGCCTGGCGGTCGGCGCCATCCAGCCCTTTGCCCGGGTGGCCAGCCTGCAGGCGGTGATTCCCGCCGTGTCGCGCCGCCTGGCCGCGCTGGCCGCGCTTGGCTTCGCGCTGTTTGCCGCGTTGGCGAGCTATCAGGTGCTGAGTTCGAACCTGATCCTGTTCGAGCGCTGAGATGCGCCTTGGTCTCCTGATCCTGTTCTCGATGTTGCTTGTATCTTGCGCTGGCGAGCCGCCGGTCAATCTCAATATCGGCCAGCCGGCACCGGCATTTCGCAGCGCGCTGGCGAGCGGCGGCACCCTGGCCTTTCCCGTTCAGGAGAACGGACAGCCCGTGCTGCTCATGTTCTGGGCCGAATGGTGTCCGGGGTGTCTTGCGGAAATGAAGGCAGTCGAGGCGATCCATCCCCACCTGCGCGACAAGGGGCTGCGCATCCTGGCCGTCAATGTCGGTCAGTCGGCCGCCGAGGTCCGGGCATTCGTCGAGCCGCGCGGTATTCGGTATCCGGTCCTGCTCGACGAGACCTCGGCCATCACCCGCCGCTATGGCGTCGTCGCGCTGCCCACCGCCTTCCTGATCGATACGCAGGGCATCGTCCGGGGCAAGATCGTCGGCGAGGTGAGCATGGAAACCTTGGCCAGCCAGCTTCGGGCTGTGCTGGAATGAGCCGGCTGCCGAAGAGAAAAGATGGCGGGATGTGGCAGGAAGGCCCTGCCTATGCCAGGGAAAGTTTGTTCCTCGGTTTCAAGCAAGGCTTTCAGACAGGGAATATCTGCTTCAGCGTGGCGCAGAAAAAGAGGTGAGTCGGGTCTTCTGCTGAATGACGAGGATTGCTGTATTCGCCGCGCCATTCGTCGTTAGATTTATTCATTCCATTGACATGAATTATTGGGCGCCCCGACAATCCGCCGACTCGCTTAGCTTTTTCGATAAAGCGGTTCCCGATAGATGTTTCCCCCTTACTTAGGATCAAGCGTGCAAACTGCTCCTTTTACAATTTCAGAAAACGTCGTCTCGGTACATGGCCAGCCATTGAAAATGGCAGCTGATGGTTTTCAGATTCTGTACCACGTTGACTATAGAGAGTCGGTCTGGTTGAGAAACAACGAGGGCTACTATTTCCTCGAAAGCATGCTCGTACCGTCGAGTCTCAAGCGCCTGAGGTGCGGCAACTTGTCTGTTCTTAACCACGAGTACGCCAGAGATGAAAAGACTGTCTTCCAGGGAGCGCAGCCAATACCCGACTCCGATCCGGCAACGTTCATAATCGTTGCTGATAACTACTACTTTGCGTATGACCGGAATCAGGTATATGCACTGAGCGGTTCGGGTGAGGGCTTGCAGATATGGCGTGACGTTGACACCGCAAGCCTGGCTTTTTTTCCGAAGCAAGAGTATTTCGCCGACAAAAATCATCTCTACTACTTCAATTGGCATTTCATCGAATTTGCCAACCATAGTGAGTCGAAGGAATTAGCTGAATTGCTGCAGCAACGGTTTCCACAGGCCGATGCTTGGTGGAATTGGTCGGAAACATACTATCTGGGGCTCGTCAGCCTCGGGCATGCCTACTTCGGTGATGGCCGCCGTGTCTTCTATCGTTTTCAGGCCGGTACCTTTGATTACCCGTTCTTCTACTACTCGTCCGACAAGCCCTATTTCTCCGTGCTGGCGAATGCCGATGCCAACAGCTTTATTGCGCTGAATGCCTACTATGGTAAGGACAAGCATAGCGTCTATCACTTGGCTCGCCCCATTGCTGCCGATTTGGCCAGCTTTTATGTTATCGGCGGCAACTACGCAGCAGACCGGAATGGCATCTGGTTCAACGGCTACTTTTGTAGCGAGGCCGATGCCAGCAGTTTCGAAATTGTCGGCGGTCCAGAAGCGACTGGTTTTGCGAAAGATGAGCGAACAGTATTTTCAGAAAAATCTGGTAGCAGAATCGGCAAATACCAAGGCTATTCCACGCTGCTCAAGCCACTCAGGAATTCCGCCCCGGATTCCTTTGAAATCATCAACGATATCTGGGCACGGGACAAAAACAACGTGTATTGCCACCACCAGATTTGGAGCGGCATCGATGCTGGCAGTTTTGAATTCCTGTTTACCGACCCCAGTTTTTCAGCTTGTTCATATGCAAAATGCAAAAACGGTCTTTACGATGCTAATGGCAAGAGGACCATCAAAGGTATTGATGGAGCATCTTTCGTCATGCTCAACCGCTATTGGGGCAAGGACAAGAACGGCGTGTTTTTTTTCAAGACCGGCAGAATTTACAAGAGCATCGATGTCGCGTCTTTTGAGGTTCTGGATGCCAATGGCTTGGCGCGTGACAAGAATTTCGAATATGCGGTCATAGCTGGGGAGGTAAGCAAGCGCAAGCCTTCTCGGATTTAGCCTAAGCACTCGAATGGCGATGCACTTGATCCCGGATTCCCGGATCGTTCTCGGCCAGAAAGGACGGAATCGCTTCCAGGTCCAGCCGGCAGGTATCGTGATTTTCGGCCGACGCCAGACATGCATGGAGACCGATTGCCGCCAACAGCAAGTGGTCGCGGAAGTGGGTCTTGATTGCTTTCATCCCGGCGCGTGGCTTTTCTTTCGGTGCAGCCGCTCCAAATCAGTGTCGTATCGCCTGATCAGGCTGTTGGCGGTTTCTTCCATGGAAAGCGTGATCGCAGTGGCAAAGCTACCGATTTCTCCGCCGTAGACCTGTTTGGCTTGCAGGGCAGCCTGTCTGTTGGCGAAAGCGACCTTGCTGACTGGCGTCATGACGCCGCGCAGGTCGCTGCCGATCAGGTAGGTGGCGGAAGCCGCTTCGAACAGGACCTTGGGTTCGGCCGTGCTCTCGTAATCCGGGGCATAGATCGCCCGGAAGCCGCGCCGTCTCTCACGTAGCATGCATTCGGCGACGCAATGGACGGAGCAGGTGCCCTGGGCATGCCCGTCGCCGTAGTGCAGCAGGTGGCGGGCGTAGTGGAATTTGCGGCGATCCATGTTGCAGATGACGCAACGCGGGTGTTTTTCCAGTTCGTTGTCGAGCGGATTCGGGTCGATGGCGACTTCCGGCTTCTCTTGCGCGATGAGACTTCCCGCCGCGAAAAAAAGTACGCCACCGAGTAATTGCCTTCTTTGCATTCTCAACTCCGGTATGACTGCCCCGGCAGTCTTGCCGGGGCGTGCGTGACGACAGTTAAGTTTCGGGCTCTCAATAACTTGCGCGCAAGGTCAACATGAAGTTTCTCGGCTCACCGTAAAAATTGTAGATATTGGGGGTGCCGACGGATGCGTAGTACTTCTTGTCAAACAGGTTATTGGCCAACAAACTGATTGAGTAGGTTTTATCGATTTGGTAGCCAATACGTCCATTCACGACGGTGTACCCACTGTTTACCAGCTGATCACGCCAGCCTCGGGAGCTTTGCGCGCCGCTGACCGATATGATCCCCAAACCCGTGCTGACGCCGGCCAGGGCACTCTCGCTGTCGAATCGATAGTTCGACCAGAGCTTGAACTGATCTTTCGGTGTCTGGATGGAATAGGTGAGACCTTCGTTGCTGCGATCCTTCAGATAGCGGGTATTCAGGCGCGTATAACCGGCAGTCACGTCAAGGCCGCGAAGGGGTTTGCCGGTCACTTCCATTTCCCATCCCTTGCTTTCAATTTCGCCGGCGTTCAGATAAAAACTCGAGGTCGGGTAGGCTGGGTCGGCATAGGCGCGGTTCTTGTCGCGGATATTGAATACCGCAAACGTGGCGCCCAGTTTGCCGTCAAAGAAATCGCCTTTGCTCCCCACTTCGAACTGGCGGCCTGTGCGCGGGTCCAGCGTGCTGCCATCAGCCTTGAGTTGAGTCTGCGGTACAAAAATATCGGCGTAGCTCCCGTACAGCGTAATTTCCTTGGTTAGGTCATAAAGGATGCCGCCATAAGGCGAAATTTGGTTGTCTGCCTTGGCTCCGTCTTTCCATGTCGTTTCTGCGGACGGGGAGACATTTCGCGTTTTGATCTTGAAGTTGGTTGTACGGGCCCCGAGCACCAGTGTCAGCGGATCTGCAATGCTCAGGCGAAGTTGGGAATAAAGGCCGCTTTGCCTGGTTTCACTCTCACTGCCTGACGTGTAGGCAATGGAGGGTTCGACGAGCGTGCTTAAATTACCAAAAGTGACGTTTTTGAAATTCGGGCCATTCCCGGTTTTGCTCGTGCTGTTATAGATTTCGGCGTTAAATCCAACGAGCAAATTGTGGGTCCGCCCGAGCAATTCGAACGGGCCGTTGGCATAGAGGTCAAGGCCATCCCAGGTGTAGTCATAATCGCCCTGCATAGTTCGATAACTGACCAAGTTGCTGGTGGGATTAACGCCTGTGGAGGTAATGGCGTATTTGTAGTACTGGCGTTGCTCTCGATGATTGAAGCTCGCTTTTGCCAACCATTTGTTATCGAATCGATGTTCAAATCCAAACGAGGTTTCTTCGGTGTGGTACAACATTCGGCCCCAGTCAGGGGCGTTGAATGTCGAACGGGAAACATCCAGCAGCGGGTAAACGCCCGTGTCGGGATTGCTTTGATTCAAGTATGCCGGCAGGCCGGACCAGGGGGCCTTGACGTTCTGGTCCTGTGCGGAAAAGGAAAGCGACAGTGTGGTTTGTGGCGACAGGTCATACTCCAGCGCCCCAAAACCCAGCCATTTCTGGCTATGCGTGTGGTCGTAAAAATAGCCTCGATCCTCATCGGAAAGGACCAGGCGGCCGCGCAGCGTTTTGTCGGCATTCAGCGGACCGGTCACATCACCTTCAACGCGGTACGTATCCCAGGAGCCGACTGTTGTCGCCCATGACAAACCAAAGCTGTCTTTCGGCCGTTTTTTGACCAGGTTGACGACACCTCCCGGCTCTCCCGACCCTCTCAATAGCCCGGCAGGTCCACGCAATACTTCAATTCGTTCATAGAGTGGCAGGTCGAATTGATGGGAAGGGGTCATGCCGTTATAGGATGTAACGCCGTCATACATGACACCCAGACCATAACCTCGTACGTAATACTGATTATTGGTGGTGTCATTGGCGTAGACGTTAATCCCGGTCATTTGTTGCATGGCATCGCCCATGGTGACCATGTCCTGATCGTCCATTTGCTGGCGTGTCAGCACGGAAACGGAGTTTGGAATTTCTCGGAGAGCGAGGGGGACTTTCCCTGCAACCGTTGCCTTTTCCGGTTTATAGCTCCGCTCTGCATCGGCAGTAACCCGTACCTCCGGCAGTACCTTGTCGCCTGCTGCGGCCGGTCGTTTCTGCACGACATAGGTGCCCTTGCTGGTGCTGCTGAAGGTGAAGCCGCTGCTTTCCAGTAATTTGCGCAGCGCTTCTTCCGGGCTGAGTTGGCCGCGCAGTGCCGAGGCCTGGGCGCCTTTGAGTTCGTCGGCGCTGAACAGGATCTGGATGCCGCTCTGGCTGGCCAGTGTGGTCAGGGCGCTGCCCAGGCTCTGGGCAGAGATGTCGATCGGTTTGGCTTGGGCCAGAACGCCGCCCGAGTAGATCGAGGCGACAAGCAGCGCGAGGCGCAGCGGTTGGTGCATGGAGTTTCCCCTTTTTTTGCTGTGTTTTGAGTGGGCGCATTCGCCCGACAAGAACTAAGACGAAAAAGGGCGGCCGACCCTGACATCGATCGGAAAATATTTTTATCGGCGACGCAAACGCGTGCCGTCCGGGCCTTCTTCGAGCTTGATCGGCAGAATGGTGCACAGCGCCTTGAGCAGCCCGGCACGATCCTGGCGCTCGAATACGCCGCTGACCCGGTAACGGTCGAGCGAGGCATCGCCGAGCAGGACAGGGCGTTCGTGCTGGCGGTTGATTTGTCTTGCTACTTCGCCGAGCGAGGCATCCTCGAACCGCCAGCGGTTTTGCAGCCAGCTTTCGGCTTCCTGCGGGCTGATTTGCCGGGTGGCGTAAACATCGTCCGCTCCATAGCTGGCTTGCCGGCCAGCGCTGAGCAGCCATTTCCGTTCGCTGTGGTCGAGATTGATTTCGACGGCGCCTTCGGCGACCGAAACCGTGACCTTGCCCTGGTCTTCCAGTACGTTGAAGGTGGTCCCGATGTCGCGCAGGCGGCCGTGGCCGGCGACCACCTCGAACGGCCGGATGCCCGGCGCCACCTTGAACAAGGCCTGGCCTTGCTGAACGGTGATGCGCCGCCGCCACGGGGTGTATTCGATACGCAGCCTGCTGTCGGCATCGAGATCGACGGTCGAGCCATCGCTCAAGGCCAGGTGGCGCGTTTCGCCGATGCCGGTTTGATCGATGCTGTCGCCCGTCGTCAGCTGAAGCAGTGCAGCCAGGGCGGCGATGCAGAGGCCGGCGCCCGCGGCAAGGCGCTTTTTGCGTCGCCGTTGCGGCGGGACGCTGTCCAGTGCACCCCAGAGTCTTTCAAAACAGGCGTATTCGCGTTGATGCTTTTCAGGGCGGCGGCGTTGTAAGACCGCGGACTCGGCGGCTTGACCACGGAGCTTGGCAAGCACGAATAAAACCCTGACACGGACCGCTCACCAAATCCCAGCCCCC
>DAIMCQ010000051.1:0-7101 GCA_036726285.1 Azonexus sp.
CACCGCGGCCGTGGTGAAGGAGCGCAGGACGTCGATGACGACCACGGTGTCGCTGGCGATCGGCTGGTTTTGCAGGCGATTGAGGAAAAAGCGGGTAAATTTCATGGGTGGGAAATTGGGGCTCAAAGACAATCGCGCTTCGAAAACGGCTCAAAACCGCCGCGGCAAGGTAGAACATAACGCGCCGGCCAAGGCGCAAGCAATCAGGATCTGAAGCAGGAGAAAAATGCAGTTTGACATGCCCACGCTGTGGATGATGCTGTTGTTGTCCTGTGCCACCCTGACTTTCTCGGTCGGCTGGGTGGCCTACCGGAACGGCGGCGATGGCCTGGGCATCTGGGCGGGCGGGCTCGCCCTCAATACCCTGGCCCTCATCCTGCTCGGCTTGCGCGAGCGGATTCCGGACCTGCTCTCCATCGTCGGCGGTAATGTTGCACTGGCCGGGGCCTATGCCTGCTTTCTCGGTGCCCTGTTGCAATTGCAACGGCGTCGACTGTCGATGCCGCTGCTGTGGGGGCCGCCCATGCTGGCGGCACTCGGCTTTGCCTGGCTGCTCGACGATCTGCCGGCGCGCATCCTGCTCAGTGGCGTACTGAGCAGCGGCCAGCTGGCGGTGCTGCTGTGGCTGCTGGTTGCGCCGGGCCAGGCGGGACGAGGCCGCCATCTGCTGATCGGCGCTTTCGCCATCACCTTGATCGGATTGCTGGCGCGGACGCTGCTGCTGGCTGCCGGACAGGTGGAAATCGTCGATGTCGCAGCCGGCACGCCGGTCCAGGTAGGGCTCGTCATCGCTTCATTTGCCGCCACCGTGCTCGGTTCGAACGGTTTTGTGCTGATGGCCAAGGAGCAGGCCGACCAGCGTTTTCGCCTGTTGGCCAAGAAGGACACCTTGACCGGGGTCTGGAATCGGGCCCATCTCGAAGAGGCGGCGCGGCTGGAGATTGAGCGCCAGCAACGTTACGGCCATCCGGTGTCGCTGGTGATGGTCGATATCGATTGCTTCAAGGCGATCAACGACCGTTTCGGACATGCGACCGGCGACCGGGTTTTGGTCGCCTTTTGCCGCTTGATGCAGGCGTCGATCCGGGCCTCCGATGTGCTTGGCCGATGGGGCGGCGAGGAGTTTCTGCTGCTTCTGCCCAATACCGCTTTTGCCAGTGCGGCCGACCTGGCCGAGCGAGTCCGCGCGCTGCTTGCCGCCCAGGTTTTTCCCGATGTCGACAGGGTCACTGCCAGTTTTGGCGTGACTACCCGCCTGCCGGAGGAAAGCTGGGATGACTGGCTGCATCGTTCGGACTTGCTGCTTTATCGCGCCAAGGCCGGCGGACGCAACCGGGTTGAGGCGGGCGATGCCGAACGGTCGGCGGCGCTGGCCGAATTGCCCGTCTGAGCGTGGCTGTCCGCACGGCCGATAGAGCGATCGGCGTTCTTGGCAAGAGCGCGGGACAACCGCTAGCCCATCGTTGCGAGGGCGATTTGGCCGTGGGCCGGGGGGCGCTTTAGCCCTTAGGGTAAAATGGCGCCCTGATTTTCCTCTTGGCGCCACCCGCATGGAATACCTCGCGCAATTCATCGACATCATTCTTCATCTCGACAAGCATCTTGCCGTGCTGGTCCAGCAATACGGCCTGTGGATCTACGGCATCCTCTTCTTCATCGTCTTCGCCGAGACCGGTTTTGTCGTGACGCCCTTCCTGCCTGGCGACTCGCTGCTCTTCGTGGCCGGCGCGCTGGCCGCGCTGGGCGAGGGCGGCATGGATATCTTCGTGTTGATCGGCGTTTTGACGGCTGCAGCGGTAATCGGCAATACACTGAATTACCAGATCGGCCGTTTTCTCGGGCCCAAGGTTTTTCATTGGGAGAACTCGCGCTTCTTCAATCGCGATGCGCTGATCAAGACACATGCCTTCTATGAAAAACACGGTGGCAAGACGCTGGTGATCTCCCGCTTCCTGCCATTGTTCAGGACCTTTGCGCCGTTCGTGGCGGGAATCGGCTCGATGAGCTACGCCCGCTTCACGCTGTTCAACCTGATCGGCGCGCTGGCCTGGGTCGTGTCGCTTTGCCTGGCCGGCTACTGGCTGGGCAATTTTCCCTGGGTCAAGGCCAACCTGTCGCTGATCATCATCGGCATCATCGTCTTCTCGCTGGTCCCGGTCGGGATCGGCTACGTCAAGAGCAAAACGGCCTGATGCATCGACTGGCCATCTTCCTGGCCCTGGCGCTGATGATGGCGTGTACGACCCGGCTGGGGAAGGACGGTCGGAGCGAGTCGGCAGTCGATGTCAAATATCTGGCCAAGACCGAGGTCGACCGGATTGCCGACACCAATCGGGCAGAAGTGATCGACGGCCTGTTGTCGATTGCGGACAAACTCTACAAACGCAATCCGAAAGAATGGAAGAAGGCCGGCCTGGCCAGTCGTGAGGCGGCGCTGGAGCGTTTGCGCAACCGGAATTATCGCTCCTGGCCGGAGTTGAGCGGTTGGCGCGAAGGCCAGGCGGCGGCCCTGGCTTTCAACGAGGCCTATGCCGGCGACCGCGTCGCTGCCCTGGTCTTCGGTTTGCTGACCATGGTCGATGCCGCTTTCGAACACAAGGAATCCTTTTATATTCTCGACAGCCTGAACGAAGTCAAACTGTTCAACTGCGCCCGCAACATGGACGTCGCGGTCTGGAAGCTGGGGCATGATCGCACGGCAGCCGGCGAGCCTTACTTGCTCTCCAACGAGCTTGATCCGAACAACCGCAATTTGTCTTTCGAGCGCGAGTTCGGGCGGGTGATGGGGCTGCTCGATTTCATGGCCAAGGTCGTCGCCGACCGCAATGGCCGCAATCTTTCCCGTCTGACCCAGACCATGGTCAGTACCTTCTTTTTACCGGTGAGTTTTTTGAAATGAAGAATATCGTCATCCTGATTTCCGGCCGTGGCAGCAACATGGAGGCGATGATCGCCGCCCGCGATGCCGGTCAGTTGCCGGTCAACATCGTGGCCGTGATCAGCAACCGGCCGGATGCCCGGGGCCTGGAAACGGCGCAGAAGGCCGGGATCGAAGCGCATTACATCGACCATAAGGCCTTTGCCGGACGCGAGGCTTTCGATGCCGCGCTGGCCGAGTGCATCGATGGCTATCACCCGGATCTGGTGGTGCTGGCCGGCTTCATGCGAATCCTGACGGAGGACTTCGTGCGCCATTACGAAGGCCGCCTGATGAACATCCATCCTTCCTTGCTCCCTGCCTTTCCCGGTTTGCATACCCACCGCCGAGCCTTGGAGGAAGGGGTCCGCATCCACGGCTGTACCGTGCATTTCGTCACGCCCACCCTGGATCACGGGCCGGTGATCATCCAGGCCGCCGTGCCGGTGCTCGATGGCGATGACGAAGCTGCGTTATCGGCGCGCATCCTGCAGCAGGAGCACCGGATCTATCCTCAAGCCGTACGCTGGTTCGCCGAAGACAAGCTGCGTCTGGAGGATGGCCGGGTCCGCCTGGCGGTGGATACCGCCGAATCGACCGCCCTGGTTGCGCCCGAGGTGCGCTGAACGGCGATGCCCCTCGTACTGATCCTGGCGCTGGCCGGTTCGCTGGCCATTCATGGCGTTGCCTTGTTCGGTACGGATGTCGAATTGTTCGGGGGCGGTACCGAGTCGCTTCCTTTGCGGGTTGAACTGCAGCCGCCTCCGGTTGCGCCCCCCGCCTTGCCTGAAGTTGTCCACCCGGCGGCCAAGCCGCCAGCTAAAAAAGCCCGTTGGCGCGCGGCGGCCAAAACGCCCAGTGTACCGAGCGTCGCCACCGAGGCGGTGGTCGAGTCGGTTGAGCCGGCGATGGCGGCTGAGCCGGTCGAAGCGGTACCGCCGCCGCCTCCCGCAGCGCCGGCCCGGCCGGTGCTGGCCGCGACCGGGGTGTTGCGCTTTGCCATTATCAAGGAATCGCTCGGCCTGCAGGTCGGACGCGCCGAACATCGCTGGGAGTTCAGCGAGGACGGGCGTTATCGCTTGCTGGGCGTGACCGAGACCAGCGGCCTGGCGGCCCTACTCAAGCCGGTTCGGCTGGAAATCGAAAGCCAGGGCCGGATGGCGCCCGGCGGCCTGCAGCCGGAACGCTTGCGCAGTCGCAAGAACGGCCAGGACAGCAACGAGAATGCCGATTTCGACTGGGCAAGCGGCGTGGTCAGTCTGTCGCGCGACGGCAGTGTGCGCGAAATCGCCAAGGGGGCGCAGGATATCCTGTCGCTCAACTACCAACTGGCTTACCTCGGCCGTTTAGCCGAAGGCAGCCAGATCGGCGTCGTCACCGGCAAGAAATACGAGCGCTATGAACTCGATTCGCTGGGCGAAGAGGAAATCGACACGCCGGCCGGACGTTTTCGCAGCTTGCACCTGCGGGCGATGACCGATAACACGACAGAAATCTGGATTGCGCTCGATCGGCAGCGCTTGCCGGTTAAAATTCGCTTTACCGACAAAAAAGGTGAGAGTTTCGTCCAGGTGCTGACCGAAATCGGCACCGAGACAGGAGCCGTGCCTTAGTCGTTGTGCCGTGTGGCGCTCTCGAACATTTAGGAATGCAATGAAAGCTCGTTTTACCCCCGCCCTGTTTGCCCATGCCGAAACTGTGCTCGGCCAGTTGCTGCGTTTCGATCACCCGGCCGATGCCGTGGTTTCTCGCTATTTCCGCGATCACCGCGAGCTGGGCCATGCCGACCGGGCTTTCGTTGCCGAAACGGTGTTTGCCGTGCTGCGTCGGGGGCGTAGCCTGGAAGCGCGCTGTGGCGAGCCGATTACCGATCGCAAGCTGTTGCTGGTCGCTCTGGCGGTCACCCGCGGCTGGAGCCAGCGCGAACTGGCGCCGGTGCTGCGGCCAAGTGAAGAAGAATGGCTGGCGGCCGCCAAGGCAATGCCGGAAGCCGACTTCGAACCGGCGGTGCAGTGCGACATGCCGACCTGGTTGTACGAACGCCTGGCTGCCCAGTTTGGCGAGGCGGAAACCTTGAATCTCAGCAAGGCCCTGAATCTGCCGGCGCCGCTCGATTTGCGGGTCAATACCATCAAGAGCAGTCGTGAGGCGGTGCTCGAACAGTTGGCTGCCGAGGGGATTGCCGCCATTGCCGGGCCGTTGTCGCCGGTTGCGGTTCGCCTGCGCGAGAAGCCCGCCCTGGCCAAGCATCCGTTGTTTCTGGCGGGCGCTTTCGAGGTTCAGGACGAAGGCAGCCAGTTGCTCGGCTACCTGCTGGAGCCGAAGCGTGGCGAGGCGGTGGCGGATTTCTGTGCCGGAGCCGGTGGCAAGACCTTACAGCTCGGCGCCTTGATGAAGAATACCGGCCGCCTCTACGCCTACGACGTCTCCGACAAGCGGCTGGGCAATATGAAGCCGCGTCTGGCCCGCTCCGGCCTGTCCAACGTTCATCCGGCCCGCATCGAGCATGAACGCGATACCAAGATCAAGCGCCTGGCCGGCAAGATCGATCGCGTGCTGGTCGACGCGCCGTGTTCCGGTCTCGGTACCTTGCGCCGCAATCCCGATCTGAAATGGCGGCAGAGTGAAACCTCGGTCGCCGAACTGACCGTCAAGCAGGCTTCCATCCTCGATGCCGCCGCCAAGATGGTTCGGCCGGGCGGCCGGGTGGTCTATGCCACCTGCAGCCTGCTGACGGCGGAGAACGATGCAATCATCCAGGGCTTCCTGGAAACGCACCCCGACTTCGTTCTGACTCCCGCTTCCGGCATCCTGGCTCGCCACGGCATTGCGCTCGATGGCGACGTGCTGCGCCTGTTGCCGCACCAGCACAATACCGACGGCTTCTTCGCCGCTGCTCTGGATAGGAAGGCATGAGTCAGAAAAATCCAGCCCTGCAACTGTTCAATGATCTTTGGGCAGACGTCAACGACCCCAATTTCGTCTGGCAGGTGTTGGCGCTGCTCGCCTGTATTGGCCTTGCCGCAACCGTCGCCACCTGGTGGCGCAAGCGGCATGAGGAGGGGGCCGGCCGCTTGAGCGATGCCGGCGCGCGGCTGGTTTTCCCGCTCACCGGGATGTTGCTGGTTGGCGGCGTGCGCCTGGCGCTCAAGCCTTTTGTCCATGTCAATCTGCTCAAGCTGGCCCTGCCGCTGTTCGGTTCGATGGCGCTGGTTCGCTGCGTCGTCTTCGTGCTGCGCCAGGCCTTTCCGCAGGCGACCTGGCTGACCGCCTGGGAGCGCATCATTGCGGCAGTGGTGTGGAGCTGGCTGGCCTTGTATATCACCGATCTGGCGCCCTACGTGGTCGAGGCGCTGGAGCAGGTGGAGTTCTCGGTGGGCAAGCAGAGCATCGACTTGTGGATGATTTTGCACGGCGTCATCACCGTATTCCTGACCGTGGTCTTGGCGCTGTGGGTGGCCGGCCTGATCGAAGCCCGCCTGATGCGGGTTGCCAGTATCGATTCCAGTCTGCGCATCGTCGGCGTCCGCGTCGCCAAGGCCCTGCTGACCGTGCTCGCCATCGTCACCAGTTTGTCGCTGGTCGGTATCGACATGACGGCGCTCTCTGTCTTTACCGGTGCGCTGGGTGTCGGCCTGGGCTTGGGCCTGCAGAAAATCGCCAGCAATTACGTCTCGGGTTTCATCATCCTGCTCGACCGGTCGATTCGTATCGGCAACATCGTGCAGGTAGGCGGCGAAGCCGGGCAAGTCACCCAGATCACGACGCGCTATACCGTCCTCAAGCATCCGGGGGGCACCGAATACATCGTGCCCAATGAAACGCTGATCGGCAGTACGGTGCAGAACCAGACCTATTCAGACTCCCGCTTGCGCCTGACGACGACGATCGGGGTTGCTTACAGTACTGATCTCGATCTGGCGATGCGTTTGATGACCGAGGCGGCGACCAGCCAGGAGCGCGTGCTCGCCGAACCGCCGCCAAAGGTGTTCCTGGCCCAGTTTGCCGACAGCAGCATCAATCTCGAACTGGGCTTCTGGATCGAAGATCCGGAAGGTGGGCGAGGCAATGTCGTGTCCGATATCAATCTCACCGTCTGGCGGTTGTTTCGCCAGCATCAGATTGAAATTCCGTTCCCGCAGCGCGAAGTACGCATTGTCGGCGACATGGCAGCCGCTCCCAGC
>DAIMCQ010000051.1:7111-18375 GCA_036726285.1 Azonexus sp.
GAAGTACGAATTCTCAACGCAGCTGCGGCCGATTAGGAAACGGCGGCATCCCGTTTTCGGGATGCCGCCGTTGTTTTCTGCGCGACGGGAAGCCGTGCCCGGCCATGCCTTTCCGGTGCTAGACCAGCGGTGACAGTCGGCGTTCGAAGGCGCGTTGTGCCCTTTCCTTGCGCTGTCGGGTCAAAGCCCGGGCGGCATGCAGGATGCGTTGCCCCAGCTTGTCGAGTTTGAGAAATTTACCGGCCTTGCTTTTGGTCTTTTCCATGATGTCTCCTCTGGGCTTAAGGTGAAACCACTTTACCTTCGTTCGGTAGCTCGATCTGTGCCATTCGTTTGATGCGTTGTAACTGCTTTTGACGCCGTTTAGGTGCTTGGACAGGCTTTGCATTGTTTGGGTTTAGTCAGGTTTTTACCCGATTGATTCAAAGTTCTTCCGAAAAAGACTATGCTCTTAGTAATAGTTTTTTGGGGGCTGTCTCAATGCAAAACGAACTCGCTGCTCCTGCGCAAGCCGCTGCTTTCTTTGCAGCAGCGGGGTTCCAGCCTGTCATTGATGCCTTGAGCGCGCATGTCGCGCTGATTGATGCCGAGAGCAATATTGTCGGGGTTAACCAAGCATGGCGACGATTCGCCGATGCCAACGGTGGTTTGCAACCGAATTACGGTTTGGGAACCAATTACATTGCCTTGCTCGATGGCATGCAGGATTGTTTGGCTTGTGGCGACAACTGCAGCAACGATGCATCGTTTGCCAGCCAGGTCGTTGATGGATTGCGTTGGGTGCTGCGCGGTCAGTTAGCCAAATTTCAGCTTGAATATCCCTGCGATTCGCAGAACGAACGGCGGTGGTTTATGCTGACCGTCACGCCGTTTCAGGAGTTGGGGCCGATTCGCTGCGTGGTTGCCCACGAGGACATCACTGCCTTGAAGCTGGCCGAGGAGGAGGCTTTGCGCCAGGCCGATCGGCTGGCCAATGCCTTCAGCAGCACGATCAGCGCAATTTCCTTGTTCATTGAAAAACGCGACCCATATACCGCAGGCCATCAGCAGCAGGTGGCTCGCTTGTGCGATGCGATTGCCCGCCAGCTTGGCATGGACGCCGAGCGCCGGAATGGCCTGCGGCTGGGGGCGAGTATTCACGATATCGGCAAGATTTCGGTGCCGGCCGAGATACTCTCCCGGCCCGGGCGCCTGATTGCACCGGAATACGAGATCATTCGGACGCATCCGGAGATGGGCTATGACATCCTTAAAGGTATCGAATTTCCCTGGCCGATTGCGGAAATGATCTACCAGCATCACGAGCGTTTCGATGGTTCCGGATATCCGCGACGGCTCAAGGGCGAGGAAATCTGCCTGGAGGCACGCATTCTATGTGTCGCCGATGTCTTCGATGCGATCACCTCGCATCGTCCTTATCGCGCCGCCAAACCGGTCGAGGAGGGGATTGCCGAATTGCAGCGTGGTCGAGGCAGTATCTACGATCCGCTGGTCGTCGACGCCTTCATGAATTACGTCGCCATCTCGGCCTGATCCTCAGCGTCGGGATCTGTGCTGGCAATTGCTGGGTGCAATTGCATCGGGGCGACTGCCTATCGCCAGTCTGGGGGACAACCGGCCTGGCGCGGCGCTTTAGGCCTTTGGCTTTCTCACCAGTTGTTTGGCGAATGCCGCATCGTTTTTCGTGACGCGCGGCGCAATCTGCGGGCCGGTCGCCTTGACGAAGGCGATAAAGTCATCAAGTGGCAAGGCAACGCCGACGGGCTGGTCGGTGCCATCGATCCGTTCGCGCAATTCGAACAGTCCACTGCCGAGTATCACCATCAGGTAGTGGTGGCCGGGGCTTCGTTCATTGAGACGGGCGACGGCGGCGGTGGCGCGGGTTGAGCGCATGCGGGATCCCCGTTTATTTGTATTGCTTGAAGACGGCCTTGGCGTCGAGATGAGCCCGGTCCAACGTGCAGATCGTCGGATCATCGTCATGGCCGCTGAAAAAATCGTCTGCCTGGGCACGCATCACCATGTCGATCGCCGCTTGGTCCGCAACATCGTATTTTTCGGTGATCAGGGTGGTTACTTCGTCGAGGTGTTCTTCGTAAGTCATGCTTGAGCTCGGTCGGTGCGGGATGATTATTCGGCGGTGCCCTGCTTCTGCAGGATCATATGGACATAGAGGGATTCGACCCGTTCGCGCGCCCACGGCGTGCGGCGGAGGAATTTCAGACTGGAGGCAATGCTCGGGTCGTGCGTGAAGCAGCGGATTTCGATCTGCTGTCCGAGCGAGGCCCAGCCGTATTCGGCGACCAGTTGGTTGAGCAGCGTTTCCAGCGTGATGCCGTGCAGCGGGTTGTTGGCTTGTTTCATGATCAAGGCAAGGGGGCTATCGCGGTTGAACCATAGCGACGGCGTTCTTCGACGCAGTCACTGTCGCCCATCTGGTAGTCGCGGCAGATGAATGGGCGATGTTCGTAAATGGTACAACGCATGTCGTTGCGGTTGAGTGCGGCGCACCAGCCATCGTCCAGGCGGCGCATGGTCCAGCCGCCCCATTCGTCCTCGCTGGTCAGGTGTTCGGGAACATCGTTGTCGCCGAGCAGCATGACTTCCAGGCGACAGCAAACAGCGTCACAGGCGGTACAGGCAACGCTCGGGTCGATCTCGAGTTGGAAAGTGGGCAGTAGTGCATGCATAGACCAATATTGTCCCACGTCGGACCGGGTGGTTTTCCACTGGAGAGGTGAGGGGGCAAAAAAAACCCCGCCACGGGGGCGGGGTAACAGGGAGGTCTCGAATTCGGGGGAAATTCGAGAGGAGGGTAAATCGGTCATTCAGCCCTTGTCGCGTCGCTTCTTCAACCAGTGACGGGCGGCCAGGATGATGGCGCCGGCTGCGATGGCAGCAATGGCCGCCTTGAGGGGTTCAGCTTGACCATCGGCCAGCCAGTCGAAACCTGCTACGCCAACAAAGACACCCAAGCTCTCATTGACCGGCAGGTTGTCGGCAAAGGCCATTAGCGCACCGAGCGGACGGGGATGGTGGCGAGCTGCGGCTGGGCCGGCATCAGGCCGAAAAAGTATTGGCGGGCTGCTTCGATAAATTGTTTGATGTTCGTTTCAAGCATTTCGGTGTTCTCCTCTTCTTGATCTTGTTGCTGATCCATGGGCGCAATTTTATGGGAGTGGGCCGACCGACGTCTGTTGCCCGAGCGTTGTCCAGGCGTAACGAGGATTGATGTTTTATGACGTTGTGTAACAGCGTCTGGAAAGCCTTTACTGGTGGGCTTTCCAGGAAAGCGTGAAGCGTGCGCCACCGAGTGGGGAGGCTTCAGCCGTGGCGCTGCCGCCATGCAATTCGAGTACGCGGCGAGTGATCGCCAGGCCCAGGCCATAACCGCCGGTCGAACGGTCGCGCGAACGGTCGAGGCGGGTGAAGGCCGAGAAGATGTGTTCGCGTTCAGCCGGCGGTATGCCGATGCCGTCATCGTCAACATGGATCAGGATGGCATCACCGACCATTTCGCTACTGACCGTGATTTCCTTGGCGGCATACTTGAACGCATTACGTAGCAGATTGCGTAGTGCGTATGGCATCGCCTTGCGATCAAGGTCAACGTCGAGATCGGCTGGCAGGTTTTCGGTCCTGACGGTGATCTTTAGTTCGCGCCCGAGCAGGCGTACGGCATCGACCTCATCGCTCAACCATTCTGCAAAATGGACGCTGGCAAAATGTGGTGCGGGGGCTTCGCGTTCGAAGCGGGCGTAGGTCAGGCTGGTGTCGATCAGATGATCCAATTCGTCCAGATCGGCTTCCATCATCGACCATAGACGCTGACGTTCGGTCGCCTCGTCGGTTTCGGTGAACATTTCGAGTGCGAAGCGCATGCGGGCGATCGGTGTACGCAGTTCATGCGAAATGCCACAGGAAAGCTCGCGATGGGTGGCGAGCAGTTGCTGGACGCGCTCAGCCATGCTGTTCATGGTGTCCGAGAGCGGAGCAAATAGTTGGCTGCGGGCGGGGGGGGAACGGGCTTCGAAATCGCCGTCACCCAGGTCGCGGGCAGTTTGACGCAGGGCCTCCAGGTCGCGCCAGACAGGGCGGACCCAGAACCAGAGGGCGATACCGAAGATCAGACCGATCAGGCTCCAGGTCAGCAAGCGCAGGCGCAGTTCGAGCGGTAGCCGTTCTGCCAGTTCTGGGTTACGGTTGGAGGCAAGGGGGCCGACGACCAAGACTTGGCTGCTGGTGCCGAGTCGGTGATACATGATGTCGCCGTCGTGGTCGATAGCGATATCGCCGGCATCGAGCTTGTCCACCTGAACAGGAGTCAGGCGGCGGTCGAGCGACATACGTTCGACGATGCCGAGCTTGTAGGAAAATTTTTCGTCGAGGTTCTTTATCTTGCGTTCCCAGGTGCTGCGCGGTACGCGGAACAATTCGTCTTCGATCAGTGTGATCGTGCCGCGCATGAAACGACGGGCGTAATCGTCGGTAATGCCGCGCTGGGCTGTCGAAATGACGAAGTCGGCGGTGAAGGCGATGGCGACGAAGGAGCCCATGGCCAGCAGGTAGAAGTTGAAGAACAGCTTCGACAGGCTGTAGCGCCCACCTCGCCAGCGCGGCAGGGAAACCCGGAAGAGCGAACGGGCAAGACCCTGGCTGCTCTCGGTTTCGACTTTGTCGCTGTTGGGCGTGTCAGTTCCAGTCATGCTTGCTGAACAGGTAACCTTTACCGCGGACGGTCTTGATACGGGTCGGATTTTCCGGGTCGTCGTTGAGTTTTTTGCGCAGGCGCGAAATGCGGGCGTCGATTGAACGATCGAGGCCATCGAAGCCGATGCCGCGCAATTCCTGTAGCAGGTCGTCACGCGACAAGACATTGCCGGCGTGGGTGGCGAGTAGCCAGAGGAGATCGAACTCGGCGGTAGTCAGGTCGATTGTTTCGCCGGCCAGCGAGGCGGTACGGGTTGCTTGGCTGATCTTGAACTGGCCGAAAACCATCTTTTCCGATTCGCCTTGGTTGCTCTCGCCGGTCGTCGGCAGACGACGCAACAAGGCCTTGATACGGGCGAGCAGTACGCGCGGTTGTACCGGCTTGGCAATGTAGTCGTCGGCGCCCATCTCCAGGCCGAGAATCTGGTCGAAATCCTCGTCGCGGGCGGTGAGCATCAGGATGACGCCGCGGTAGTTCTGGCGCACGGCGCGGCAGACTTCGAAGCCATCCTTGCCGGGTAGCATCACGTCGAGGATCACTAGGTCCGGCTGCTCGGCCAGAATGCGTGTCTCGGCCGTGTCGCCACGGGGTTCGATGCTGACCTGCAGATCGTTCTTGGTCAGGTATTCGGCCGTCAGTTCGGCCAGGCGTTCGTCGTCTTCGACAAGCAGGATACGTGTGTTCATCGGGCAATCTTAACGGTAGGCCGGTCGCCGGGCAATCGTGCGGCAGTAGAAATGAAATGCCCCGACGGGCAGCGCAGGCTGCGGCATCGGGGCAGGAAGCGGTGCATCAGTGACCGGCTTCAGTCGCCAAAGAAGTCCTTGACCTTATCCATCCACGATTTGGCACGCGGATTGTGCTTGGCGTCGTTGTCCCGACTCGACTCTTCCAGTTCGCGCAACAGTTCCTTCTGGCGGTCGGTCAGGCTGACCGGGGTTTCAACCACGACATGGCACATCAGGTCGCCATGGGTGTGGCTGCGGACGCCCTTGATGCCCTTGCCGCGTAGGCGGAAGACGCGACCAGACTGAGTCTCGGCCGGAATCTTGATGGCTGCGGCGCCGTCCAGCGTCGGGATTTCGATCTCGCCACCCAGTGCGGCGGTGGTGAATGAAATCGGCATCTCGCAATGCAGGTCGTTATGGTCGCGGGTGAAGACGGCGTGCTGCTTGAGGTGAATCTGCACGTAAAGATCGCCCGGGGGGCCACCATTGACGCCATGTTCGCCTTCGCCGGCCAGCCGGATGCGATCACCTTCGTCGACCCCCGCCGGAATCTTGACCGCCAGAGTCTTGTGTTGCTTGATGCGTCCGGCGCCGCCGCAACTCTTGCAGGGTTCGGGAATGTAGCGGCCGGTGCCGTGGCACTTCGGGCAGGTCTGCTGGATCGAGAAGAAGCCTTGCTGCAGGCGGACCTGACCGGAACCCTGGCAGGTCGGACAAGTCTTCGGCTGGGTGCCGGGTTTGGCGCCGGAGCCGTTACAGGGTTCGCAGACCTCCATGGTCGGAATGCGGATCTTGGTTTCCGTGCCGTGGGCAGCCTGCTCCAGCGTGATTTCGAGGTTGTAGCGCAAGTCGGCGCCGCGGTAGATGTTGGAGCGACCACCGCCGCCACCGCCACGTCCGCCAAAAATTTCGTCGAAGATGCCGCCGAAGGCATCGGCAAAACCCCCGCCGCCACCGCCGAAACCACCACCCATGCCGGCTTGCGGATCGACGCCGGCATGGCCGTACTGATCGTAGGCAGCCCGCTTGTTGCCATCGGAAAGAATCTCGTAGGCTTCCTTGGCTTCCTTGAATTTTTCCTCGGCCCCGGGATTGTCCGGATTGCGGTCGGGGTGGTGCTTCATGGCCAGCTTGCGGTAGGCCTTCTTGATTTCTTCTTCGCTCGCGTCGCGATTGACGCCGAGAATTTCGTAAAAGTCGCGTTTTGACATGTTTCCTACCCGTCAAGTGACAAAGGCGCCGAGCGCCGTCGGAGAATATCCGCGGACTCGGCGCCGGGCTTCAGGCCTGGATTACTTCTTGTCCTTGACCTCGGTGAACTCGGCATCCACCACGTCGCCTTCGTCCTTCTTCGCCTGTTGCGTACCGCCC
The DNA here is from genome assembly GCA_036726285.1 of Azonexus sp. Classification (GTDB taxonomy): domain Bacteria; phylum Pseudomonadota; class Gammaproteobacteria; order Burkholderiales; family Rhodocyclaceae; genus Azonexus. The sequence continues at coordinate 13,922 of DAIMCQ010000051.1, forward strand.
TCGGCACCGCCGGCGGCACCGGCTTCAGCCTGTTGCTGGGCGTACATCTTTTCGCCGAGCTTCTGGGCTGCAGCCGACAGCGCTTCCGTCTTGGCCGTGATGGTGTCCTTGTCGCCGTCGCGCAAGACGTCCTCGACATCCTTGATGGCCTTCTCGATGGCTTCCTTCTCGGTCGCGTCGAGCTTGTCGCCATACTCGGTGAGGGACTTCTTCACCATGTGCACCATGCCGTCGGCCTGATTGCGGGCATCGGCCAGCTCATGGACCTTCTTGTCCTCTTCGGCGTGCAGTTCGGCGTCCTTGACCATGGCCTGAATTTCGGCTTCGGAGAGGCCGGAGTTGGCCTTGATGGTGATCTTGTTTTCCTTGCCGGTCGCCTTGTCCTTGGCCGTGACATGCATGATGCCGTTGGCGTCGATGTCGAAGATGACTTCGATCTGCGGCGTGCCGCGCGGGGCCGGCGGGATGCCTTCCAGGTTGAACTGGCCGAGGCTCTTGTTGCCGGAAGCGACTTCGCGTTCGCCCTGCAGCACGTGGATGGTCACGGCGTTCTGGTTGTCGTCGGCGGTCGAGAAGGTCTGCGAGGCCTTGGTCGGGATCGTCGTGTTCTTCTGGATCAGCTTGGTCATGATGCCGCCCAGGGTTTCGATACCGAGCGAGAGCGGAGTGACGTCGAGCAGCAGCACGTCCTTGACTTCGCCTTGCAGCACGCCGCCCTGGATGGCAGCACCGACGGCAACGGCTTCGTCAGGGTTGACGTCCTTGCGCGGTTCCTTGCCGAAGATTTCCTTGACCTTGTCCTGCACCTTGGGCATGCGCGACTGGCCGCCGACCAGGATGATGTCGTCGATGTCGCCGATCTTGCAGCCGGCATCCTTGAGTGCCGTGACGCAAGGCGCCATGGTGCGCTCAATCAGTTCGTCGACCAGGGATTCGAACTTGGCGCGGGTGATCTTCAGTGCCAGGTGCTTCGGACCGGTCGCGTCGGCGGTGATGTAAGGCAGGTTGACTTCGGTCTGCTGGCTGGAGGACAGCTCGATCTTGGCCTTTTCGGCCGCTTCCTTGAGGCGCTGCAGGGCCAGTACGTCGGCCTTCAAGTTGACGCCGGATTCCTTCTTGAATTCGTCGATGATGTAGTCGATCAGGCGCTGGTCGAAGTCTTCGCCGCCGAGGAAGGTGTCGCCGTTGGTGGCGAGCACTTCGAACTGCTTTTCGCCATCGACGTCGGCGATTTCGATGATCGAGATGTCGAAGGTACCGCCGCCGAGGTCATACACGGCGATCTTGCGGTCCTTGCCCGGCGCCTTGTCCATGCCGAAGGCGAGGGCGGCGGCGGTCGGTTCGTTGATGATGCGCTTGACTTCGAGGCCGGCGATGCGGCCGGCGTCCTTGGTGGCCTGGCGCTGGCTGTCGTTGAAGTAGGCCGGCACGGTGATGACGGCCTCGGTGACTTCTTCGCCGAGATAGTCTTCAGCGGTCTTCTTCATCTTGCGCAGCACTTCGGCGGAAACCTGCGGCGGGGCGATTTTTTTGTCGCGCACTGAAACCCAGGCGTCGCCGTTGTCGGCCTTGACGATCTTGTAGGGCATCAGCGAGATGTCCTTCTGTACTTCCTTCTCTTCGAAGCGGCGACCGATCAGACGCTTGACGGCATACAGCGTGTTCATCGGGTTGGTCACCGCTTGGCGCTTGGCCGGGGCGCCGGAGAGAATTTCGCCATCTTCGGCATAGCCGATGATCGACGGGGTGGTACGCGCACCTTCGGAGTTTTCGATAACCTTCGGCGTGCCGCCTTCCATGATGGCAACGCAGCTGTTGGTGGTGCCGAGGTCAATACCAATGATCTTGCCCATGTTGATTCCTTTACTGAATACGAATGAATTTGTGATGTTCTGGAGTTGGGGGCGGGGCCCCGAATTTCAAGACTTCGGCTTGGCGACCATGACCAGTGCCGGGCGCAGCGTGCGTTCGGCGATCAGGTAACCCTTCTGCAGCACGGTGACGACGGTGTTGGCTTCCTGTTCGGAATCGACCATGCCAATTGCCTGGTGCTTGTGCGGGTCGAATTTTTCGCCGGCCGGATTGACTTCAATCAGGGCATTCTTCTCGAAGGCGGAAACCAGTTGCTTCAGGGTGAGTTCGACGCCCGACTTGAAGCTCTCGACGGTCTGTTCCTGGACGGCCAGGGCGGCTTCCAGGCTGTCCTTGACGGCGAGCAGCTCGCCCGCAAACTTCTCGACGGCAAACTTGTGGGCCTTGGCAATGTCTTCCTGGGCGCGACGGCGGATGTTTTCGCCTTCGGCCTTGGCACGCAACCAGGCATCGTAATGTTCAGCCGCCTTCAATTCGAGCTGGCGGAACTGCTCTTCAAGGCTGGGCAAGGTATCGGTGTGACTCTCGGTTGCCGGCTGGGCAACGCTTTCGGCAGCAGTTTGATCGCCCGGGATGGCTTCCTGGGTGTTTTCTTGATTGGACATGCGTGGTTCTCCCAAAAATCTGCTTCCGTATCTGGGGTGGCTTCGCCCGATTTCAATAGGGATCTTGAAAAATATTCACGACCGTAAATTTGCTGCCGGTCGCCGGCCTGCGTGCTACGATATTTCGATGAATTTTTCCTCGGCTTCCTGAATGGAAACGATCGGCAAGTACCGCGTCATCAAGGAACTCGGCAAAGGGGCCACCGCCACGGTCTATCTTTGCGAGGAGGCGGGCTCGACCCGGCAGACCGCAGTCAAGGTTATCCGCTTCGGGCAGGATTCGGCGGCAATGTCGCGTCGCATGCGCAAGCTCTTCCAGAACGAAGGGATGGTGTCGAAGCGGCTCGATCATCCGAACATCGTGCATGTCTTCGATGCGGTGGTTGAAAACGACTTCGCCTATCTGGCGATGGAGTATGTCGACGGCTTCAGTCTTGAGCAGCATTGCCGGATTGACCGCCTGTTGCCGATGCATCGGGTGATCAGCATCATTTTCAAATGTTGCATGGCGCTCGACAGCGCCTATCGGCAGGGCATCATCCATCGCGACATCAAACCGGCCAACATCATGGTCGCGGCTGATGACGAGCCGAAGATCGCCGATTTTGGCCTGGCCTTGAACATGAACAAGGACATGGACCGCGATTCGACTTTCATCATGGGGGTCGGCTCGCCGGCCTACATGTCGCCGGAGCAGATCAAGGGCTATCCGCTCAACCAGAAAACCGATCTCTACTCGTTGGGGGTCGTGATGTTCCAGCTGTTGACCGGGCGTCTGCCCTTCCGGGCGGGCAACCAGGCGACGCTGGTCTATCGCATCATCAATACCGATGCGCCGGCCATCACGGCGCTCAATCCCAATCTGCCGGAGGGGCTGAACGCCATCATGCGGCGGGCACTGGAGAAGGATCTTTACAGCCGCTACCGCAATGGCGCCGAATTCGCCAAGGATTTGGCTGCCGTGCGTTATCAAATCCTCGATGAGGATGAGACGGTCAACGACAAGACACATTTCGAGATGCTGCGTCGCCTCGACTTCTTTACCGAGTTCGAAAATGACGAAATTTGGGAAGTGCTGCGGGTTGCCGTCTGGCGGGAGGTCGCGCCGAATGTCGCGCTGATCCGCGAAGGTGAGCGCAACAAGCTGTTCGGCATCATCATTTCCGGCTGCGTCGAAATATCCATAGAGGGGCGTGCCTTGTGCCGACTTGGCCCGAGCGAACCGGTTGGCGAAGTGGCTTTCCTGCACCCGCACAGCGATCAGCGCTACGCGACGGCAATTACGCTGGAGCGGACGTTGTTTCTCGAGGTTAACGCGGCGGCTCTGGGGTTGTCGTCGGAGGAGTTGATGGAGCGGATGCGTAGCACCTTGCTGGCTCGCTTGATCCGGCGCATGCGCGAAGTCAATAAAATTGCAGCGGCATTGGGGCAGCCAGCCGTTGAGGCTGGTACGGGGTCGTTGAGCGGCGCCAATCGGTCGCGTCCGGGGGGCGGTCTCGACCTCGAATTGGCCCCCATGTAAAAATCGCCTCGTGAAGAGGCGATTTTTTTGGGAAGTTGTTTTGCCTAGACCTTGAAACGGCCCACCATGGCGGCCAGCCGTTCGGCCAGTTGTTTCAAGTCGTGAGCGGCACCGGCGGTCAGCTCGACCGTACCCGAATTGTCTCGAGCCATGCCGGCAATCGCTTCGATGCTGGCTTCAACATCGCTTGAAACACGGCGTTGCTGATCGGTTTCCTGGGCAATATTGTCCAGGCCGTGACCCACTTCCGCGACCGAGCCATTGGTGGCCTGCAAGACGCTGGAGACCGTTGCCACTGCAGCCTGACTGCTTTCGAGGTGTTCCAGGCCCTCTTCGATGCTGCGCCGGACGGCAACGGACTGGGCGCTCAGTGTGGCCGTGATGGAGTCGATTTCGCTGGCCGAGCGCGAGGATTTCTCGGCCAATTTGCGGACTTCGTCAGCAACGACAGCAAA
>DAIMCQ010000052.1:0-18208 GCA_036726285.1 Azonexus sp.
TGACCGACGACAACTTCGCCAGCATCGTGGCGGCGGTGGAGGAGGGGCGCGGTGTCTGGGACAACCTGATCAAGTTCATCACCTGGACGCTGCCGACCAATTTCGGCGAAGGCCTGGTCATCGTCGCCGCCATCCTGTTCGGCGCCACGCTGCCGATCACGCCGCTGCAGATTCTCTGGATCAACATGACCACTGCCGTGCTGCTCGGCCTGCCGCTCGCCTTCGAACCGATCGAACGCGGCATCATGCAGCGGCCGCCCCGCCGGCTGAGCACGCCGGTGCTCGACGGCGGCCTGATCCGGCGCATCACGCTGGTCTCGCTGCTGCTGCTCGGCGGCGCCTTCGGGCTGTTCCTGCGCGAATTGCAGCAAGGCCACACGCTGGCCGAAGCGCGTACTGTCGCCGTCAACGTCTTCGTGCTGGTCGAGATGTTCTACCTGCTCAACTGCCGTTCGCTCAGCCGCAGCTTCTGGCAGTTGGGCGTCTTTTCCAACCTCTGGGTGTGGGGCGGCATCGGCAGCATGCTCCTGCTGCAACTGGCCCTCACCTACTGGCCGCCGCTCAACGCAACCTTCCAGACCGCCCCGATCGGCTGGGCCGAGTGGGGGGAAATCCTCGTTTTCGCCAGCGCCAGCTCGCTGATCATCGGCCTGGAGAAATACTTGAGCCGGCGCTACCGTTCCAGGTAAAAGCGAACCCCCTATAATTGGCGGCCCCACAGGAGAAACCGATGAGCTATTTCCAACATCACGTCTTTGTCTGCACCAACCAGCGCGAGGCCGGCGAGCAATGCTGCAACAGCATTGGCGGCAGCGAAATGTTCGCCTATGCCAAGGACCGCATCGGCGCCCTGAAGAAGAACGGCCCGGGCAACATCCGCATCAACAAGGCCGGCTGTCTCGGCCGCTGCGACCAGGGGCCGGTGATGGTCGTCTACCCGCAGGAAACCTGGTACAGCTTCATCGACAAGGAAGACGTCGATGAAATCATCAACGAACACCTGCTCGGCGGCCGCGTCGTCGAACGCCTGAAGATCTGACGCCATGAAAGCACCGGAAGAGAAGATCGTCGTTGCCGGCCCGGTCGGCAACATCGACGTCATCATGGAGCGCCCGGACGCGCCGCGCGGCATCGCGCTGATCGCCCACCCGCACCCGATGGGCGGCGGCGCCAATACCAACAAGGTCGCCTACACCCTGGCCCGCACCTTCGCCGGCCTCGGCTATGCCGCCTTCCGCCCGAATTTCCGCGGCGTCGGCGGCACCGAAGGCGAGCACGACGAAGGCATCGGCGAGACCGACGACCTGCTGGCCGTGCTGGAAGACGCCAAGCGCCGCTGCGGCGACCTGCCGGTGGCCCTGGCCGGTTTCTCCTTCGGCGCCTACTGCCAGACCCGCGTTGCCAAGCGCCTGGTCGAAGCCGGGCATCCGGCCCAGCGCCTGGTCCTGGTCGGCACCGCCGCCGGCCATGTCGAAGGCAGCCGCCAGTACGACACCGAAGCCGTGCCGCACGACACCATCGTCATCCACGGCGCCGAAGACACACTGGTCCCGCCTTCCAATGTCTATGCCTGGGCCTTGCCGCTCGACCTGCCGGTCGTCATGGTGCCGGGTGCCGACCACTTCTTCCATCGCCGCCTGCATCTGATCCGCGACATCATTACCCGCGCATGGCGACACTGAACGTCTCCAACCTGCGCAAGGTCTATGGCGGCAACGAAGTCGTCGCCGGGCTTTCCTTCGCCGTCCAGCCCGGCACCTGTTTCGGCCTGCTCGGCCCGAACGGGGCCGGCAAGACGACGACGCTGCGCCTCTGCCTCGGCCTCACCGCACCGGATAGCGGCGAGATCAGCCTGGCCGGCCGGCCGATTCCCGGCCAAGCCCAGCAGGCGCGGGCCAAGGTCGGCGTCGTGCCGCAGTTCGACAACCTCGACCCCGATTTCACTGCCAGCGAAAACCTGCTCGTCTTCGGCCGCTATTTCGGCCTCAAGGAAGCCGAGGTCAAGGCGCGCATTCCGCAACTGCTCGAATTCGCCGGCCTCACCGGCAAGGCCGATGCCCGCATCGCCACGCTTTCCGGCGGCATGAAGCGGCGGCTGACGATGGCCCGCGCCCTGGTCAACGACCCCGATATCGTCTTCCTCGACGAACCGACCACCGGTCTCGACCCGCAAGCCCGCCACCTGATCTGGGACCGCCTGAAACAACTCAAGTCGGCCGGCAAGACGCTGATCCTGACCACCCATTTCATGGACGAGGCCGAACGCCTGTGCGACCGGCTGATCGTCATCGACCACGGCAAGAAGATCACCGAAGGCAGCCCGCGCCAGTTGATCGCCGAGCACATCGAACCCCAGGTTGTCGAAGTCTTCGACGAAGGCAGCCACGACCTGCAAGGCTTCGTCGACGCCAACCGCCAACTGGCCGAACGCGTCGAAACCAGCGGCGAAACCGCCTTCTTCTACTGCCGCGAACCGCGCCCGCTGCTGGCCAAGCTGGCCGAAGCCGACGGCCTGCGCTACGTGCATCGCGCCTCCAACCTGGAAGACGTCTTCATCAAACTGACCGGCCGGGAACTGCGGGATTGAGCGCCGGGCCGGCCTCCGGCCAATCGGCTTCAAATACCCCGGCATAACGGAACACCTCGCCGAACAGCGGGTGGGTCAGGCGGAAATCCATCGCGAAATGGCACTCGTCGATGGCCGCCTCGACGATCGTCGTATGGCCCAGCAGCAGCCATTCCGGGATCGGCAAGACCAGTGGCCCAAGCTTGACGACGAAGTGCACGCCCCGGTAATGCAAACGACCATCCTCGACGTAAGGCGCCATCTGCAGGCCACAGACCGGATTGACGTACTCGATCACCTGACCCGGCCCGGCCGCCACCCAGAAGCTGTTGAAGCGAATGAGCCGGCCATCGGGGAAGACGATGCGCCGCCGCCAGTACTGGCGCTCGCCGACCACCTGTTTCTCGACCCGGGTGGCGAGGCCCCGGCCACGGCGATGCACCAACGCGCCGACCAGTCGCAGCAGCAAGAGCAGGGGCCACATGAAACGCGGAAACTCGATATCCAGATGCCCGAAGTCGGTGTTCGTCCCGCAGCGGTAATGCGCCTGCAATGCCGGCGGCAAGCGGTCCCAATCGGCACCCAGCGTCTGTTGCATGAGGCTTTTCATGATCCGGCTCCCGGCAGGTGTTTGAAGACCATCAACGCCACGACCAGCAGCATCGAGATGAAGGCCGGCACACCCAGCCAGAACCAGGTCCGCGCCATGCGCCAATAGGCCGAAGGCAACAGCTGCTGACGGACGACGGCCTCCTCGGCCATTTTCTGCATGCGGATCTGCAACCAGACCACCGGCAGCCAGCAGGCTCCGGCCAGGACATACAGCCCCAGACTGATCGCCACCCAGGGCGTACTCAGCGGCAAGCCGAGCAGGTGGATCATCCACAGGCCGCTCAGAGGCTGGAAAATCACCGTCGGCGTGGTGAAGATCCAGTCGGCCAGCACCACCTGCCGGTTGGTCGCGGCGATGTGCTGCGGATTGCCGCTGCGGTCGGCCATCCACTTATAGAAAGCGCTACCGAGTCCGGTACCGAACAGCAGCACCATGCTGAGAATGTGCAAGGTCTTGATCAGGGTATAGCTCATGATGAACGCCTTGCCATGGCGGCATCGCTGAAGAAAAGCCCCGATTCGACCGGCAAGGGCAGGCGCCCCAGCCAGTTCGCCCAGGGCCGGTAATCGGCCTGGTAGCCGGTCTGCAGCATTTGCAGGTTTTCCGGCTGCAGCAGGGCGGTGAAATGGCGGCCGATGCGACACGACAAGCTGGCCAGGGGCAGGGGAATGCGCAGGAAGGGTGCCGGCGGCAGGCCCTGCGCCTGGCGCATGGTCAGCAACCAGTCGCCGAAAGTGAAGCTTTCGCTGCCCAGGATGTCGAGCGAGCGGCGGACATCCGGCGAACTCAGGGCATGCCGGACGCTGGCCACGACATCGCCGATATGAACCGGCTGGATGGTCTGCCGGCCGTCGCCGGGTACCGGCAGCCAAGGCCAGCGGGCCAGGCGCATCAACAACTCGGCACTGCCGCCGCCCCGCCCGTAAATTAACGACGGGCGCAGCACGAACCAGTCGAGATCGAGACGGCGCAAGCCGTCGTCGGCCAGCCGCTTGCTCCGGTGATAAGCCGAGAATGCCGTGTCGTCGGTACCCAGCGCCGAAATCTGGATCACCCGTCGCACGCCGGCCTCGGCGCAAGCCTGGAACAAGGCAAGCGGCGCCTGAGCATGCAGGCAGGCAAAGCGCTGTGTCGACGATTCGCCGATGATGCCGACCGCGTTGATCACCGCTTCGATCCCCTGCAAATGGGGCAGCCAGTCGCCGACCGCCAGCATGTCGCGGAAATCGACGCCACTGCGGCGGGAAACCGGGATCACGCGATGCCCGGCGGCGACCAGCGCGGTGGCGACATTGCGGCCAATGAAGCCGCTGGCACCGGTGAGCAGGATCTTCATGGCAGGCTCCCCGGTGACGGCACCTCAATGAACTGGCCGAGGCGTTGGCCGATCGAGCGCAGGCCGATCAACAAGCCGCCCAGCGCGGCAAGCAAGGCCAGGCGCAGGCTGTCCAGCGGATTGCTGAAATGCGAGAACAAATCAACGAGCAGTACCAGCAACAGCGGCGCGATCATCAACATCACCCGCGTGTAGCTCAACCAGAAGGCGGCGGCCTGCTCGTCCGGACAGATGCGGCCGAGAATGCTGCGCAACGGGCCTGACAAGGTGGAGAGAACGATGCCGCTGGCGGCGATGCTGATCGAGGCGGCGGCAAGCAACTGCAGATAGGCATTCACGATGGACTCCCGATGGCTATGAGGAGTCTTCAGTGTGCGCAGCGAGAAGCACTCAATCTTCCGTTTTGATCGAAACGGAGCATTTTTCGGCTCCGGAATGATCATTCCGGAGCGCGGAACAGGGGTTTATTGCCCCGAACCGGCCGAAATATGCAGTTTCCGGTACTGACCGGGGGTCATCCCCTCGATCTCGCGGAAGGCCTCGTAGAAGTTCGATTGCGCGGTGAAACCGACGCTGAGGCCGACCGAGAGGACGGAGGCCGACGGTTCATCGCACAGCATCACCTTGGCGGCGGCGATCCGCTGTTCCCGCAGATAGCGGGAAAAGCCCTTGCCCAGGCGGACGTTCAGCAGTTCCGACAATTGATGACTGCTCAGCCCAAGCAGCCCGGCCAACCCGGCCAGGCTGAGGTCCGGCCCGACATAGATCCGGTCGGTCGTCATCAACTGATCGAGCCGGGCAAGGGCAGCCTCGCAATCGACATTGTTCAGCGTCGAACTGGCATAGGCGGCCTGCGCCGTTTCCCTGACCTCGACGGAAAGCCGCGGGCGCAGCCCCAAAGTGATCTGGACCAGAAAGAAAGCCAGGCCGACGGCGCTGGCGTACAGGCTGAAAAAGAGTTTGCCCGGCAAGGCCGTTTGCATCAGTCCAAGGACCGAAACCCCGACGGCAATGACGAAAACCGCCCCCAGCAACAGCATTTCGAGATGAAACCGGCGCCGTTCCTGACGCAAGGCCAGCAGGCAACGAGCCAGCCAGGCCATGTAGCCCGCCCCGACGATGAAGGCCAAGGGGAAGACCGCCGCTTCCGGCAACAGCGGAGCAAGCAGAACCGGCGCGAAGTGCCCGAGCCAGCCCAGCCCGGCCGGCCTGGCCTCTTGCGGGCGTAGCAGCGGCAGACTGAACAGGCAGAAGGCTGGTGCTACGGCAAACAAGGTCATGCGATAGGGCTGGGTGGCGACCCAGGCGAGATCCAAATACAGCCAGACGAAATGCGCCGCTTGCAAGGCCGTCAGCGCGGCCAGCAAACCCAGCCCCATCCAGCGCGACATCGCCTGATCCGGATACTGCTCGGCACGAAAATGCGTCAGGGCAAGGCTGAGCGCGCTGAACACGGAAAAGCCGATCAGGAGCAGGGCGAAGGCGGTCATCTCGGATGGAAAGCGGAAATCAGCCGAGATCTTATTTGCTTCCCGCTATTTCGATAACAATCGGCATGCGATTTCCCGCCTGCACCGGCGGCGGCGGCACCTGGAAGCCCGCCACCGCATCGGCCAGGCAGACCGCCGCCAGCGTCTTCGGTTCGTGGTCGATATTCGACAAGGCGCCATCGGGTGAAATATCCGCCACAACGGCAACCTGGTTCATCGCCGCCTCCTTGTCCGCGGAACAATCGCGGATGGCTTCGGCCAGCGCCGTGCCGATTGCCGGAAACATCCGTTCCGAAAAATAGGCCTGGGTTTCCTGCAACTCCTCCAGTTGCTTGGCCCGCGCCACCCGGTCGGCAAACTGGCCGACGGCTCTGGCCCGGGTGGCGGGCGGAATCCGGAATTGCCCCCACCAACGCTGTAAATGGCTGCGAATCGGCGCCGGACTGACGATTTGCGGCAAGGAATGATGCTCGCCGTCCTTCTTGGAATCCTTTTTCTTGTCCGACGGGTTTTGCTCGATATCCTGATCCTCCCATTCGGCGATCAACTGCTTGGCATTGGCAAAGGCCTCGTCGAACGACGCGGCTTTGGGCAAGGCTTCCTTGAAGAAGGCGCGGCCAAAAAAGGTGAAGTCGTTTTCGTCGGCGCAGCCAAAAGACGTTCGATCATGGCGGGCTGCGGTGATGATCAAGGTATTCGGATCCTTCAATTCGTTGATGAAGGTGCCGGCGTAGCAGGATGAAATCAGCAGGACGCGCCAGCGCACCCCGGATTGCTTGAGCATCGATTTCAGTTCCGTCGGCGTCAGTCCGGGCAACTCGATCCCCGGCAAGCCCAGGCTGATCTCGCCCTCCTTGGAGCCGTGGCTGGTGACGTACAGAAACAGGACATCCCGTTCCTTGTCCATCTTTTCCGCCAGGTCGCCGACCGCCTGGCGAATGCTGGTCAGCGTCGCCAAGGGCGCTTTCGAAACGGTGTTGCGGCTATTGATCAAAGCCAGCGAATGCCCCTGCGTGCCGTAGATCGTATCGAACTGGTTGCGGATGAACTCGACCTCGCGACGGAACACCTCCTGCGAACCGTCGCCGGCAATCCCGAGGAAGAACAGATTGATCCGCTCCGGATCGCGCGCAGCCAGTTGCGCCGCAAGCGTCTTCATCAGCTCGGGCTGGCTGTACAGGGCGGCCTCGACATTGGCCCGCTCACGCTGCTTCTTCTCATCCTCGACCTTCTTGAACCGGCCGAATTTCCATGCCCCGCTATCGACCGTACGGCCATCGGCCTGCGCCTTGGCATAGGTCAGCGTGCCTTCGCCATCGAATTCACCGTAAACAAAGCCGCCGACATAAACATCGCCATTCGGACGGCGCAGCGTACCGCGTCCGCTCGGCCGCCAATCCTTGAATTCGCCCTCGTAAAACCAGCCTTCCTTGGACTCCAGGCGGGCCGTGCCGACGATGCTGCCTTCCTTGAACACCCCTTCGTAGCGATTCCCCCATTTATCGGTGAACACGCCTTGCCCTTCCGGCTTCCATTTCAGGAAAGCGCCGACATGCTTGGCGCCGCCCGCCAACACCGCGACCCCTTGCCCGGAAAAATCCCCGCCCACGAAGTCGCCCTCGTACACCACGCCGGACGGGTAGACCAAGCGCCCCTTGCCCTCGAAACGGCCATGCACAAAGCCGCCGACATACTTGCGCCCATCCTTGAACTGCAGCTCGCCCTCGCCGGCATATTCGCCGGATCGAAACTCACCGGTGTACTCGCCGAACGGGTTGCTCAGTTTTCCTTTCCCGTCGTAAAGGCTGGACTTGAAGCCGCCTTCATAGACCACCCCAGCCTGGCCAACCTGGCGCCCGAGACCATTCAGCGCCCCGTCCTTGAACTCGCCGCTGAAAACATCGCCGTCCTTGGTCGTCAAACGACCTTGACCGGCCTGCAAGCCGAGCCGGAAATCGCCTTCATAGACTTCGCCGGTCGGATAGCGAAATCGTCCGGAACCGGAAAACAAGCCATCCCTGAATTCGCCTTCGTAGGTCGCCCCATTCGCCCACTCGGCCCGCCCCTTGCCCTGCAGCTTGCCATCCACCAGCGCACCGTAATACTGCCCGCCATCCGGCGTCATCAAAGGCTGGGCGGGGCTTTCCGCCCCCCAAGCAGTCGGTGCCATGGCGCCGGCGAGGACCAGGGAAAGCAGCAAAACAAGCGGGGATCGGGTCATAAGCTGTAGGTGAATCCATCGGTAGATTTTGAGTGACCGGAGCCTGAGTTTCCGGACGCTAGAGAGAAGCCAGGCAGCCAGCGCTTCTCTTTACCCGATTTATGCATTTATCTTTCATCAAGTCAATTTGCATACAACCTGACAGAACCTCCGCCGGCATGCACGACACCTCGAAACTTGGGAAGTTTTCATCAAGCTGACCGGGGAGGTATTACGAGGCTAGCAGGCGGCCATCCATATGCCTAAGCCGACTTCGGTATTTCACGCAGGCAACGGCTTTTGATTGATTGCTGAGGTCTTCCAGAACTTTTGCCGAACGCGAACTTGGGCTTCTGCCGATAGTCGGGCGGCAATGCATCTGTTAGCCGCCATTCAGGTGCCAATTTCAGTAAACGCTGCCTTCATTGTCCGCATAGGTCGGTATCCGGTGATCAATTCGCTCGCTCTTTTGAGAACGCCCATTGCTTCGTTATTTGTCCAGATCAGCACAATTCCAAATACATAACAGACCTATAGGCACTTGATTTGCTCAACATCGTTTCGCCGTAGCTCAAAGATTGCCCATCGCGCCACAACAAAGCTATTCTCTATGCATTAGAGTTTTTTGATTGATCTCCATGGCTGCACCAGCATTACCAGGCGAATCGCGCATTGCGATCCTTGTTGATTGCGACAACACCTCACCAGAGATTCTGGAGTTTGCGCTTAGGGTCATTGCTCAGTTTGGACGTGTCGTTCTTCGGCGCGGATACGGCAACCACACGACCTTGGCAAACAAGTGGCAAGAAGCCTTGGTTCGCTTGGCTTTCACCCCATGCCTCCAGTATCAGTATGCGTCCGGGAAGAATACTGCCGACATTGCTCTGGCTCTCGACGCCATGGAGGCGATGTTTGATCACCGTGCCGACAGTTTCTGCCTGGTTACCAGCGATTCGGATTTCGCCTACTTGTGCCGCAAGTTAAGGGAGCGAGGTGCCACCGTTTGTATCGTTGGTGAAGCCAAGACACCGGATGCCCTTCGGAATGCTAGCGATCAATTTTTCGAGTGGCAACCAGCAGCCGTTGCCGATGTTGCAGATCAGAACGGAACCAAAGCAGCACCGGCCAAAGCTGATCCAGCAAAATCGGCCGCTAAGGCGGCTGTGAAACGGAGACCGAAGTTCATTATCGAAGCGGTCTCATTAATGACCAGCGACACCTCTGAAGGCAAGGTTGGGCTGGGGGCACTTGGCCAGTATTTGAAACGAACCGACCCGGGCTTTTCACCCATGACCTATGGACATTCTGGCTTGCTCGACATGCTGAAGACCTACAATCTGTTAGCTCTAAAAAAGGAAGATGGCGGTCATTACACAGTCAGCCTCAACAAGCAGGCTGTAGCAGATTCTTGATGAGCTACTTGCCCTTGATATTTGCACTTCTGATCTGCTTACCGCTTGCAGAGGCAAATTAACTTCAAGGGCGAATGGGAGGTGTTTCAGATGGCTACAGCCGAAATAAACCCGCTGCCAAGCGCAGCTATCAATAACCCCAGGAAGAATAAATGAGCGCCAGCAAGGAACACCCAAAGGTCTTCATTTCATATAGTTGGTCGGGTGCTGAGCACGAACAATTCGTAATGGAGTTGGCAACCACCCTCAGAACACATGGGGTCGATGCCATTCTTGATAAATGGCGTCTAAAACCCGGCCAAGATAAGTATGTCTTCATGGAAACCATGGTCACCGATCCTTCGGTGGTCAAAGTTCTGGTGCTCTGTGATCGGGCTTACCAAGAAAAAGCTGATCGCCGAGCCGGGGGAGTCGGGACGGAGAGCCAGATCATCTCTCAAGAGCTCTATGCCAAAGTCCATCAAACCAAGTTCATTCCGGTTCTGTGCGAACGCGGAGTGGATGGTGAAGAGTTTCTGCCCGTATTCATGAAGGGGCGAATCTACGTTGACCTCTCATCGGACGAGCGTTACGGAGAAGGTCTCGACGAATTGCTGCGGCAAATTTTTGAGCAACCTCTCTATCCAGAGCCTTTACTGGGCGAGGCCCCCGCATTTCTGAAGGCCGAAGGAAGCGGACTGCCTTTGGCAAAAGAACTATCTGGCACCCTACGCGCGATCAAAGAAGGAAAAGCCAACCGTGAAGGTTTGGAGATGTTGTTCGTGCGCAGCATTGTTGCTGAGATCAATCGCCTGTATGTGGAGCCTGAAGGCAAAGAAGGCTATGACGAAGATATCTATCAAGCGATCCTAAAAACAAGAGGGTTGCGTGATCAGGTTTCCGAGTATGCCGACACGCTTGCTTCGTTTTCTGGTGACGATCCTAAGGCGCTTAAGGCTTACATTCATCTCTTGGAGCAGCTGGGCCAGCAATTCGGCCCAAAAATTGAAAATGGCTCATACGTACCTGGATGGGCTGACCTTTATCGATTTTTTGCCCTTGAGGCAACTCTAGTGATTACGGCCGCGTTACTAAGGTATGAGCGTTGGCAATCTCTTCGTTCCTTTTTGAAGTACCCGTACTTAGTTCGTAAGGACCACAATGGGACCAAGGCTGCTGACATCACTGAATTCGAAACCTACCTAGTATCAATGGATGAGCATCGCAATATCCGCTTGCGCGCGAACCGCGCATCCCTGACAGCAGACATGCTTAAGGAACGCTGCTCCGCTGAAAAGACTCCCTTCAGCGAACTCGTGCAAGCAGATATTTTTCTCTCTCTATACGGGGTGGCACACTGCAAAGCCTCTGAGAACAGCTGGATGCCTAGCTGCTGGGCTCCACGAACAAGCGTGTACACCACTGAGGCGAAGTCACTTCCCTTGTTCCTCAAGGCCGTCGATACTGACATTCGCTCTGGAATATTTACCGCGCTAGGTGTTTCCAGCGCATCGGATTTAGCAGCGCGTGTTGAAGTAGCTCGACCGTTGTTGGAGGACTTTAGGCATCTTTCGCTAGGTCGATTCCCTTCTTTCAACTTTGTAAGGGCTACGAATCTGCATACCTTGATTCAGTGAAAAAGCTGTTTGGTTTCACAATCAGGAGCATTGAATTGCTCCACCTTTCATAGAAACATAACTTGCGTAGGGTGGGCGCCCCATACCAGTCGGTAAGCCAGTTGTTCCCTAAAGACTACTTTGGCCGAGAAGTACGAATTGGCGATTTGGCAACTTCAAGAGTGGAGCTGCTTGTCGAATGGTCGAAACCCAAACAAGCAAGCAGTCCAGTTGCGACCAATCTCACTCCTCCGGAACTTTCACCCAAACCCATGTCTAACCGCCTCAATTTCTAAACGAGGCATGTATGGACGAACTTTCCCTCTTCGGTATCAGTTTTGCTGTTGGCATCTTCGCACTGGCTTGTTTGATGGCTTTCAAGCTGTCGTCGAAGACTGCTTACCACTGATCCGACACCGGTCGTTTCGCCAGCCGCGCAGACGGTGAGGGCGAAAGCGATGGGTGATACAACAGAGAATTGGCCGGGGTTTCCCGGCATTTTTTTTGCCCGTTCGCGGCCAATCAGCCGCTGCTGGCGTGGCGTTCCTGGCGTTGGGCCAAGGCGCGGGCGTTGCGCGGCTGCGGCTTGTCGCGGTTTTTCAGGTGACCTTGCAGGCAGGCCGGGTTGGCGCGGGCGCCGCTGGCCAGGTAGTCGGCGAGCAGTAGCGGGCGGATTGCTTCCGGGTCCTGCCCCTGCACGTCGGTCAGGTAATCGAACAACCGATCCACCAGCCTTTCCGGGGCCAGGCCGCTGGTCTGGCCGGTCGTCTGCCACAGCCAGTCGCTGAAGGCGAGGAAGGCGGCGAAGGGCGACGTGCCGGCGAGCAGGCGGGGCAGGGTTTGCGGAAAGCGGCCGGCATTGGCGTAGAGGTCCCAGTAGCGGGCCAGCCGGATGAAGCGCTCGACGGTCGCGGCATCGACGGCATCGGTCTGCCGCACGGTGTAGGGCGGTTCGGCCGAGTACAGCATGCCGAAAGCCGCACTGTGGCGGGCAATCGGCGTGCCGCGCAGGCGCTTCAGGACGCCGAGCTGGATTTCGTGCGGCCGGTGGGCATAGAGCCGGTCGAAACTCTCGGCAAAGCTGGCCAGGGTTTCGCCGGGCAGGCCGAAGATCAGGTCGGCATGCAGGTGGGCCGGGCTGTGCGCCGCCAGCCAGTCGAGGTTTTCGCCGGTCTTCAGGTTGTCCTGGCGGCGCGAGATGCGTTGCTGGACCTCCGGATTGAAGGTCTGGATGCCGATTTCGAATTGCAGCACGCCGGGCGGGAAGCGGGCAATCATCGCCTTGAGGCGTTCCGGCAAGTGATCGGGAATGACTTCGAAGTGCAGGAAGAGGTCGGGGGTCAAGCGTTCGAGGAAGAACTGCAGGATGCGCAGCGAACTGTCGATCTTCAGGTTGAAGGTCCGGTCGACAAACTTGAAATTGCGCGCACCGCGCCGGTAGAGGTCGTCCAGCGCAGCGAGGAAAAGCGCCTCGGGGAAGGCCCAGGCGGTCTTGTCGAGGGCGCTCAGGCAGAACTCGCACTTGAACGGGCAACCGCGCGAGGCTTCGACGTAGAGCAGCCGGTGGGCGAGGTCGTCGGCGCTGTATTCGGCGTAGGGCAGGGCGATTTCTTCCAGCCCCGGCTGTTCGCCGGCGATCACCTTCATCAGCGGCTGCGGCCCGTGCAGCAGGGCGCGGCAGAGCTTGGGGAAACTGACGTCGCCCCAGCCGGTAATCAGGTGGTCGGCCAGGCGGACGATTTCCTGCTCTTCCCATTCGTGGCTGACTTCCGGCCCGCCGAGCACGATCTTCAGTTGCGGCCGGCGGGCCTTGAGCAGTCGGACGACTTCGGTGGTCGGCCCGACATTCCAGATATAGACCCCGAAGCCGACGATCTGGACTGGCCCGGCGGACGGCTCGCCCAGCTCGCCGAGCAGGGCGTCGGCAATCTCCGCCGGCGGCCGGTTGATGGTGAACTCGCGCAAGCGGCTGGCGGCGCGCAAGCCGGCGCCGCCATGGCGGTCGAGATTGGCCAGCAGGTAGCGCAGGCCGAGCGAGGCGTGGATGTAGCGCGCATTGAGCGTGCTCAGGATGATGGCGGGGGCAGACGGCGACATGCCGCCATTTTGACATCAAGCCCGCCGCTGCCAAGCCGGCGCGCCGCTAGCATGCGGCCGGCCTTACCAGGCGCGAGCGCCCATCTTGTAGTTGCGGGTTTCCTTGGCGGCTTCGGGCACCGCCTCGATGACCGGCAGCGCGACGGCGGCGACCGGCACGAAGAGGTCGCGCAGACGCAGGACCATGACCAGCAGGTCTTCATCGAGCGCCTCTTCCTCGATCTCGGCCAGCCGCTCGCGGGCATAGGCCGGGTCGCGGCTCAGGCGCTCGAGATCGACGCTCTGGTTGAGCGTGCGTTTGACCATCAGTTTGAAACGGGCCATCAATTGGGCTTGTTCGAGTTTTTGGTCCATCGACAGTTCTCCTGTTCTAGATGCTCGGCTGTCTTGCTCTCTGTTTTCTCTGTTTGGGGTTGGGGTGTTGCTGCTGCAATGCAGCGAAAATCGTGCCGGGTCGATGCCAGACAGGCTAATCGATATGAATCAGATAGTTAGAAAAAGGCGATGGAACCAAGGCCGGCCGACGCTGCCTGAAGCTGGTGCAAGCCGGGGCGGGTCATGAGCAGGGATGGTGCATTGCAAAAATTCCGCCTGCGACTTCACAGTAAAATAACCGCCACCTTCTTTACCGCCGGATGCCGCATGTCCCCTGGTTCGCAACCCTTTCGCTGGTTTCCCGTCTGGCAGCGCAATTTCCTCGTCTGGCGCAAGCTGGCGCTACCGTCCATCCTCGGCAACCTGGCGGACCCGCTGATCTACATGCTCGGTCTCGGCTATGGTCTGGGTGCCATGCTGCCCACCGTCGAAGGCCAGCCCTACGTCGCCTTCCTCGCCGCCGGCACGGTCTGCGCCTCGACGATGAATGCCGCCACCTTCGAGGCGCTGTACTCGTCGTTCTCGCGCATGCATGTGCAGAAGACCTGGGACGCCATCCTCAATACGCCGCTCGGCCTGACCGACGTGGTCGCCGGCGAGCTGTTCTGGGCCGCCACCAAATCGCTGTTCTCCGGCGCCGCCATCCTCGTCGTCATCACGGCGCTCGGCCTGACCCACGGCCCGATGCTGCTCTGGGCGCTGCCGGCCATCGTCCTCACCGGCCTGGCTTTCGCCGCGCTCGGCCTGATCTGGAATGCGCTGGCGCCGTCCTACGATTTCTTCATGTATTACTTCACGCTGTTCATCACGCCGATGACGCTGATTTCCGGCGTCTTCTTTCCGACCGAACAGTTGCCCGGCTGGCTGGCCACCATCGGCCAGTTGTTGCCGCTCGCTCAGGGCGTCGCCCTGATCCGGCCGCTGCTCGCCGGTCAGGTACCGGACAATGCCCTGATCCACATCATGGTGCTGCTGGCGACGGCCGGCGTAGCCTTCGCCATCGCCCTGCACCTGACCCGCCGCCGCCTGCTCAAGTAGAATCCGCCGATGCCCATCCAGCTCGTTCTGACCAATTGCCCCGACGAGGCCTGCGCCAACGCCATTGCGCTGGCCCTGGTCGAAGACCGCCTGGCCGCCTGCGTCAATATCCTGCCCCGCGTCCAGTCGGTGTATCGCTGGCAGGGCGCGGTCGAATCCGCCAGCGAAATCCCGCTGCTGATCAAGACCACGACGGCGGGCTACCCGGCACTTGAAGCCCGCCTCCGCGAACTGCACCCCTACGAAGTGCCGGAAATCATCGCGCTCCCCGTTAGCCAAGGTTTGCCCGCCTACCTGAACTGGGTGGCGGCAGAAACGATCCAATCATGATGCGTACCCTGCTGTTCATTTTCTCGCTGCTCTTCTCGCAGCTCATCACGTTGGCCCACGCCGAGGAGTTCCTCGACCCGGCGATCGCCTTCAAGGGTTCGGCCCGCGCCCTCGACGGGCAGACCATCGAGGTCAGCTTCGACATTGCCAAGGGCTATTACCTCTACCGCGACAAATTCCGCTTTGCCGCCGAGGATGGCTCGGTGCAATTCGGCACGCCGGTCTTCCCCAAGGGCAAGGAAAAGACCGACGAGAATTTCGGCAAGGTCGAGGTCTATTACAAGAGCGTCCAGATTCGCCTGCCGGTCGAGCGCAACAGCTCCGGCCCGCTGCCGCTCAAGCTCAAGCTGACCTCGCAGGGCTGCGCCGATGCCGGCGTCTGCTATCCGCCGCAAAGCCAGAGCGTCAGCCTGGAATTGCCCGATCCGGCCGCCGCCCCCAGCGCGGCAAGCGCCGGCGAGGGCGACGAAAGCGGCATGATCGCCGGCACCCTGAAACACGCCGGCTTCTGGGCCAATCTCGCCTTCTTCTTCGTTGCCGGTCTCGGCCTGGCCCTGACGCCCTGCGTCTTCCCGATGATCCCCATCCTCTCCGGCATCATCGCCGGCCAGGGGCACAAGATTTCGCACGCCCGCGGCTTCGCACTGTCGCTGGCCTACGTGCTGGGCATGGCCGTCACCTACGCCGCCGCCGGGGTCGCCGCCGGCCTGAGCGGCACGCTGCTTTCCGCCGCCCTGCAGAATGCCTGGGTGCTCGGCGCCTTCGCGCTGGTCTTCGTGGTGCTCTCCTTCTCGATGTTCGGCTTCTACGAGCTGCAACTGCCCACCGCGCTGCAAAGCAAACTGTCGGAAGAATCCGGCCACCTGCAAGGCGGCCGCGGCATCGGCGTTTTCCTGATGGGCGCGTTGTCGGCGCTGATCGTCGGCCCCTGCGTCGCCGCCCCGCTGGCCGGTGCCTTGCTCTACATCGGCCAGACCGGCGATGCCGTGCTGGGCGGCACGGCCTTGTTCGTGATGGCCCTCGGCATGGGCATGCCGCTGCTCGCCGTCGGGCTGGCCGGTGGTTCGCTGCTGCCCAAGACCGGCCCGTGGATGGAAGGCGTCAAGAAGGCCTTCGGCGTACTGCTGCTGGCCACCGCCGTCTGGCTGGTCTCGCCGGTCATCCCGCCGGTGGCGCAGATGCTGGCCTGGGCGGCGCTGCTGATCATCCCGGCGATCTACCTGCACGCCCTCGACCCGCTGCCGCCGCATGCCAAGGGCTGGCACCGCTTCTGGAAAGGCATCGGCATCGTCATGCTGCTGACCGGCGCGGCGCTGCTGATCGGCGCCCTGGCCGGCGGCCGCGACCCGCTGCAACCGCTTGCCGCGCTGCGCGGCCAGGCGGTCGCCGCCGAACAGAAGCATCTGCCCTTCGAGCGCGTCGCCTCGCTGGCCGAACTCGATGCCCGCATCGCCACTGCCGGCAAGCCGGTGATGCTCGATTTCTATGCCGACTGGTGTGTCTCCTGCAAGGAAATGGAGCGCTTCACCTTCACCGATCCGGCCGTCCAGGCCAAGCTGGCCGGCTTCACGCTGCTGCAGGCCGATGTCACCGCCAACAATGCCGACGACAAGGCGCTGCTCGCCCGCTTCGGCCTGTTCGGTCCGCCGGGCATCATGTTTTTCGACCCGAGCGGACGTGAAATCAAGTCGGTACGGGTTGTCGGCTTCCAGGAAGCGGCTGTTTTCCTGAAAAACCTGCAGCGCGCAAGCAGCGCTGGCTGATTTCCGGTAACAAATCCTGGCAATCGCCCACGATATGCGGAAATAACTGGCAACAAGCCCCGATTTTTCGCAGAAGTCTCGGAAATGGGGGCAATTGCCAATGTCGGGAACGGAAAATCTTTGGAAAACAGAGGCTTTCGGCTAAAATTCGCGCCTATGGACTCCATTGGCCTGATTCGCGAATTCCTTAAAGACCGCCTCGGCGTTGAGCCGGAAACCGTTGTTTCCGAGGCCCAACTGGCCGAACTCGGCGTCGACTCGTTGATGATGCTCGAATTGATGTTCGAGTTCGAAGACCGCTTCGGTATCAAGCTCTCCAATGATCTGAAAACCCCCCGTACGGTCGGCGAGATGGTGGCGCTGATGGACGGGTTGCGCACCGACCAGAGCTGAGCCATGAGCCAGCGTCGGGTAGCGATTACTGGCCTCGGTCTGGTCAGCCCTTATGGTGGCGATCTCGCCGATTTCTTCCGCCGCCTGCTGGCCGGTGAATCGGCGGTCCGCCATCTGCTCACCGACGACCTGCCGCGACCGTTGTCGATCCCCTTTGTCAGTTGCCCGGCCTTCGATGCCGACGCCGCACTCGGCCGTCCGCTGGCCAGCATGATGGACCGCTTCGCCCAGCTCGGCATGGCGGCCGCCTTC
The DNA here is from genome assembly GCA_036726285.1 of Azonexus sp. GTDB lineage: Bacteria > Pseudomonadota > Gammaproteobacteria > Burkholderiales > Rhodocyclaceae > Azonexus. The sequence continues at coordinate 17,461 of DAIMCQ010000052.1, forward strand.
TCGGCCTGGGACGATGCCGGCTTGCCGCGCGCCGCCGACGGCGAATCGCGCGATGACTGGGGCGTCGCCTGGGGCACCGCGCTGGGCGGCACGCTGGCCTACGAAAAGGGTTACCGCGAGTTGTGGCAGAAGGGACGCGAACGCGTTTCGCCGCTTTCCGTGATCCTCGGCATGAACAACGCGGCCAATGCCCATATCTCGATCCAGCTCGGCCTGGGTGGCGTCAGCATGAGCCACACCGTGGCCTGTGCCTCGTCCTCGGTCGCCATCGGCGAAGCTTTCCGCCGCGTGCGCAGCGGCGAAGCCAAGGTGATGATGACCGGCGGTTCCGACGTGCCGCAGGCCTACGGCGTCGCCCGTGCCTGGGAAGCGCTGCGCGTCATGGCCAGCGGCGATGCCGAAAGCTCGCCGACCGCCTGTCGTCCATTCAGCGCCGACCGCACCGGCCTGGTGCTAGGCGAGGGCGGTGCGGCACTGGTCCTCGAGGACTGGGAGCATGCCGTCGCCCGCGGCGCCCGCATCCATGGCGAGATGGTCGGTTACGGCACCAGTTGCGACCACAGCCACCTGGTCCGCCCGGAAGCCGCCGGCCAGGTGCGCGCCATTCATTCGACGCTGGCCGATGCCGGCCTGCACGCCGAGCAGATCGATTACGTCAATGCCCACGGCACCGCCACGGCCGAAGGCGACCCGGTCGAAATCGCCGCCCTCAAGGCGGTCTTCGGCGAGCGGGCGGCTCAATTGCCGG
>DAIMCQ010000053.1:0-17896 GCA_036726285.1 Azonexus sp.
CGCTTCAAGGACGAAGAATGGGAACAGCATTTCCTGTTCGACTTCGTCAAGCAGTCCTACCTGATCACCGCCCGCCACCTGCATGACACCGTGGCCGGCACCGAAGGGCTCGACGAAGCCACCCAGCAGAAGGTGAACTTCTTCACCCGTCAATACATCGATGCGCTGTCGCCGTCGAACTTCGCGCTGACCAATCCGGAAGTCTTCCGTGAAACGGTCAAGAGCCATGGCCAGAACCTGATCAAGGGCCTCAACAACCTGCTGCACGACGTCGAATCCGGTGACGGCCAGCTGCGCATCCGGATGACCGACACTTCGGCTTTCGAGATGGGCAAGAATGTCGCCACGACGCCGGGCAAGGTGGTCTTCCAGAACGAACTGTTCCAGCTGATCCAGTACGACCCGCAAACCCCGGACCAGTACAAGAAGCCCTTCCTGATCGTGCCGCCGTGGATCAACAAGTACTACATCCTCGATCTGCGCGAGAAGAATTCGATGGTCAAGTGGGCGACCGAACAAGGCCACACCACCTTCATCATGTCCTGGATCAATCCGGACGAGAAGCTGGCCAAGAAGTCGTTCGAAAATTACCTGCTCGAAGGTTCGCTGGAAGCCATCAACCAGGTCTGTGCCCAGACCGGCGAAGACAGCGTCAATCTGGCCGGCTACTGTCTGGGCGGTACGCTGACCATGACGACGCTGGCCTACATGACGGCGAAGAAAGACAAGCGGGTCAATTCGGCGACCTTCTTCACCACCATGCTCGACTTCTCCGAGCCGGGCGAACTGGGGGTTTTCCTCGACGAGGGCGCTGTTTCCGGTCTCGAAAAGAAGATGGCCGAGCGCGGCTTCCTGGAAGGTTCGGAAATGGCCGGTACCTTCAACATGCTGAAGGCCAACGACCTGATCTGGTCGTTCGTGGTCAACAACTACCTGATGGGCAAGGATCCGTTCCCGTTCGACCTGCTTTTCTGGAATTCGGACTCGACCCGCATGCCGGCCGCGATGCACAGCTTCTACCTGCGCAACATGTATCTCGGCAATCTGCTCAAGGAACCGGGTGGCATCACGCTGGGCGGCGTCAAGATCGATATCTCCAAGGTCAAGACCCCGTGCTACTTCATCTCGACCATCGAAGACCACATTGCGCCGTGGAAGAGCACTTACATGGGGGCCCGTCTGCCTTCCGGCCCGACCAAGTTCGTGCTGGGTGGCTCCGGCCACATTGCCGGCATCGTCAATCCGCCGGTGGCCAACAAGTACGGTTACTGGACCAATGATGCGACCGACGGCAATCTGCCGGAAAGCCCGGAAGATTTCCTGGCTGGTGCAACGCAGAATGCCGGCTCCTGGTGGACTCACTGGAACCAGTGGGTGACCAGCCTGCCGGGCGGCAGCGCCAAGGTCAAGGCCCGCAAGCCGGAAGACGGCGCACTCAAGGTCATCGAGCCGGCGCCGGGCAGCTACGTCAAGTTCCGTCTGGATGCTCAGAAGAAGGCTTGATCTACTCGCCATGAAATAAAAAGCGGGAGGCCGAGGCCTCCCGCTTTTTATGGGCCGAACCCTTCCTTTTTCTTCTGGTCGAACTACTTACGAGAGGAAAGGAGGTTTGCCATGTTCGACTCCCCCGTCGTTTCAGTTCATCTTCCCCCTGATTTGCGGATGTTCGCCGGCGGCCATGCGGAAATCACGGCCAGCGGCGATACCGTCGGTGAGCTGCTGAAAGCGCTTGGACACGCCTATCCGGCACTGTCCGGCCATCTCCTTTCGCCGGCTGGCGATCTGGTGTCGGGGCTGGCGGTTTACCTTGGCGCACGCAGTATTCGGGATCGTCAGGGTCTTGAAACCCCGGTCGAACTCGAGGAGACGCTCAGCATCATCTCGACAGGGACTCACTGAAGGCCGCTTGGCGGTCGGCTACTGTTTGATTGAGCCAGTTCATCAAAAAGGGGCTTTGTCTTCAAAGGCTGTCAAATAGCTTTGCAGACGGGCGTGATTCAGGCCGTTGTTGAGAAACTGAGTAAGACTGGCGTACCGAGTAGCGACCATCGGATATGAAGATGGCTTCAGAGCATATTTCGTTGAGCATCAGCGGGAAACGGATGCTCAACCTGGAGTCAGTGATGAATCAGCGGTAGCCGGCCGGGAAATTTTGGCCATTCGACTGCGTCGAGCATGTTCTTGACGATCAGCCCCAGTTCGGTGTCGCCGGTGATTTCCAGCTCGCGGTTGAAAAACAGCGTATCGGGGTCTTCCTGCCTGGCCAGCAACTGCAGGTAGGCCGACAGGTTGGCGGCAAAGGCCAGATCCGGTTCGCGGGTCGGCGTGAAGACCGGCCGGAACAGGCCGTTGCGGTAGGTGTAACTGGCCTCGCCACCGGTATCCAGCACCCGAACCCGGAACAGTTTGTCTTCCAGTGCAGCGAGTTCATCCACCGGTAGCAGGTTCATCTTCAACGCGGCATTCAGGCCGGCGACCAGCGCCAGGGCATGCGGCCATTGCGGTAACCGACCGACCAGGTTGGCAATGAAGCCGGGGAGTTGAAACTTTGGAATGGCGAATTTGTTTTCCATGCTCATGCTCCCAGTTGGGCGAGGGCTTGCGTGTGGTTCTGGGCGATGCCGGCATTGCCGAACCAGTAACCGTCGACCAATCCGCAGGCATTCCAGTTCCAGCTATCGACCTCCACCGCCTGACCGTGGCGAGCCGCAGAGAAGGCGCCGATGATTTCATTCATATGCGCCTTCTGTGGGCTGATGCGGACGGCGTCGATGCCCATGCGCAGCATGTCGGGGATTTCGTGCAACAGATTGTAGCTTTGTGCCGACATCGTCTGGATGCCGTTGATGGTCAGGAAATCCTGGCCTTCGCGGGTTTTCAGCGTCAAGCCCTCGGCGTGGTCGAGACACTTGAACTGGCAGTCGTCCTTGTTCAGGTCGTAATGGCGGGCGGTGAAGCAGCGGGCCGAGAAGGCGAGCGGAATCTTGCCGAAAACGAAAACCTCGGTTTCGACTTCGGCCGGTTTGTTCCGATGCAGGGTGTCGACCAGCGCGCGGGTCGCTTCCAGGGGCGGCACCCAGCGCTTGAGGCCGAAGCGGGTATAGGTGGCCAGCGTCGCTTCGTTGTAGATGTTGAGGTGGGGGCCGGCGACGAAAGGCTTGCCCTGAACCAGATTGATCGCGCCGAGGTCGTTGGCTTCGACCATGCAGCCGGATTCGTCGACCAGGCGGCGCAAGGCCTTGAGGTCGCTTTCCGATTCGAGCAGCGCCTGGGCCGAGACGACGACCTGCTTGCCGGCATCGGTCAGGTCGCGGGCCAGGCCGATCCAGTCGGCGGTGCGCAATTGCTGGCGGCGCGAACAGACCACTTCGCCAACATAGATGATATCGAGGGCGGGGTTCTGCGCCATTTCGGCGTAGAACTCCATGACTTCGGCCTTTGGCCAGAAATAGAGCAGGGGACCCAGTGACAGTTTCATGCCGAATATTCCTTTAGCGCCACGGCCGGTTGTAGGCGCCGAGCGTGGCCTGGCTGCCTTCGGAGACCTTGGCCAGCTCGGCCTGCCAGGCCGGTTTGACGTGGAAGCGTTCGCTGCCGGCAGCGAGCGAATCGAGGGCGGCACGCAGGGTGCGGGTGACCTGGGTGACGTAGGCCGGGCTGCGCTGGCGTCCTTCGACCTTGATCGCCTTGACGCCGATCTTGATGATTTCCGGCAGGATGGAAACGACGTTGAGGCTGGTCGGTTCCTCGAGTGCGTAATAGGTTTCGCCCTGTACTTCGAAACGCCCCTTGCACAAGGTCGGGTAGCCGGCCGGCTCGTCATCGCCGAAACGATCGATCAGGATGCCGTTGAGGCGGGTTTCCATGGTGCCTGGCTTCTTGTCCCACTTGACGTACTTGGCCGGCGAGCAGGCGCCGACGGTGTTGGGCGATTCGCCGCAGGCGTAGGAGGACAGCCAGCAACGGCCTTCGTTCATGACGCACAGGCTGCCGAAGCCGAAGACCTCGATCTCGACCGTGGTGTTCTTGATCACGTGTTCGACCTGGGCCAGCGTCAGTACGCGGGGCAGGACGGCGCGGCGAATATTGAATTCGCGCTGGGCGAAATTGATCGCCTCGTAGCTGGTGGCCGAACCTTGCACGGAAAGATGCAGGCGTTGCTGCGGATGCCGGCGGGCGGCGTAATCGAGCAGGCCGACGTCGGCCAGAATGATGGCATCGACGCCGAGATCGACCGCCGCATCGACTGCTTTCTGCCAGTCGGCAACGCGGCCGGCCTGGGGAAAGGTGTTGATGGCGAGCAGGATTTCGCAGCCCTTGGCATGGGCGTAACGAATGCCCTCGGCCATGTTTTTCTGGTCGAAATTCAGACCGGCAAAATTGCGGGCATTGGTATCGTTCTTGAAGCCGAGATAGACGGCGTCGGCACCGTTATCGACCGCGGCTTTCAGTGCAGGCAAGCTGCCGGCCGGGCAGATGAGATCGGGAAGGGCACTCATGAAAAGGCAATCTTGAAGACAAGCCGACGAGTATAGCCAGCGCCGGCCGCACTCCATTGATCCTGGTCAAAGCCCGGGTGGTATTAACCGGCGGCGCGGTTGCCAGCCTTAGCGGGTAACCACGGTGGGCTTGTAGCCAAGGGCGCTGCGAATCTTTTCGGCCACCTTGTCGGCGTCGCCGCGGCTGGCGTAAGGGCCGAGTTGCAGGCGGTGAATGCCGTTGCCCGGATTAACCCGCATCGGTTCGGCCAGCCAGTCGAGTTCGCGCGCCAGGTGGTTCTTCAGGTTCTCGGCGTTGTCGGCATTGGCGAAGGCGCCCAGCTGCAGGTAGATGCCTTTCGGCCAGGCTGCCTCCGAGGCGCCGGTCGGCGGACTGATGGTTTGCACCGGGCGCTCCTCCTGCCCCATGCGCTTGGCCAGCAACTCGATATCGTCACGTTCGGCGGGTTTGGCCGGCGGCGTAACCTGGGCGTAGGTGGTGCTCATCGCCTCACCCGGAATGATCGCCTCGACTTCGACCTGGCCGCTGCCGCCATTGATCAGGCCGAGCTTGTAGGCGGCTGTGTAGGAGAGGTCGATGACGCGGTCGGCATGGAAGGGGCCGCGGTCGGTGATGCGGACGATCACCGATTTGCCGGTCTGCAGGCCGGTTACCCGGACGTAGGAGGGGAGCGCCAGGGTTGGGTGGGCGGCGGTCATGGCGAACATGTCGTAGGGTTCGCCGATCGAGGTCTTCTGCCCGTGGAACTTCTTGCCGTACCAGCTGGCGATGCCGCGGACCTTGTAAGGGCGGACACTGGTGTTGGGTACGTATTCCTTGCCCAGCACGACGTAGGGTTTGGTCGCCGGCTTGTGCAGCGGTTCCCATTTCGGCTCGGCATCCGGGATGTCGTCCAGGCCATCGGGGATTTCGTCGGCCGGGCCGTCATCCTTGTAGAAGCCGCCGCCCCGTTTGAGAACGGCGGTCGGCTTTTTAGTCGGTGTCGGGTTTTTGGCGCCGCTTCCCTTGCCATTGCCCATGCCATCTTCCGGGCCGAGGCGCGGTGCGCTGCCGCAGGCGGCGAGCAGCAGGGCGAGCAGGGCGGTGGGCAGCAGGCGGAGCATCATTTCTTGACCAGCATCCGGTGAGTATGAATCGACATCAGGATACCGACGCCCAGGAACAGTGTCACCAGTGCCGTGCCGCCGTAGCTCATGAAGGGGAGCGGGACACCGACGACGGGCAGGATGCCGCTGACCATCCCCATGTTGATGAAGGCGTAGGTGAAGAAGCTCAGCGTGATGGCGCCGGCGAGCAGGCGGGAAAACAGGGTCGGGGCGGAGGAGGCAATGATCAGGCCGCGTCCGATCAGCAACGTGTAGAGGAATACCAGCAGGGCATTGCCGATCAGGCCCCATTCCTCGGAAAAGACCGCAAAGATGAAGTCGGTGTGCTTTTCCGGGATGAATTCGAGGTGGGTCTGGGTGCCGTTCAGGTAGCCCTTGCCAATGGCGCCGCCGGAGCCGATGGCGATGGTGGCCTGGATGATGTGGTAACCGGAACCCAGCGGGTCGGTGGTCGGGTCGATCAGGGTCAGGATCCGCTTCTGCTGGTAGTCGTGCATCATCCCCCAGAGTACCGGTGCCGCGGCGGCGGCGGCGGCAATCATGCCGACGATGATTTTCCAGGGCAGGCCGGCGAAGAAAATGACGTAGAAACCGGCCGAACCGACCAGCAGTGCGGTACCGAGGTCAGGCTGCTTGGCGATCAGGGCAAAGGGGATCAGCAGCAGCATGGCGGCGACGAAATAGTGCTTCATCTTCAGCGTCGCTTCGTATTTCTGGAAGTACCAGGCCAGCATCAAGGGCATGGCGATCTTCATGATTTCCGAAGGCTGAATGCGGGTAAAGCCCAGCGGCAGCCAGCGCCGCGCCCCGTTGACCTTGATCCCGAACAGGAAGACCGCGACCAGCAGGATCACCCCCAGCACGTAGAGCGGAATGGCGAAGCTCATCAGCTTTTGTGGTGGCAGACGGGAAACGAACCACATGATGACCATGGCGACGCCCATGTTGCCGAGTTGGGAGAACACCCGCTGGTTGCCGTCGAAGGTGGCCGAATGGACGGCCGCCAGCCCAACGGGGATGAAGGACAGCGTGATGATCAGCAAGGGGAAGTCGATGTGGGCAATCAGCTGTTGCCAGCTGCGCCGCAGGGTGCCGATGACGTCGATCATTCTTCGCTGTCTTCCTCGATGGCCGCACTGTCTTCCTTAGCGGCACCGGCTGGCAGCTTGCCCAGCAGGTAATAGTCGATCACCATGCGGGCGATTGGTGCAGCCGATTGGGCGCCGAAACCGCCGTTTTCAACCAGCACGGCGAGGGCGATCTTCGGATTGTCGGCCGGAGCGTAGGCAATGAACAGTGCATGGTCGCGCAGTTCCTTCTTGGTGCCGCCCTCCTTGTACTGGGCGCCCTTCAGCGAGAAGACCTGGGCCGTACCGGTCTTGCCGGCGGCTTCGTAAGGCGCGCCGGCAAAGGCCCGGGCACCGGTACCTTCCTTGATGACACCGACCATGGCGCGGCGGATGACATCGACGTTCTGCTGCTTCAAATGCAGGTCGCGGATCGGCTGGGGTTCGATCGGGCGCTTTTCACCGCTCTTGGTGTCGGTGATGTGATGCACGATGTGGGGGCGGAACATGACGCCGCTGTTGGCCAGCGTTGCCGTTGCCTGGGCGAGCTGGATCGGCGTGTAGGCGTTGTAGCCCTGGCCGATGCCGATCGAGATGGTTTCGCCGGCATACCATTTCTGTTGCTCGGGCTTCTTGAAACGTTGCTTTTTCCATTCCTGCGACGGCAGGACGCCTTTCGATTCGCCCGAATCGTCCTTGCCGATATCGATGCCAGTGCGTTGGCCGAGGCCGAGCAGGCCCATGAACTTGGCGATATTGTCGATCCCCATGTCGTTGGCCAGGATGTAGTAGTAGGTGTCGCAGGAATGGACGATCGACTTGTACATGTCGACGACGCCATGGCCGCCCTTCTTGTCGTCGCGGAACTGGTGGTTGCCGAAATTGAAGAAGCCCGGGTCGTTGATCGCCTGGGATGGCGTCCGCTTGCCCATTTCAAGGGCAGCCAGGGCCATGAAGGGTTTGAAGGTCGAGCCGGGCGGATAGGCGCCGTTGATGGCCCGGTTGACCATCGGCTTGCTCGGATGTTCGTTCAGTTCTTTCCAGTTGTCCGGCGTGATGCCGTCAACGAAGAGGTTGGGGTCGTAAGTCGGGTTCGAGACCAGGGCGAGGATGCCGCCGGTCGACGGCTCAATGGCGACCAGGGCACCCTTGCGGTCGCCGAAGGCCTGCTCGGTGATTTCCTGCAGCTTGGCGTCGAGCGTCAGTTGCAGGTTGTTGCCGGATACCGGTGGAATACGTTTCAGGCTGCGCAGGGCGCGGCCACCGGCATCGATTTCCACTTCTTCGTAACCGGTCTGGCCATGCAATTCGAATTCATAATGCTGCTCGATGCCGGTTTTGCCGATGTGATCGGTGCCCTTGTAAGTAGCCTGCTTCTCTGATTCCTCGATCCACTTCAGGTCGCGGTCGGTGATCCGTCCAATGTAACCGATGGCGTGCGAAGCCACGCTGCCCAGCGGGTACTGGCGGAATAGCCGTGCCTTGACCTCGACACCCGGGAAGCGATAGCGCTGGGCGGCAAATTTGGCGACTTCGCCGTCGCTCAGTCGGGTGCGGATCGGGATCGACTCGAAATTCTTGGCTTCGTCGAGCAGGCGCTTGAAGCGCTTGCGGTCTTTCGGCTGGATGTCGATGACTTCGGTCAGCGAGTCGATCGTTGCTTCCAGGTCACCAACCCGCGAAGGGGTAATTTCCAGGGTGAAGGCCGAATAATTGCGGGCCAATACGATCCCGTTACGATCAGTAATGACGCCACGGTTGGGCACGATGGGAATCAGCGCAATCCGGTTGTCTTCAGCTCGGGTCTGGTAGAAGTCGTGCTGGATGACCTGCAGCCAGAAGAAGCGGCCAAGCAGCAGGCCGAAGGCGAGCAGCACGGTGGCCGCGGCAAAGCCGAGGCGAAAGCGGAAGCGATCGAGATCGGCATCGGGATTGTGGAAATCACCCACGGGCGGCGGCCTGCTTAAATCGGACGGTCAGGATCCTGCTCGACCGGCTGATATTGCGGCAGAAGCAGGATGAAGGTAGCCGGAATCCAGAGCAGCGTGGCGATGAGCGGGCCGATGAAATAACCCCAGCCGGGAAAATCGGCTCCCACCGCCAGTCGCATCAAGGCCTGAACCAACTGTGTGGCAAGCAGCAGCGGCATCACCTGCAGCGCCTGCTGGAGCAGCGGGAACCACAACAGGCGGCGCGACAGCGAGGCCGAGGCGTAAGCCAGCAGAACATAGGCGAAACAGTGCTGGCCGAGTACCGAGCCATCGGCGACATCCATCAGCAAACCGAGAATGAAGGCCCAGCCCATGCCAACCCGGCGAAATTCGCGGACGCTCCAAAAGCATAGTACGAGGGCGACCCAATCGGGCATGCCCGGCCAATGAGCGGTCGGCAGGAAATTGAACAGCACGGCCGCGATCAGGCTGAGGAAAATGAACCAGGGACGAACCGGGAGCAGGATGCGGGAAGAAGAGAAGGTCGGCTGCATCAATTGCCTTTCGCGGCACGTTTCTTTTTCGGACGCAAGCCGTTCTTGTCGCTGCTGTCACCACCTCGACCGGCCGATTCGGGCGGCGCCGGCGGCAGCGCCTGGCGTGGGTCGAGGACCATCAGTTCGCCGAAATTCTCGACACCGGCAACCGGTACGCAAAAAATTCGCGCAAAGGAATAGGCGCTGTCGCGTTCGATATTGATCACCTTGGCGACCGGGAAGCCCGGCAAATAGATGCCGTCGAGACCGGAGGTCACCAGAATGTCGCCGACCTGGACATCGGCATTGGCCGGCATGTAGCGCAGTTCGAGCTGGCCGTTGCCGAGCCCGAAAACCACCGAGCGCTGACCGCTGCGGACGATCTGCACCGGCACGGCCTGGTCCTTGTCGGTGATCAGCGTAATTTCGGCCGAAAATGGGAAAACCCTAGTCACCTGGCCGACCACGCCGGTTTCATCGATGGCTGGTTGGCCGGCGACGATGCCGGACTGCTGGCCCTTGTCGACGATCACCTTGCGTGAAAACGGATCGCGGGCGGTGTAGAGAATCTGGGCTACCTGACCGTTGGCCTTTTCCCGCTCCTTGACCGCCAGCAATTTGCGCAGGCGCTCGTTCTCCGCTTCGAGCTGGATCAGGCGCTGAAGATTGGGTGCGGTATTGAGCTGGGCATGCTTGAGTTCGCTATTTTCATTTTGCAGCGACTTCAGGCCTTGCAAATAGTTGGCGGCATAATCGACCAAGCTGCCTGGCGTCTGTGCCACGCGCTGTACCGGGTCGATCAGCAGGGCGATGCTCTGACGCAGCAGATCCAGGCTCTTGAAACGCAGGTCGACGACGAAAATCGCCAGTGAAACGGCGATATAGAAAGTCAGAAGGGCCAGCGGTGCTGGCCCTCGCTTGAAAAATGGCGGAGGCGCGTGGTCGATGCCGGCCATCGCTTAACCTCGGTTTGCAGCGCTCAAGTTCAGTCCGAAGCGAAGATGCTGCCCAGCTTGTCCATCTTTTCCAGCGCCATGCCGCAACCGCGGGCAACGCAAGTCAAGGGCTCATCGGCAACGATGACGGGCAGGCCGGTTTCTTCCATCAGCAGGCGATCAAGATCGCGCAGCAGAGCGCCACCGCCGGTCAGGACCATGCCCTTTTCGGCAATGTCGGCACCGAGTTCGGGCGGCGTTTTTTCCAGCGCGGATTTCACGGCGGAAACGATCTGATTGAGCGGGTCGGTCAGCGCTTCGAGGATTTCGTTGGACGAAATCGTGAATTTGCGCGGGATGCCTTCGGCCTTGTTGATGCCGGAGACTTCCATTTCCTTGACCTCGGCGCCCGGGAAGGCGGAACCGATGTTTTTCTTGATGTTCTCGGCGGTGTTCTCGCCAATCATCATGCCGTAGTTGCGGCTGATGTAATTGATGATCGCTTCGTCGAGCTTGTCGCCGCCGACGCGCACCGAGCCGGCATAGACCATGCCGCCGAGCGAGATGACGCCGACTTCCGTCGTGCCACCGCCGATATCGACGACCATCGAGCCGGTTGCTTCCGCCACCGGCAGGCCGGCGCCAATAGCAGCTGCCATCGGTTCTTCGATCAGATACACCTGGCTGGCCCCGGCGCCGATCGCCGATTCGCGAATGGCGCGGCGCTCGACCTGGGTCGAGCCCGAGGGGACGCAGATGATGATGCGCGGGCTGGGGCTGAACAGCTTCGAGTCATGCACCTTCTTGATGAATTGCTTGAGCATTTGCTCGGTCACGGTGAAGTCGGCGATCACGCCATCCTTCATCGGACGAATCACGGTAATGCTGCCTGGTGCCTTGCCAAGCATTTCCTTGGCTTCCTTGCCGACGGCCTGGATTGTTTTCTTGGCATTGGGGCCGCCTTCGAGGCGAATGGCAACGACCGACGGCTCGTCGAGAACAATGGCCCGTCCACGCACGTAGATCAGCGTGTTTGCGGTGCCAAGGTCGATGGCGAGGTCGTTGGAAAAATATTTACTTAGGAAACCGAACATCTGTAGCTCCGCGTTGGGGGGGTGCGGTAGGGAAAACTTTTATGATACCTTATAACGCTTTCCATTTTAAGACTTTGTGCACTGCAAAAAAGTCTTTTGAAACCATGTCGCTCACATTGGAACAGGTTCAGCGCATCGCTCATCTCGCTCGCATCGAGGTCAGCGAATCCGAGGCCCTCGCTACCCAGGGTCACCTCAACGGGATTTTCCAGCTTATCGAACAAATGCAAGCGGTCGATACCACGGGTATCGAGCCGATGGCACACGCCCAGGATCTCAGTCAGCGGTTGCGCGAGGATGCCGTCAGCGAGAGCGATCGTCGGGCGGCCTACCAGGCTGTCGCGCCGGAAGTCGAAGCCGGCCTCTATCTTGTACCGAAGGTCATCGAATGATTAATGCCAGCCTCAAGCAACTGTCCCAGGCGCTGGCCGCCAAACAGATTTCCAGCGTCGAACTGACGCAGTTGTTCCTTGATCGGATCAATCGTTTCAATCCGGCCCTGAACGCCTTTGTCACGGTCGATGCCGACAAGAGCCTGGTCGCTGCCCGTGCCGCCGATGCGCGTATCGCTGCCGGTACGGCGGGCCAGCTGACCGGCATCCCGATCGCCCAGAAAGATATTTTTTGTGCCGAAGGCTGGTTGACTACATGCGGCTCGAAGATGCTGTCGAATTTCGTTTCGCCCTACGACGCGACAGTCATCCGCAAGATGGAAGCCGGCGCCGGGCTGGTTTCGCTGGGCAAGACCAACATGGATGAGTTCGCCATGGGCTCGTCGAACGAGACTTCGTTCTTCGGTCCGGTGCGCAATCCCTGGGATCAGACCCGCGTGCCCGGCGGCTCTTCCGGTGGTTCGGCAGCTGCCGTGGCAGCCCGTCTGGCACCGGCGGCGACCGGCACCGATACCGGCGGATCGATCCGCCAGCCGGCCGCGCTGTGCAATCTGACCGGCCTCAAGCCGACCTATGGCGTGGTTTCGCGTTACGGCATGATTGCTTTTGCCTCGTCCCTCGATCAGGCCGGGCCGATGGCAGCCAGCGCCGAAGATTGCGCCCTGCTGCTCAACAGCATGGCCGGTTACGACGAGCGCGACTCGACCTCCCTGGAGCGCCCGGTCGAAGACTACAGTCGTGATCTCGACAAGCCGCTGAACGGCCTGCGTATCGGTCTGCCCAAGGAGTTTTTCGGCGAAGGCTGCGACGCCGAGGTGATGGCCGCCGTGCGTGCAGCGATTGCCGAGTACGAAAAGCTCGGTGCGACGACGGTCGAAGTCTCCCTGCACAATTCGCATTTGTCGGTGCCGGCCTATTACGTGATTGCGCCGGCCGAGGCCAGTTCCAACCTGTCGCGTTTTGACGGGGTGCGTTACGGTTTCCGCGCCGAGGACTACAGCAGCCTCGACGACATGTACATGAAGAGCCGGGCTCAGGGTTTTGGTGCCGAGGTCAAGCGCCGGATCATGATCGGTGCCTACGTGCTGTCGCACGGCTATTACGACGCTTACTACCTGCAGGCCCAGCGGATCCGCCGGTTGATCGCCAACGATTTCGTCGAGGCCTTCAAGCATTGCGATGTGATCATGGGGCCGACTTCGCCCTCGACAGCGTTCAAGTTGGGCGAAAAGGCGGCCGACCCGGTGCAGATGTATCTTTCGGACATCTATACCATTGCCGTCAATCTGGCCGGTTTGCCCGGCATGTCGGTGCCTTGCGGATTGGCAGGTGGTCTGCCGGTGGGCTTGCAACTGGTGGGCAATTATTTTGCCGAAGCCCGCCTGCTCAATGTGGCCCATCGTTTCCAGCAAGCCACCGACTGGCATTTGCGGCGCCCGGCCGGCCTGGAATAAGCATGCGGTGGGGCGGGTTGCTTCTTGTCCTGTTGCTGGCTGGATGTGCCGAGGTCGAGAAGCAAGCTGAAGTCAAGGTCGAGGCCGAGGCACCTGTTGCGGCAACGACGGTGGAAAGTACCGAGCCCAAGTTCAAGAACTCGACGCTGAAGTATCTGGCCAATCGCAACCTGAAGCCGCAGCCTACGCGGCCGCTCAACGTCAAGTCGAAATGCTCGCATCGCGATGCCATCGGTACGACGACCAAGCTTGATCTGTTGGTCAAGGAGGCGGTGGTGAAAAGTTTTGATGCGCAGGTGACGATGAAAGGTTACGGCAGTTGTCGCTTCAATCTGAACGATTTTGAGCAAGTCGAGAAGCTGCCGCAGGCGCTACTCAAGCACAAAAAGGAAAGTGGCTGCCTGGTCCGCATGTGGGAACAGGGGCCGAAGGTGACGGTGGCCTTCAATAGCTGCGCCAAGTCCTGTGAAGGACAGGCCTTCGATTATCTGTGGCCCATCGTCGTCGAGGCGAAGAGCGGGCGTTGTTACTGAACGGATGACATCATGAATCAGTGGGAAGTAGTTATCGGCATCGAAACGCACGCACAACTGGCGACCGTTTCGAAAATTTTCTCCGGTGCGGCAACCGCCTTTGGTGCCGAGCCCAATAGCCAGGCCTGTGCCGTCGATCTCGCCTTGCCCGGCGTCTTGCCGGTGCTCAACAAGAAGGCTGTCGAGTGCGCGATTCGCTTCGGTCTCGCCATTGGCGCCGAAGTGGCGCAAAAATCGGTTTTTGCCCGCAAGAATTACTTTTATCCCGATCTGCCCAAGGGTTACCAGATCAGCCAGATGGACCTGCCGGTCGTGGTTGGCGGTGCAATCACGCTGCAGGTTGGCCAGGGTGACAAAGCCTACGAAAAAGTCGTTCGCCTGACCCGCGCCCACCTCGAAGAGGATGCCGGCAAGTCCTTGCACGAAGACTTCCACGGCAAATCGGGAATCGACCTGAATCGGGCCGGAACGCCCTTGCTGGAGATCGTTTCCGAGCCGGACATGCGTTCGTCGGACGAGGCCGTGGCCTACGCCAAGGCGCTGCATGCACTGGTGCGCTGGATCGGCATCTGCGACGGCAACATGCAAGAGGGCTCCTTCCGCTGCGACGCCAATGTTTCGGTACGTCCGAAAGGCCAGGCCGAATTCGGTACCCGACGCGAGATCAAGAACCTCAACTCTTTCCGTTTCCTCAAGGAAGCGATCGATTTCGAAGTGCAGTGGCAGATCAACGAGATCGAGGAAGGCCGCAAGATCCAGCAGGCTACCGTGTTGTTCGATCCGGACAGCGGCGAAACACGGATGATGCGCAGCAAGGAAGATGCGCATGACTACCGCTATTTCCCCGACCCCGACCTGTTGCCGCTGATTATCCCGGGCGATTGGATCGAGCGCGTTCGCGGCGAGTTGCCCGAGTTGCCGGTCCAGAAGCGTGAGCGTTTTATCAGCGATCTGGGTCTTTCGGCCTATGATGCGACGACCTTGACGGCCAGCCAGGAAATCTCCGACTATTTCGAGGCTGCCGTTACCGTGGCCGGCACGGCCAGTGCCAAGCCCTGCGCCAATTGGGTGATGGTCGATCTGGCGGCGCGTCTCAACAAGGATGGCCTGGAGATCGTTTCTTCACCGGTCAGCGCCCAACAACTGGGTGGATTGATCCAGCGCATTGCCGATAACACCATCTCCAACAACATCGCCAAGAAAGTCTTCGAAGCCTTGTGGAACGGCGAGGGCGCAACGGCCGATGAGGTTATCGAGAAGCAGGGACTGAAGCAGATTACCGACAGCGGTGCCATCGAGTCCTTGGTTGACGAGGTGCTGGCCGCCAATCCGGGCAATGTCGCTGAATTCAAAGCCGGTAAAGAGAAAGCCTTCAATGCACTGGTCGGCCAGGTGATGAAAGCGGCCAAGGGCAAAGCCAATCCGCAACAGGTCAACGACCTGCTGCGTCAGAAATTGGCTGGCTGATCAGCGAATGGCCGTCGCGCCGCCTTGCGGCACGACGGCTGGTCTGGCACGGCCGGTCAGTTCGATGTAGCGCTTGCGATCGGCATCGTATTTGCGCTTGATGGTATCGAAGTCGCGCTTCTTGAGATCGAGTAAATCTTGCTCGACCTTGATCTCATAGTCGATTGAATGCAGTTCTTTGTCGATTTCAGGGGGAAGCTTTTTCTTTTTGTAGAACTCGGCCTCGTTCTCGAATTTCTTGCGCTTTTGCCGGGCTGCCTCGATCTTGGCCTTGCTGGCTTCGATGGCAAAGTTGACGTCAGCTTCCGCCTTGCGCTGGCTGAGATCGATATCCTGCATCGTGGCGTAGGTGTCGAGCAGAGCCTGGTCGCGTCGGCGTTGTTCGCGGTCGGCTTCTTCCTGCTGTTTTTTGCGCCGCGCCTCTGCCGCCTGTTCGATCCGTTGTTCGGGCGACAAGGGCGGCCCCACTTCCTTGGTTACATTGCCGGCACTGTCGAGCACTTTGTAAGCTTTGCCGCGGCACTGTTCTGGGAGTGTGTCACCGCATACCCGGCGACCGCTGGCCGAGTCCTGGCAGCAGTAAAACTCCCCGGCTGCTTGTGCCGATGAGGCGAGTAGCCAGAGCAGGAAAAGTAGCCGGCGTTTAGGCATCGATACCATATTGCTGACGGTAGCGGGCAACCGCCTCCCGATAGGTGGCAAATTCCGGGTGGTTTGCCAGGAATGCCAGCAGGTCGGCCAAACCCGAGACGGCGATGACCGGAATGCCATAGTCGCGCTGTACTTCCTGAACCGCTGAAAGCTCGCCCTGTCCCCGTTCCTGGCGATCGAGTGCGATCAGTACCCCGGCCGGTGTTGCACCTGCGGCTCGGATCAGTTCGACGGATTCGCGTACCGAGGTGCCGGCAGAGATGACGTCATCAACGATCAGTACGCGACCGGCCAACGGAGCACCGACAATATTGCCGCCTTCGCCGTGATCCTTCGCTTCCTTGCGGTTGAAGGCAAAGGGCAGGTTGCGACCGCGTTGGGCCAAGGCAATGGCAATTGCCGCAACGAGCGGAATACCCTTGTAGGCTGGGCCAAACAGTAAGTCGAACTCGATGTCGCAGGCCTCGACGGCTTTGGCGTAGAATTCGGACAAACGACCCAAGGAATTGCCGTCGTTGAACAAGCCGGCATTAAAAAAGTAGGGTGAGAGTCTCCCTGCCTTGGTCTTGAATTCGCCAAAGCGCAAAACCTTGCTGTCGATTGCGAATTCGATGAAGTCCTGACGAAAATCCATATTTTTCCAATTTCCATTGTCAGCCACGCTGACCGGTACCTAGCCAATGTTACGCATCATCTCCCTGAATCTCAACGGTATACGCTCCGCTTGGAATAAAAATGTATTGCCATGGGCTGCAGCGCAGCAGGCTGACATCATTTGCTTGCAGGAGTTGAAGGCACAATTGTCGGATCTTTCTTCAGAAATGTTGGCGCCGGATGGCATGCATGCCTTCTACCATTGTGCCGAGAAGAAGGGATACAGCGGAGTTGGCATTTGGTCCCGGCAAAAGCCCGACCGGGTGTTCGAAGGTTTCGACGGCGGTGAGTTCGATAGTGAAGGTCGTTATATCCGGGCTGATTTCGGTAATCTATCGGTCATTTCTCTTTACCTGCCATCGGGCTCGTCCTCGCCGGAGCGCCAGGAGGCGAAGTTTCGCTTTCTCGATGTATTTTTCCCGCAAATGCTTGCCTTGCGGAACGAGGGGCGGGAAATCGTACTGTGCGGCGACTGGAATATCGCTCACCAGGAAATCGACCTGAAAAACTGGAAGTCGAACCAGAAAAATTCAGGTTTCCTGCCCGAGGAGCGCGCCTGGTTGTCGCGTGTTTTTACCGAACTGGATTGGGTCGATGTTTATCGCCGCCTGCATCCGGATACGACCGGCGAAGCCTATACTTGGTGGAGCAATCGTGGGCAGGCGTGGGCCAAGAACGTTGGTTGGCGTATCGACTATCAGATTGCCACGCCGGGCATTGCCGAAACCGCGCGGGCAAGTGAAATTTATAAAGCTGAGCGTTTTTCCGATCATGCACCGCTAATCATCGATTACGATTTTCTAGGCCGTTCTGATGCGAATTGATTTCGCTGCACGGACGGGCTAACCTGTATCCCTTGCTTAACTGTCACCAACGAGGTTGAAAATGTCCCAAGATCTGAGCGCTGCCAACAAGGAAAAGCTGGTTTCCGACATGAAGGTTGTTATTTCCGATGCCGAAGAAATCCTGCGTGCAACAGCCGGTGCTGCTGGCGAAAAGGTGGGCGAGCTGCGTACCAAGATCGAAGCGCGTCTGCGTGATGCCAAAGAGCGCCTGGCCGATGCCGAAGCCGCAATTGTGGACAAGACCAAGGCGGCCGCACGTGCTACCGACGACTTCGTTCATGACCAGCCGTGGAAGGCGGTTGGCGTCGCCGCGGCCCTGGGTCTGGCTCTGGGCGTGCTGATCGGCCGTCGTTAATCGCATGCCGCAGCAAACAGGCGGCGAGGGTGGCCGCGCCGGCCTCTTTTCCGCCTTGAAAAATACGATCGCGACCTTGCTCGCGATCGGCAAGACGCGCGCCGAGCTGCTGATGGTCGAGCTCGAGGAGGAAAAACTCCGCCTCATGACGCTCTGGTCGAAAGCAATCGGTGCTGCGTTCCTGCTTGCCGTCGGCGTCATCATGGCGGTTTTCTGTATCGCTCTGGCTTTTTGGGAGCAGCGGGTATTTGTTTTCGGCCTGTTTGCCGTCTTGTTCATCGGCGGCGGTCTGCTGCTGATTGCTTCGTTGAATTCGCAGGCGGCCAAACCAAGCAAGTTGTTCCGGGCCAGCCTGGCTGAACTGGAAGCCGATATT
>DAIMCQ010000054.1:0-17894 GCA_036726285.1 Azonexus sp.
CGGCGTCGAGGTGACGATCGGCGGGGCGGTCTACACCGCCGAGCTCGGCGCCCAGGGCGGATCGTTCACGATCGATCACCAGGGCCAGCCGCTGACGTTCGCGCTCGATTGCAGCCGGCCCGATGTCGAGGGGTGCCTGATCATCCATCTCGGGATGTCGGGCAAGTTGCGTTTCGTGCCGCACGATCAGCCGCCGGCCCGGCACGATCATTTCGATCTGGTGCTGGCCGGGCAGGCCTTGCGCTTTACCGATCCGCGCCGGTTTGGCGTCGTGCTCTGGCAGCCGGGCCCGCCGGAGGCGGTCGAGGTTCATCCCCTGCTCGCTTCGCAAGGCATCGAGCCCTTGTCGGACGATTTCAACGGCGAGTGGTTGCACGCAGCCTGCGCCCGACGAGGTGGTCCGATCAAGCCGGCATTGATGGATAGCCACATGGTGGTCGGGATCGGCAACATCTATGCTTCGGAGAGCCTGTTCCGGGCCGGTATTTCGCCGCTGCGAGCGGCCAACGGGATCAGTCCGGCACGCTACGAGGTTTTGGTCCGGGCCATCCGCGAGACGCTCAGCGCAGCAATCGCCGCAGTTGGCAGCACCATTCGCGATTACGTCCACAGCGACGGCAGTGCCGGCTGGTTCCAGATCGAAGCCGGTGTCTACGATCGCGACGGCAAGCCCTGCGTCCGCTGTGCGGGAACGGTGAAACAGATCCGCCAGGCCGGGCGCAGCAGCTTCTACTGTCCTTCCTGTCAGCATTAAAATCTGCCGGCAAGCCCCTGTTCTTATGCTAAATTGAAGTTTCCGAATGCATTGACGGTGCTAGTTATGTCGCTTGCCAACCAATTTGCCGCTTACACCCAATGGCGTGCCAGTCTCTCGACCTATATCGGCGAGTTCCAGGGCTGGTTGTCGCAGAACGAACTGTCCGACGCCCAGACTGACCTGCGTCTGACCCAATTGCTCGAACGCTTGCGCGAAGACCGCCTCAACGTCGCCTTCGTTGCCGAGTTTTCGCGCGGCAAGTCCGAACTGATCAACGCCATCTTCTTTGCCGACTTCGGTAACCGCATGCTGCCGTCGTCGGCCGGGCGGACGACGATGTGCCCGACAGAACTGCTGTTCGATAGCGCCAAGCCACCCTGTATCGAATTGCTGCCCATTCAGACGCGGGCTTCGAATTCCGGGGTTTCCGAATACAAGGGCTTCCCCGACGAATGGACGGTGGTGGCGCTGAATACCGAGTCGCCCGATGCCATGCAGGACGCGCTGCGTCATGTCAGCGAAACGACCCGCGTGACGCCGGAGGAAGCCGGACGGCTGGGGTTCGAGGTTGGCCAGGGCGAGGTCGAATTCTACCGGGTCGGCGAGGACGGGCTGGTCGAGGTGCCGCGTTGGCGGCACGCAATGATCAACTTCCCGCATCCCCTGCTCAAGCAGGGGCTGGTCATCCTCGACACGCCGGGGCTCAATGCAATCGGTGCCGAACCCGAGCTGACCCTGTCGCTGCTCCCCAATGCCCATGCCGTGCTGTTCATCCTGGCCGCCGATACTGGGGTGACGCAGTCCGACCTGGCGATCTGGAAGGAGCACATCTGCAGCGGCGGCACGACGCGTCGTGGCCGCATGGTGGTGCTGAACAAGATCGACGGTCAGTGGGACGAATTGAAAACCGAAGCCGAGATTGAGGCGGAGATTCAGAAGCAGGCCGATACCTGCGCCAGCATCCTCGACTTGCCGAACCGCCAGATTTTCCCGGTTTCGGCCCAGAAGGGCCTGGTGGCCAAGATCAACGCCGACCAGGCCTTGCTGGACAAGAGCCGCCTGCCGTTGCTTGAAAAAGCCTTGTCCGACGAGTTGATCCCGGCCAAGCGGGACATCGTCTGCGACAGTACCGAGAGTGAGTTTGGCGATGTCAGCCGGCGCGTCCGGGGGCTGCTGGAATCGCGCCTGGTCGGCCTGCGCGAGCAATTGACCGAATTGACCGAGCTACGCGGCAAAAACAAGGGCGTGGTCGAGTACATGATGGGCAAGGTGCGTTCCGAGAAGGACGAATTCGAGTCCGGATTGCAGCGCTATTACGCCGTGCGCAGCGTTTTCTCGACGCTGACCAACAAGCTGTTCGGCCATCTCGGGTTGGACGTGCTGCGTCAGCTGACTCAGAAAACCCGCGATGCGATGCTCGAAGCCGCCTTTTCCAAGACGCTATCCGACTCGATGGCCAGTTTCTTCGGGAGTACGCACGAAGCGCTGAACAAGTCGAATCACGAGATCAACGAGATCCTGGCGATGATGGAATCGGTGTACAAGCGCTTCTCGGTCGAGCATGGGCTGAAGCTTGGTACGCCGACCAATTTTTCGCTGCTCCGTTACGAAAAGGAACTGGATCGCCTGGAGGCCTGGTGTGACGGGCATCTCAATACCATGGTCAGCCTGCTGACCACCGACAAGAAGCACATCACGCAGAAATTCTTCGAAGAGGTGGCGGTGCAGGTGCGGCGTGCCTTCGAGCATGCCAATCGCGATGCCGAAACCTGGCTGCGGGCGATCATGGCGCCGATGGAAACCCAGGTGCGCGAGCACCAGATCCAGTTGAAACGGCGTCTGGAAAGCATCAAGCGCATTCATCAGGCAACCGATACGCTGGAAGACCGGATCGCCGAACTGGAGAATGTCGAGAAGAATCTGCTGCAGCAGATTCAGTCGCTGGAGGTCATTGTCGGCCGGGTGCGCGAGATGCTTTTGCCGCAGGCCGGCGAGGAAACGCGCCGGGCGGCCTGATCGATCAGGCGCCGGTGCCGGAAAGCAAAAAACCCGCGAATTTCGCGGGTTTTTTGTTGGGGCAGGCTGAACTCAGGCGCGCTTGTTGCCGGTCAGCTTTTCGTACTTGACCCACAGCATGTCCTGGGTTTCGACATGGTTTTCGTCCTTGGGGATGCAATCTACCGGGCAGACCTGAACGCACTGCGGCTCATCGTAGTGGCCGACGCATTCGGTGCACTTGTTGGGATCGATCTGATAGATTTCCTCGCCCTGGGAAATGGCTTCGTTCGGGCACTCGGGTTCGCAGACGTCGCAGTTGATGCACTCGTCGGTGATGATCAGAGACATGGCGTTTCTTCCTCTTAGTTAACTGAAGTACTCGCCCGCAGGCGCTTTTCTACACAAGGTTGCACAAATTTGCTGACATCGCCGCCCAGACGCGCGATTTCACGCACCATGGTGGCAGAGATGAACATGTGTTGCTCGCCGGGGGTGAGGAAGACCGTTTCCACCTCCGGGTAGAGGCTGCGATTCATGCCAGCCATCTGGAATTCGTATTCGAAGTCGGAAACCGCGCGCAAGCCGCGAACAATGACTTTGGCACCGCGCTCATGGACAAAGTTCATCAGCAGGGTATTGAAGCCGACGATCTCGACATTCGGGATGTGACCGAGAATCTCCCGAGCCATGTCGACCCGGTCATTCAGGGTGAAGCGTGGCTTTTTAGACGGGCTTTCGGCGATCGCCAGGATCAGGCGGTCGAACAGGCTGGCGGCACGGTGCACGAGGTCTTCGTGACCCCGGGTGATCGGGTCGAAGGTGCCTGGATAGATCGCTACGCGATGATTGAGTTTGTTCAAACTGCTTCCCGCCGCATCAGTTGGTAATGAACTTCGCCTGCCTTGCCGTGACGTACCGGACGCCATTCGCCCAGTGCCTCGATTTCGTGTTCCGCTTCGACGTAAATCAGTCCGTCCGCTTTCAGTGCTCCGGCCAAAAGCGGCTCCAGGCGCGGAATCCAGCCCTTTTTATAAGGTGGATCGAGAAAGATCAGGTCAAAACTGTTTTTTATCGAAGCCAAATATTGTAACGCATCCGCCCGAATGATCTCCAGCGCCGGCGGTTTATGAAGCAATTCGCGATTTTCATGCAGTGCGGCGAGGACGCGCGGTGCCTGTTCGACCAGTACGACGCGGGCCGCGCCGCGCGAAGCGGCCTCGAAGCCGAGCGCACCGCTGCCGGCGAAGAGGTCGAGGCAATGCCAGCCGTCGAGTTCCTGGCCGAGCCAGTTGAACAAGGTTTCGCGAACGCGGTCCGGCGTCGGGCGCAGGCCTTCGCTATCCGGGAACTTGAGGACACGGCGGCGAAACGCGCCGCCGATGATGCGTACCGAGTTCAATCTGCGGCCACCGTGACGGTGATCAGCTCGGCCGGTTTGACGCGACGGGCGAAAGCAGCCTTGATGTCGTCGGCGGTGACAGCCTGCACCTTGACCTGGAACTGGTCGAGGTAGTCGAGTGGCAGACCGTAAAAGCCGATCACTGCAGCGTTGTCGAGCAGTTTCTTGTTGCTGTCAAGGCGCAGCGGGAAGCTGCCGGTCAGGTTGGCCTTGGCGGCCGCCAGTTCTTCTTCGCTCGGGCCGTCCTTGAGGAAGCCGGCGAGCACGTCGCGAGCCACCTTGATGGCATCCTTGGCTTGCGAGCGCTTGGTCTGCAGGCCGATCTGGAAGGGGCCGGTCTGGCGCATCGGGGCAAAGTAGCTGTAAACGCTGTAGGCATAGCCGCGTTTGTCGCGGACTTCCTTCATCAGGCGGGAGACGAAGCCGCCGCCGCCCAGGGTGTAATTGCCGACCAGCAGCGGGAAGAAGTCCGGATTGCCGCGTTCGATGGCGGGCAGGCCGATATAGATGTGGGCCTGGCTGGCCGGGTGGGCCAGTTTGATGGTGCTGCCCTTGGGCGTTACCGGTGCGCCGGGCAGCGTTGCCGCTGCCCCCTTGGGCAGGCCGCTGGCGATCGACTCGGCAATTTTCTCGGCTTCGCTGCGGGAAAGGTCGCCGACCAGGGTGATGCTGGCATTGGCGGCGTTGTAGTAGCGGGCATGGAAGGCGGCGAGGTCGTCGCGGCTGAGGCTGGCGACGCTTTCCGGCGTGGCTTGCCGGCCATAGGGATGGTCGGGGTAGAGCGCTGCCCAGAAGGCCTTGCCGGCGATGCTGTCGGGGCGGGTCAGCGCTTCCTTGAGGCCGGCGATGGTGCGGGTCTTTTCCCGCTCGAAAATGGTCGCGTCGAAACGCGGCGTCTGGATGACGGCGCGCAGGATGTCGAGGGCCGGGCCGCGCTTGTCCGGGGCGGAGAGGGTGCGCAAGGCGACGCTGGCCCGGTCGGTGTCGGCGCTGCCGCCAAGGTTGGCGCCAATGTCGGCCATCTGTTCGGCAATCGCCGTTTCGTCGAGCTTGCCGGCACCGAGGTCGAGATTGGCCCGGGTCAGTGCCGCCAGGCCGGATTTGCCGGCCGGATCGAACATCGAACCGGCGGCGAAGTCGACCTGGATGTCGAGCATCGGCAGGACGCGGCTTTCGACGAAATAAACGCGGGCGCCGGACGGCGAAACCCAGTGCTGGATATCGATACCGGCCTGTGCGGCCTGGGTGGCGAGCAGCGTCAAGGCTGCGATCAACAGTTTTTTCATGGTCGTTTTCTTAGTGACGAATGGCGACGGCCGGGCGGCGGGGTTTGCCGTCCAGCGGCTGGGGGTCGAGCACGCCGACGGTCAGCGTATCGTCATTGAAATATTTGCGGGCCACGGCCTGGACTTCGGCGGCGCTGACCTTCTGCAGTTTTTCCAGCATGCGGTTGATCTGCCGGTAGGAAATGCCGGCCGCTTCGGTCTGGCCGATTTCCATGGCCTGGCCGAACATCGAATCGAGCTTGTAGACCTGGGCGGCGACGACCTGCGCCTTGGCCCGCTTGAGTTCCTGTTCGCTGACGCCGTCCTTCTGCAGACGCGCCATTTCAGCGCGCAGGGCGGCTTCGAGATCGCCGACCGTCTTGCCTTCGGATGGGCTGCCGGAAAAATAGAACATGCCCGGACCGCGGGCGGTCGGGTCGTAGTCGATGCCGATCGACAGGGCTACCTTGTCTTCGCGGACGAGCTTCTTGTTGAAGCGTGCCGCATCGTGGCCGTCGAGGATGGCGCTGAGCATTTCCAGCGCGTAGGGCTCGCTATCCTTGTCGGCATCGCGCAGGATCGGGGCCTTGTAGCCCATGATCAGCACCGGCAGTTCGGCCGGTGCCTTGACGGTGACGCGGCGCGTGCCTTCCTGCGCCGGTTCGATCTGTTGCCGGCGTTGCGGCAGGGCGCGGCCTTCGAGCGGCCCGTAGTATTTCTCGGCCAGGGCGAAGATCGCCTGGTGATCGACGTCGCCGGAGATCACCACGTAGGCATTGTTCGGCACGTACCAGGTGTCGTACCAGGCCTTGGCATCGGCGGCGGTCATCGTTTCCAGGTCGTTCATCCAGCCGATGATCGGCCGGCGGTAGGGGTGGGCCTGGAAGGCGACGGCATTCATCTGTTCGAACAGCTTGGCTTGCGGGCTGTCGTCGGTGCGCATCCGGCGCTCCTCCATGACGACCTTGATCTCCTGTTCGAATTCCTTCGGATCAACGGTCAGGTGCCGCATGCGGTCGGCTTCGAGCTGCATCACGTCTTCCAGCTTTTCCTTCGGCACCTGCTGGAAGTAGGCGGTGTAGTCGCGGCTGGTGAAGGCGTTGTCGCGGCCACCGGCGGCGGCCACCCGCTTGTTGAACTCGCCCGGGCCGACGTTCGGCGTGCCCTTGAACATCATGTGTTCGAGCACGTGGGCGACGCCGGAGGCGCCATCGACCTCGTCCATGCTGCCGATGCGGTACCAGACCATCTGCACGGCGGTCGGGGCGCGGTGGTCCTCCTTGACGATGATGCGCAGGCCGTTCTTCAGCGTCGTCTCGTACGGATTGGCATGGGCCGCACCCAGTAGCAGCGGGGCGAGCAAAAAGGGGAGAAGTTGTTGCATTCGCATGGGATGGCGGGGCTTTCTGGTTGGTCTTTCTGCTAAAATCCGAAGCTGATTTCGCATCGATTCGGACGGCATCTTAACGGCTTGCCGCCCGCCTGTCAGCACGGCTTGAGACCACTTTTCCCATGTTCAGTTTCCTGAAGAAATCCGCCCCGGACACCAAGGCGGAAGCGCCTGCGGTGGCCAATACCGCTGCCGATGCCGCGCCCTCGTGGCGCGAGCGCCTGTTCAAGGGGCTGGCCAAGACCCGCGCCCAATGGGGCGGCAAACTCAAATCCATCTTTTCGCGCGGCAAGGTCGATGACGAACTGCTGGAAGAACTCGAAACCCTGCTGCTGACCAGCGACTGTGGTATCGAGGCGACCACCCACCTGCTCGACGAACTGAAGAAAGCCGCCAAGCGCGACAAGCTGGAAACCCCGGAAGCCATCCAGAAAGCCCTGGCCGATGCGCTGCTCGCCACGTTGCAGCCGCTTGAGCAGCCGCTCGATGTCAGCGGTCACAAGCCCTACGTGATCATGATTGCCGGGGTCAACGGCGCCGGCAAGACGACCTCGATCGGCAAGCTGGCCAAGTATTTCCAGAACCAGGGCAAGAGCGTGCTGCTCGCAGCCGGCGATACCTTCCGGGCGGCCGCCCGCGAACAGCTGGAAACCTGGGGCGAACGCAACAACGTGACAGTTATCGCCCAGGACAATGGCGATCCGGCTGCCGTGGTCTTCGATGCCATCTCCGCCGCCAAGGCGCGCGGCATCGATATCGTCTTGGCCGATACCGCCGGCCGCCTGCCGACCCAGTTGCACCTGATGGAAGAAATCGCCAAGGTGCGCCGGGTGATCCAGAAAATCGAGCCGACCGGGCCGCACGAAACCCTGCTCGTGCTCGATGCCAACATCGGCCAGAACGCGCTGCAGCAGGTCAAGGCCTTCGACAAGGCGATCAACGTCACCGGCCTGGTCCTGACCAAGCTCGACGGCACCGCCAAGGGCGGCGTGGTGACGGCGATTGCCCGCCAATGCCCGAAGCCGATCCGCTTCATCGGCGTCGGCGAGCAGATCGACGACCTGCGTCCGTTCTCCGCCAAAGACTTTGTCGACGCCCTGTTCGAATGATCGTTGCCAGCAATCTGACCAAACGTTACCCCGGTGGTTACGAAGCCGTCCGGGATGTCAGCTTCGAGATCTCGGCCGGCCAGATGGCCCTGATCACTGGCCATTCCGGCGCCGGCAAGACGACGCTGGTCAAGCTGATCGCCAGTATCGAACGCCCCACTTCCGGCAGCTTAGTGGTCAATGGCCAGAACCTGGCGGCCTTACGGCGCAGTGCGATTCCTTACGTGCGTCGGCATTTCGGCATGGTTTTTCAGGATCAGAAGCTGCTGTTCGACCGCAGCGCCCTGGATAACGTCATGCTGCCGCTGGAAATTGCCGGTCTGCCGCGTCGCGAAGCGGTGCGCCGGGCCCAGGCGGCGCTCGACAAGGTCGGCCTGCTGGCCCGCGAGAAAGCGCAGCCGATTGCGTTGTCCGGCGGCGAACAGCAGCGTCTGGCGATTGCCCGGGCCGTGGTCAACCGGCCGACCGTGCTGCTCGCCGACGAGCCGACCGGCAATCTCGACGTCGAGTCGGCGGCTGAAATCCTTGCCATCTTTTCCGCCTTTCATCAGGTCGGGGTCACCGTCGTGGTCGCCACCCACGACCAGAGCTGGATCGAACGGCACCAACCGAACAATGTGCTGCGTCTCGATCACGGGAGGCTGCTATGAACGCCTGGTTGTCGCATCACCGGGCCGCACTGGCTTCGGCTCTCCGCCGCCTGTGGTTTGCACCGCTCAATACGCTGCTGTCGCTCTTGGTGATCGGCATTGCGCTGACCCTGCCCGGCGCCGGTTACATCCTGCTCGACAATCTGCGCGATCTCGGCCGCAATGCGTCGGGCGTGCAGCAGATCAGCCTGTTCATGAATCTCGAGGCGAGCAAGAAGGATGTCGGCGACATCGAGAGCCGGCTCAAGGCCGCCGATGCCGGCAAGTGGCGCTTCGTGCCGAAGGAGGAGGCGCTGAAGCGGATGCAGAAGAGCGAGGGCATGGCCGAAATCGTCGCCAGCCTGCCGCGCAATCCGCTGCCCGACGCCTTCATCATCGAGCCGAACAATACCGAGCCCGAGGCGCTGGAAATCATGCGCAAGGAAATCTCCGGCTGGCCCAAGGTTGCCCATGTCCAGCTCGATTCGGCCTGGGTGAAGCGCTTCGATGCCTTCCTCAAGCTCGGCAAGCTGGCCTTGTGGATGCTGGCCGGCATCTTCGGCGCCGGGCTGGTCGCCGTCACCTTCAACACCATTCGCCTGCAGGTCATGGCGCAGGCGGCGGAAATCGAGGTGGCGCGGATGATTGGCGCCACCGACGGCTTCATCCGTCGTCCCTTCTATTACTACGGCGCCCTGCAGGGCGGCTTGGGCGGCCTGCTTGCCGCCGGCCTGGTGGCCGGTGCGGTACGCCTGTTGGGCGGCCCGGTGAGCGAGCTGGCGGCGCTCTACGGCGGCAGTTTCGCACTGAGCGGCCCGCGTCCGCTCGATGCGCTGGTACTGGCGTCGGTTGGTGCCGGCCTCGGCTGGTTGGGGGCGCAGCTCTCGGTCAGCCTGTCGTTGCGGAAGTTTGACTAGCCGTCGGGATTTTCTGCGCACGGTTGGGGTCGCCGCCCTGGCCGGATGCGCTCCGGTCGGAAAAGCGCCCTTGCCGCCCGGTGAACTGCTCGGCATGTCGCATGCCCTCGGGCATCGCCTGCGCGAGATGGCCAACCAGCCCTTCCCCGAACCCGACGAAACCCGGCGCACCGGCATCCTGATCGTCGGGGGCGGCATCTCCGGGCTGTCCTCGGCCTGGCAACTGGCCCGTTCGGGGTTCGAGGATTTTCTCGTGCTGGAGATGGAGTCCGAGCCGGGCGGCAATTCGCGGGCCGGAAAGTCGCCGCTGGTGGCTTATCCGTGGGGGGCGCATTACCTGCCCTTGCCGACGGCCGAGTCGACCTGGGTGCGCGAACTGCTCGCCGAACTCAATGTGCTGCAGGGCGATCCGGCTGCCGAGCAGCCGCACTACGACGAGCGCTACCTCTGTGCCACGCCGCAGGAACGGGTCTATCGCGATGGCTTGTGGGACGACGGTCTGTTGCCGCAGCGCGCCATCGATCCGGACGAACTGGCCCAACAGAAGCGTTTTCAGCAACGCATCGAAATCTTGAAGCACGAGCGGGGACGGGATGGTCGCCGACTGTTCGCCCTGCCGATGGAACTGTCGAGTCGCGACCCGCAATGGCTCGCCCTGGATGCGATCTCCTTCCGCCAGTGGCTGCTCGATAACGGCTTTACGGCGCCGACGCTGCACTGGCTGGCCAATTACGCCTGCCGTGACGATTACGGTACGGCCTACGAGCAGGTCTCGGCCTGGGCCGGCTTGCATTATTTCGCCAGCCGTAGCGGCGCGGCGGCCAATGCCCATGCCGATACCGTGCTCACCGCACCGGAGGGCAATGCCTGGCTGATGCGCGGGCTGGCGGCGCGGGCGGCCGGGCGCATCGTCGGCGATGCGCTGGTCTGGCGCATCGAGGAGGGCAAGCACGAGGTTGCGGTCGATGTGCTGTTGGCCGGGCGCAGCGTGCGTTTCCTTGCCCGGCAAGTGATCTGGGCGGCACCGGCCTTTGTGTTGCCGAGGGTCTGGCCGGCCATGCCGGGCCAACTGCGGGCCGCAGCCCAGGCCGTCACCTACGCGCCGTGGCTGACTGCCAACCTGCATCTGAGCGATTTCCCCGAAGAGCGTCGGGGCACTGGCCCGGCCTGGGACAACGTGATCCACGGCAGCCCCGGCCTGGGCTATGTGGTGGCGACGCATCAACTGATCCGCCGGCACCTGGGCGGCACGGTGTTCACCTATTACCGCGCCTTGCACGATGTCGCCCCGGCCGCCGGCCGCCGGCTGCTGCTGGAGACCTCGCGCGAGGCCTGGGCGGAAGGCATCCTGGGCGAACTGGAACGGGTGCATCCGGACATTCGTCGCTTATGCCATCGCCTCGATATTTTTCGCAACGCCCACGCCATGTGCCGCCCGTTGCCGGGAACGGTTTGGGGGCCGGCGCGGCAACGGCTGGCCGGTTTTTCCGGTCGACGGATGCACTTGGCGCACGCCGATCTGTCCGCCTTCTCATTGTTCGAAGAAGCCCAGTACCGCGGCGTTGCCGCCGCGGGGCGAGCGGTGGAAGCCTTGCGTCGGCAATGACATTGGCTTGACCGTGACCAGCGCCGGATGCATAGTTCCGCCTTTTGCGGCCATGTCGGCCAATTTTTCAGACAGGAATGAATGATGCGGACAACAAACGAGTCACGTGGACTGAAAACGATTGTTTTGGCAATTTCTCTAGGGGCAGCGCTGACGGCCTGCGGCGGCAAGGCCGGTTCGACCGCGTTGACGAGCGACAACGTCGGCGGCTTGGCCTCGGCCGGGGCCACGGCCTTCAAGGCGGCCACCTTGAGCGATGCTGACGTCAAGGGGCTTTCCGACAAGTCTTGCGCTGCCCTCGACAGCAAGTCGCAGATTGCCGCACCGAAAAGCAAGGAAGCCGTGCGTCTGGCCAAGATCGTCAAGGGCATGCCGGCCACCGTCAATGGCGTTGGCATCAACTACAAGGTTTATCTGACCAAGGAAGTCAATGCCTGGGCGATGAACAATGGCTGCGTCCGCGTCTATAGCGGTTTGATGGCGATGATGAATGATGATGAAGTGCGCGGCGTGATCGGTCATGAAATTGGCCACGTAGCGCTCGGCCATGCCAAGGCGGCGATGCAGACCGCCTACGCGGCATCTGCGGCGCGCCAGGCGGCGTCTGCAGCGGGAAATTCGGCGATTGCCGTATTGAGTAATTCGCAACTGGGCGACCTGGCGGAAAAGCTGGTCAATGCCCAGTTCTCGCAATCGCAGGAGAGCAATGCCGACGACTACTCCTTCGATCTGCTGACGGCGGGTAAATTCAAGCGCGAAGGTCTGGTGACGGCGTTCGAAAAGCTCGCCAAGCTGGGTGACAGCAACAGCATGTTCAGTTCGCACCCGGCTTCCAGCGAGCGGGCAAATCACATCCGCGAACGGATTGCCGCCAAAAAGTAAGCTGCACTCAGTGGTGAGCCATTGCTCGAAAGGCAGTGTCGAGCAATGGCTCATTTCATTTGAGCCGCCTGGTTTCTGCTCAATAGATGAGAAACGGGCGGATCGTTTTCTGCCAATTGGCTTCATCATTCTTTGCCAGGGCCTCGAGTGCGGCGGCCGGGCTGTCCGGGTCGTCCACCCATTCGCGCAATAACGGCGACCCGTTGATCAGGTCGATGGCCAGGCGGTCATGTTCGTATTCGTAAGCGAAGTCGCGCCACAGCGGGTAATCCGGGTAAAGGCGGCGAATTGCCTTGAAGGCCAGCGCCTGCAAGCGCCAGGGCAGGAAGGCGGCGTGTTGGTAACGGCCATCCTCGACGTGGATCTGCAGACCGTTGCACAGCTTGCCGGCATGCTTGTGGAAGGTCGGCTCGAACCAGATCTCGCGCAAGGTGCAGCCAGCCAGCCAGTGCGCTGCGCTGGCGGCGGCGAAGCGGCGCATTTCGGCCAGCACGGCACGGGCGTCGATATCCGGTGCGCCGAACAGCTCCAGCGGCCGGGTGGTGCCGCGTCCTTCGCTCAGGGTCGTGCCTTCGAGCATCACGGTGCCGGCGTAGGCGCGGGCCATCCACAGGTTGGGCGCATTCGGGCTGGGGTTGATCCAGGTCCGTTCGCCGAGCGGCCAGCCGTAGCCCGGCGCGGCTTCCGGTTGCCAGCCCTGCATGGCGACGACTTGGTAATCGACATCGAGTTGCCGCGTGGCGATGAACCAGTGGCCGAGTTCACCCATGGTCAGTCCGTGGCGCATCGGCATCGGGCCGGCACCGACGAAACTTTCCCAGCCGTCGCGCAGGCTCAGCCCCTCGATCGGCCGTCCGGCCGGGTTGGGGCGGTCGAGCACCCAGACTGATTTGCCGTGCTCTGCCGCGGCTTCCAGCACATAGCGCAGCGTCGTGATGAAGGTGTAGATGCGGCAGCCGAGATCCTGCAGGTCGACCAGCAGCACATCGAAGCTGTCCATCATTGCCGCCGTCGGCCGGCGGACTTCGCCGTACAGGCTGAATACCGGGATGCCGAGTTGCGGATCGAGGAAGTCCGGCGATTCGACCATGTTGTCCTGCTTGTCGCCGCGCAAGCCGTGTTGCGGGCCGAAGGCGGCACTCAGGCGAAGGTCGGGCAGCGCGGCCAGCGCATCGAGCGAATGCGTCAGATCGGCGGTGACCGAGGCCGGGTGGGCGAGCAGGGCGACGCGGCGGCCTGCCAGTGGGCGGCGCAGCTCGGGTTCGGCAAGCAGTCGGTCGATGCCGAACAGGATTTTTTGGGTCATGGCGTATCAGGAGTCAAGGTCAGCACAAAGCTCTGAGGCAGGTGGAAATCGGCTTGCTCGCCGGCATGGCTGAGCGCCCAGTAGGTCTTGTCGCCGTTGCGGTCCTCGATGACGACGGTCAGGCCAAGTTGCAGGTGGGGGCTGGCCGGCAGCCAGGCCGTCGGTAGCCGGGCGGTCAGCGTGAAGCCGTCGGCAGAGGGCTGAAACTGAATCTGCGGCTCGCCGGCTGGCAAGGGATTGTCGCTGCGCTGGCGGTAGGCGGCGAAGCGGTAGGCGGCCCACTGGCCGGATGGCGACAGGTTGAATTCGTGGTATCCCGCTTGGCTCTCGCCGGCAACGAAGGCTTCGCAGCAGGTGCGCTGCCACAAGCCGTCGCAAGGGCCGGGTGCTTGGGCGGCCGGAAGCGCCAGCATGGCGGGGGCGGCTTTAACCCGGTAATGCAGTTCGAGTTGGCCGTCAGGCGCAAATCCTGCGCCGGCCGCCACTTCGATGGCCGATGGGAAGCGGGCACTCGGGTGGCAAAGCAGTGCGTGGTGTTGAAGGGCGGGCTGAGTCATGGCGGGCTGGTAATTCGTGCAGGCCGTACTTTAACTGCTGGCGTCGAATATTGCGCTGTGCGACGGTGCCGACAAATGCCCGGGCAGGCTATCCGGCCTTGGTCGAGGTGGGGTTTTGGAGTAATTTACCGCCTTCGCGGAACAAGATATCAGGGAGAGACAACATGACACCGCTACGCATCAACCTCGATCAGGAAGAGATTCCCAAGCATTGGTACAACGTCGTTGCCGACATGCCCAACCCGCCGGCGCCGCCGCTTGGGCCGGATGGCCAGCCGGTACCGGCGGAAAAGATGGGGGCGATTTTCCCCGGGCCGATCCTCGAACAGGAAATGTCGGCCGAGCGCTGGATCGAGATTCCGGAAGAAGTCCGCCAGATCTATGCCTTGTGGCGTCCCGCCCCGCTCTGTCGGGCGCTGCGCCTGGAGCAGGCGCTGGGCACCCCGGCCAAGATTTTCTACAAGTACGAAGGCGTTTCGCCGGCCGGCTCGCATAAGCCGAATTCCGCCGTGCCGCAGGCCTTCTACAACAAGCTGGCCGGCACCAAGAAGTTGACCACCGAAACCGGCGCCGGCCAGTGGGGTTCGTCGATCGCCTTTGCCGGCCAGATGTTCGGCCTGCCGGTGCGCGTTTTCATGGTCAAGGTCAGCTACGAGCAGAAGCCTTTCCGCCGCTCGATGATGCAGACCTGGGGCGCCGATGTCTTTGCCAGCCCGACCAACCTGACCCAGGCCGGCCGCGCCGCCTTGGCCGCCGATCCGAACAACCAGGGCTCGCTGGGCCTGGCGATTTCGGAAGCCGTCGAGGAAGCGGCGGCCGATCCGGATACCTGCTACACGCTGGGTTCGGTGCTCAACCACGTGCTGCTGCACCAGACGGTGATCGGTCTCGAAGCCAAGAAGCAGTTCGACAAGATCGGGCTTTATCCCGACGTGATCTTCGGCCCCTGCGGCGGCGGCTCCAGCTTCGGTGGCATTGCCTTCCCCTTCCTGGCCGACCAGGCCGCCGGTGACAAGCGGGCGACCAAGCTGCGCTGCGTCGCGGTCGAGCCGACCTCCTGCCCGACCCTGACCAAGGGCCATTACGCCTACGATTACGGCGACGTCTCCGGCTACACGCCGATCATGCGCATGTACACGCTGGGTCACGACTTCATGCCGCCGGGTATCCATGCCGGTGGGCTGCGCTACCACGGCGACTCGCCGCTGGTGTCGCAACTGCTGCACGAAGGCCGGATCGAGGCGGTGGCGGTGCCGCAGGTGGCGACTTTCGAAGCCGGCGTGCAATTCGCCCGGGCCGAAGGCATCATCCCGGCGCCGGAGTCCTGCCATGCCATTCGGGCGGCGATCGACGAGGCGCTGAAGTGCAAGGCGACCGGCGAAGCGAAAACCATCCTGTTCAGCCTGACCGGGCATGGCCACTTCGACATGGCGTCCTACGACAAGTATTTTTCGGGTCAGCTCGAAGACTACGACTACCCCGCCGAAGCGATTGCCGAGTCGCTGAAGCATCTGCCCAAGGTCGGATAAATCCGTGAAAGCCCTCGTTTTCCTGCTGGTTCTCGTAAACGTGCTGTTCTATGCCTTCAGCGCCGGCTATCTCGGCCATGCCGACAATCCCGACGCTGATCGCATTGCGCAGCAAGTGGCGCCAGAAAAGATGTCCCTGGTGTCGCGCGGCGAGGCGCCGGCGATCAAAGAACCGCCTGTTGCGGCGCCGGCCGAGGCGGAACAGACATCGGTACCGGCACCGGTCGCCGAGGCAAGCCAGCCGCCGGCGGTTGTCGAAAAGGTTTGTCTGCGTTGGGAGCATTTGCCATTGGCCGAGGCCGGCAAGCTGTCGAGCAAACTGACGGAAAAGTTTCCCGATTACAAGCTGAGCAAGAAAACGGTGGCGGGGGATGGTAGCGGCTGGTGGGTGTACATTCCGCCTTTGCCGAGCAAGGAAGAGGCGGAGAAAAAGGCCGGCGAACTGCGTCAGCTCGGCGTGACGGACTATTTCATCGTGCAGGAGGCCGGGCCCAACCGTTTCGCCATTTCGTTGGGGGTGTTTTCCAGCGAAAAGGGCGGTCAGGACAGGCTGGCCGAACTTAAAGGCCGAGGCGTCCGTTCGGCACGGTTGAATATCCGGCCGGGTAAGGACAGTTTTGTCATCCTGGATGCCAGCGGCCCGGCACCGGAGAAAAAGGCCTTGCTTGAGTTGGTCGCTGCCATGCTGCCGAAAACCGCGAGCGTCGACTGCAAGTGAGCGATTTTGTCGTCGGCCTGACCGGTGGCATCGGCAGCGGCAAGAGTACGGTAGCCGATCTGTTTGTCGCTCTGGGCGCCGGATTGGTCGATACCGATGCCATCGCACACGAGCTGACCCGGCCGCAGGGGGGCGCCATGCCGGCGTTGCTGGCGGCTTTTGGGTCGGAGATTGCCGATGCGCAGGGGGCGCTGGATCGGGCCGCGATGCGGCGCCGGGTGTTTGCCGACCCGGCGGCCCGAGGCCGGCTGGAGCGCATCCTGCATCCGATGATTCGGCAGTTGTCGGCGGAGCGCGTGCGGGCGGCCAGGGCGCCTTATGTCATTCTGGCGGTACCGTTGCTGGTTGAGTCGGGCAACTATCGGCAGCGATGCGATCGGATCGTCGTGGTCGATTGCCCGGAGGAAGTGCAGATCGAGCGGGTGATGGCGCGGAGCGGCCTGGTCGAAAGCGAGGTTCGCGCCATCATGAGGGCGCAGGCCAGCCGCCAGGAACGACTGGCCGTGGCCGACGATATCGTGCTCAATGCCGATGGCGTGGCGGAGCTGGATTCGCAGCTGACGAATCTTCATCAGAAATATCTACGACTATCGTCAGAAAAAGCTAAAGCAAACTGTTGAGATTTAGCTGCAAATAGCTCAGAATTAGGGCAATTTTCCCTTCTCTGGACCCAAGGTCGAGTGATCAACTACGAATATCCGTTTAACGAGCGCATCCGTACGCTGCTGCGTCTCGAGGATCTGTTCGAAAAAACGGCCTACTTTGCCCAGAGCGAAGGGCAACTCGAACACCATACGTCTTTGGTGACCTTGTTCGAGATCCTTGAAGTGGCTGGTCGTGCCGATCTCAAGATGGATCTGATCCAGGAACTTGAGCGCCAGCGCCAGACCCTGCTGGCTTATCGCAACAACCCCGATATCTCGGAAGAAGCCCTTTCCGGCGCGCTCTACGAGATCGAGCAATCGTCGGCCGCGCTGCTCAGCATGACCGGCAAGATGGGGCAGTATTTGCGCGATAACGACTGGCTGATGGGCATCAAGAGCCGGGCGGTGATTCCGGGTGGGGTGTGTGAATTCGATCTGCCTTCCTACCATTGGTGGTTGCACCGTACCCCCGATGTGCGGCGCGACGCCATCGAAGGCTGGACCAAGCCGCTCTATCCCTTGCGCGATGCGGCGGCGATCGTGCTGCGCCTGTTGCGTTCGAGTGGCGCGCCCAAGCAGCATGTCGCGGCAAATGGTCAGTTCCAGCTTAATCTTGGCGGGACGGCGGCACAGATGGTGCGGGTTTCGTTGAGCAGCGACGAACCGGCCGTTCCAGAAGTCAGCGCCAACAAGTATTTCCTGAATATCCGTTTTACCAAGCCGCCGGCCGGCGAGATCAAGGCCCGGGGCTGTGAGCGCGATGTCGCTTTCTCACTGACCTTCTGCAATCTCTGATGGCGACGGTACGCAAGGTTCGTTGCCCGCAATGCCGCGGCGAGTCGCTCTGGTCGCCGGAGAATCCGTGGCGGCCATTCTGCTCGGAACGCTGCAAGCAGATCGATCTCGGTGCCTGGGCCAATGAAAATTACCGGATTCCGGTAGAAGCCGATCCGAACGATCTGTCGGCCGAATTGCCCGACGTCGATCGGCGCTGAGGCGCCGGTTCAGGCCGCCGTTTCGAGCGGCGACCTTTCCCTGAAAACTACCAGCCGCGCATCATTGCAATGCCGTGGGCACCGTGGCTTTGAGCCGTGCTCGACTGTTCTGGCTTCATGCCGCCCAGCGCAAATACCGGTAGCGTATTGCCGCTGATCAGTTGGCTGAATTTTTCCCAGCCCAGTCCCGGGG
>DAIMCQ010000055.1:0-17854 GCA_036726285.1 Azonexus sp.
CTCGCTGCGCGATGTCGGCAATACCCTGCTGATCTCCGTCTGCCTGGTCGTCATGGTGGTCATGCTGTTCCTGCGCGACCGTCGCGCCGCCTTCATCCCGGCCATCACCGTCCCGGTCTCGCTGATCGGCACGCTGGCGGTGATGTACCTGTGCGGTTTCAGCCTCAACAACCTGTCCCTGATGGCGCTGACCGTCGCCACCGGCTTCGTGGTTGACGATGCGGTGGTTGTCCTCGAAAACATCACCCGCCATATCGAGAAAGGGCTTTCGCCCGTCCAGGCAGCGCTGCTCGGCGTCCGCGAGGTGGCAACGACGGTGGTCTCGATGACCATTTCGCTGATCGCCGCCTTCATTCCCATCCTGTTCATGGGCGGCATCGTCGGTCGGCTGTTCCGCGAATTCGCCGTGACCCTGTCGGCGGCGGTACTGATCTCGCTGCTGGTTTCGCTGGCCACCACGCCAATGATGTGTTCCCGCATGCTGCGCCCGGCGGCCGAACAACCGGAAGGCTGGCTGTCGCGGCTGGCCGGCCGCGTCGTCGCCGGCATGCAGCGCGGCTACGCCCGCAGCCTGGGCTGGGCGCTGGATCACAGCCTGATCACAATGCTCATTCTGGCGCTGGTCGTCGGCTGCAACGTCTATCTCTACACCATCGTCCCCAAGGGCTTTTTCCCGCAGCAGGACACCGGGCGGCTGATGGGTTTCGTCCAGGCCGACCAGAGCAGTTCCTTCCAGTCGATGCAGGACAAGCTGGCCGATTTCATCGACATCATCCGGCGCGACCCGGCCGTCGCCAATGTTGCCGGCTTCACCGGCGGCGGACGGCGCAATTCGGCGCAGCTGTTCGTGTCGCTGAAGCCGATGGGCGAACGCGATGCTGGTTCGGAACAGGTGATCGAACGCCTGCGCCGGCCACTGTCGAAGGTGCCCGGCGCCAACCTCTACCTGCAATCGGTGCAGGAAATCCGCATCGGCGGTCGGAGCAGCAACTCGCAATACCAATACACCCTGCTCAGCGACGAGCTGGAAG
Source organism: Azonexus sp. (assembly GCA_036726285.1). Lineage (GTDB taxonomy): Bacteria > Pseudomonadota > Gammaproteobacteria > Burkholderiales > Rhodocyclaceae > Azonexus. Next base: position 1,032 of record DAIMCQ010000055.1, read on the forward strand.
AGCTGCGCGCCTGGGAGCCGCGTATCCGCAAGGCGCTTTCCGACCTGCCCGAACTGACCGACGTCAATACCGACCGCCAGGACAAGGGGCTGCAGACCAGCCTGGTGATCGACCGTGACGCCGCGGCCCGCCTCGGGCTGACCCAGCGTGCCATCGACACGACCCTGAACAATTTCTTCGGCCAGCGCCTGGTATCGACCATCTACAACCCGCTCAACCAGTACCGCGTCGTGATGGAAGCGGCGCCCTACTACTGGCAAAGTCCGGAGGCGCTCAACGAGGTGTTCCTGATCGCCAGCGGCGGCACACAAGTTCCGCTCTCGGCCATCGCCCATTGGGGGCCGACCTACGCCCCGCTGTCGATCGCCCACCAGAGCCAGTTTGCCGCCTCGACCATCAGCTTCGCGCTGCCGCTCGGCGTCTCGCTGGGCGATGCGACCATCGCCATCAACGAGGCAATGGCCCGCCTCGGTGTCCCCAGTACCATCTACGGCAGTTTCGAAGGCTCTGCCAAGGCTTTCCAGGCCTCGATGTCGAGTCAACCGTTGCTCATCCTCGGTGCCATCCTGGCCGTCTACCTGATCCTTGGCATCCTCTACGAAAGCCTGACCCACCCGATCACCATCCTGTCCACGCTGCCCTCGGCCGGCATCGGCGCCCTGCTGGCATTGCTCGCCTTCAAGACCGAATTCACCGTGATCGCGCTGATCGGCATCATCCTGCTGATCGGCATCGTCAAGAAAAACGCCATCATGATGATCGACTTCGCACTGCAGGCCGAACGCGCCCAGGAACTAACGCCGCGCCAGGCGATTTTCGAAGCCTGCCAGCTGCGTTTCCGGCCGATCATGATGACCACGATGGCTGCCCTGTTCGGCGCCATCCCGCTCGCGCTGGGCAGCGGCGACGGTGCCGAACTGCGCCAGCCGCTCGGCATCTCCATCGTCGGCGGCCTGTTGATCAGCCAGTTGCTGACCCTCTACACCACACCGGTGGTCTATCTGTATCTCGACCGCTTCCGTCTGCGTTGCCTGGCCTGGAAAAACCGCCGGCAACCGGTTTCCGTATCCCAATCGGCCTGAGCGCCGCTGCCCTCATGATCCATCGTCAAGCCTCCGCTTCCTCCGCCTCTGCTCCCTCCATCTCCGGCCTGCTTCGCCTGGCCCCGCTCGCCCTTTCCCTGCTGCTTGGCGGCTGCGCCCTCGGCCCGGATTTCCTGCGCCCCGAGGTCAAGATTCCGCCGGCCTACCGCGAGGCCAAGGGCTGGAAGACCGCCGAGCCGGCAGCACCGAGCCGCGACGATGTGTGGTGGGAACGCTACGGCGATCCGCTGCTCAACGAACTGGTCGGCCAGGTCGACAGCGCCAATCAGACCGTGCTGGCGGCCGAAGCCCGTTACCGCCAGGCGCAGGCCGTGGTCAGCGCTTCGCGGGCCGCCTTCTTCCCGACGCTGGGCAGCAGCGTCAGCGCCACCCGCGCCGAAAGCAACAGCTCGACGACATCCGGCAGCAACACCAATAATCCGATCCGCAACACCGACAAGCTCGGCCTGAACAGCAGTTGGGAAATCGACCTCTGGGGCCGGATCAGCCGCAGTGTCGAAGCCAGCCGCGGCAGCGCCGAAGCCAGCGCCGCCGACCTTGCTGCCGCCCGCCTCAGCGCCCAGGCCACCCTGGCCCAGAACTACCTGCAACTGCGTGTCACCGATGCCCAGTTGCGGCTTCTGCAGCGCACCATCGCCACCTACCAGCGCTCCTGGGAAATCACCCGCAATCGCTACGAAGCCGGCGTTGCCAGCCAGGCCGACGTCGCCCAGGCCGAAACCCAGCTGCGCACCACCCAGGCCCAGGCGACCGACCTCGGCCTTCAGCGCGTCCAGCTCGAACAGGCGATTGCCATCCTGGTCGGCAAGACGCCGGCCGAGTTCAACATCGCCGAGGTTGAAGCGGTACCGGAAGCGCCGCTGGTTCCGGCACAATTCCCCTCGCTGCTGCTCGAACGCCGGCCCGACATCGCCGCCGCCGAGCGCCGCGTGGCAGCGGCCAACGCCCAGATCGGCGTCGCCCAGGCCGCCTTCTTCCCCGCCCTGACCATTTCCGCCAGCGGCGGCTACCAGAACACCAGCTTCGCCGACCTGATCAGCCTGCCCAACCGCTTCTGGTCGCTCGGGCCAAGCCTCGCCCTTACCCTGTTCGACGGCGGCGCCCGCGCCGCGGTCAAGGAACAGGCGGTTGCCGCCTACGACCAGACGGTCGCCACCTACCGGCAAACCGTGCTCACTGCCTTCCAGGAAGTGGAAGGCAATCTCGCCGCCTTGCGCCTGCTGGCCGAGGAGCGCGAAATCCAGCGGGCGGCGGTGCGCGCCGCCAACCAGTTCCAGGAACTGACCAACAACCAGTACCTGGCCGGCACGGTCAGCTATCTCAATGTCGCCACCGCCCAGGCCTCGGCATTGAGCGCCGAACGCAGCAGTCTCGATCTGCAGAACCGCCAGCTGGCCGCCAGCGTGGCGCTGGTCAAGGCGCTGGGTGGCGGCGCCTGGAAATAGGCAAGATGACCGTTTCCCTGGCCGGCAAACGCCGGCCGGCGCATAAGCTATTCAGCATTGCTTAGTTCTCTCCCGCCGGCGATTGGTCGATAGTCCGCAACCACGATCAATCTGCCCGCTCCGGGCGCCCGCCACCGCCCATGTCCGACACACCGCCCGCCGCCGAAGACGAAATCGCGCAGCAGGTCAGGGAGATCCGCGCCAGCGGCATCCTCGCCCGCAGCAAGCATCTCGACCGGCTCCTGGAGTTTCTCCATCGCTGTCATCTCGACGGGCGCGTCCCGAAAGAGTTCGAAGTCGCCGTCGAAGGCCTCGGCCGCCATGCCGGCTTCGACGCCACGCAGGATGCGCTGGTCCGGGTCTATATCCACAAGCTGCGCCGCAAGCTCGATGACTACTACCAGCAGGATACGCGCCCGGACGCTTGCCGGCTGATCCTGCCCAAGGGCGAATACCGCCTGCAACTGGCCGCGCCGAACGATCCGCCAGCGCCTTCACCACCCTCGCCCAGCCCGGAAGCGGCGCCCCGGCCGTGGCAACGGATCGCCAATCTGGCCCGACGACACACCCGGCTATTGGCCTTTGCCCTGCTCGCTTCGCTGCTGCTCAACCTGCTGCTGGCCGGACAGGCCTGGCGCCAAGCCACCGACGACACGCCGCAACTGCGAACCAGCGTGCTCTGGCAGCCGCTCTTTGCCGACGCGCGACCGGTTGTCGTGGTTCTTGGCGACTACTACCTGTTTGCCGAAACCGATGGCGACGACCGGGTTCGGCGACTGGTCCGCGATTTCGAGATCAATTCGCCGGGCGATCTGGCCAGCCAGTTGCAGCAGCATCCATCCCGGGCCGAACGGCAGTTCGATGTCGGCCTGAGTTATCTGTCGACCAGTACCGGCTATGCGCTCAACCGCCTCGGCGCGCTGCTCAACAGCGGGCCCAAGAAGGCCTGGGGCGTCATCCTCGCTTCGGAACTGACCCCGGAAAACCTGCGCAACAGCCATCTGATCTTCGTCGGCCACCTCAGCGGCCTCGGCCTGCTGGAGCCGCTCGTCTTCGCCCACAGCGGCTTTCGCCTCGGGCGCGGTTACGACGAACTGGTGGACAAGGCCTCGGGGCAGCACTTTCATTCGGCCAGCGGCATCGCGCACGAAAACGTCGCGGCAAATCACCTCGCCTACCTGTCGAGTTTCCAGGGGCCGACCGGCAACCGCATCGTGATCCTGGCCGGCTGCCGCGATGCCGGCCTGCGCGAGCTGGCCGATGCGGTCGCGTCGCCCGGCGGCCTTGCGGCACTGGAAGAGCATACGGGCGGCGCCCCGTTCGAGGCGCTGTATCAGACCAGCGGTTTCGGCAGCGCCACGACCCCGGCCCGGCTGCTGCTCCACCGATCATTGGCGCCGCCGGCAGCCCCGGCCGAGGGCCGTTAACGTCCGATTAACGTTAACGCCGGCCGCGGCAACCGTACTTTACGTGACAGCCATCGCGGTCTGGCCAAGCATGGCTGGAGCGGCCGGGACAACGCACCGGTCAAGGCATACGACTGACAGGAAGCATCAATGAGCAAACCCTTTATTCATCCCGGCGCCCTCCTGCTGGCGCTGGCCCAAATCGCCACGGCCCACGCGGCCGGCGTCTTCACCTTGCAGGAAGTGGTCGTCACGTCGGGCAGCAACGGCCTGACCGGAATTGCCGATTCGGCCAGCGAAGGCACGGTGACCGCCCAGCAACTGGCCAATCGCCCCTTGCAGCGGCCGGCCGAAGTCATGGAGGCAGTACCCGGCATGGTCGTCACCCAGCATTCCGGCGACGGCAAGGCCAACCAGTATTTCCTGCGCGGTTTCAATCTCGACCACGGCAGCGACTTTGCCACCCAGGTGATGGGCATGCCGGCCAACATGGTCAGCCATGCTCACGGCCAGGGCTACATGGACCTCAATTTCCTGATCCCGGAACTGATCGCCAGCATCAAGTACCGCAAGGGCGTCTATGCCGCCGAGGATGGCGACTTTGCCACCACCGGCTCGGCGCGGATCGACTACCAGCGCAATGTCGAACGTCCGTTTGTCGACCTCAGCCTGGGGCGAAACGGCTACCAACGCCTGCTCACCGCCGGCACGCTCGACCTGGGCGGACGCAAGCTGACCGGGGCACTCGAATTAGCCGGCAACAACGGCCCCTGGGAACAAGCGGAAAACCTGCAGAAGTCGAACCTGGTCCTGCGCTTGAGCGAGGGCGACAGCGCCAACGGCCACGCCCTCACCCTGATGGCCTACCAGGCCGCCTGGACGGCCACCGAACATGTCCCGGAACGGGCCATCGACAGCGGCGAAATCGGCCGCTACGGCGCCTTGTCCAGCAACGACGGCGGGCGGACCCACCGCACCAGCCTGTCCGGCGAGTGGGCGCGCAGCAACGCATCCGGCGCGACGCGTGCCAATGTCTACGCGATCAACTACGGTCTCAAGCTGTACTCGGCGCCATCCGGCTACATCAGCGGCCTGCAGGGCGACCAGCACGAACAGGCCGACCAGCGGACCATCCTGGGCGGCCAGCTCAGCCACGGCTGGTTCCTCGGGCCGGACTGGAAGGACACCGAGATCACCGCCGGCCTGCGTTTGCGCCAGGACCGCATCGGCAAGCTCGGCTTGTATCGCACGGAAAATCGCCAACGTAGCGAAACGGTTCGCGAGGACCGGATCGACGAAACCGCCACGGCGCTCTTTCTCGAAGCGCGCAGTCAATGGACCTCCTGGCTGCGCAGCACGCTCGGCTTGCGCCGCGACGACATCCGGGCCGAGGCCAGCGCGCTGGCCGGCACCTACAACATGAATAACGGCGGCAATGCCAGCGCCGGCCAGACCAGCCCGAAGCTCGGCCTGGTCGTTGGCCCCTTCAACCTGCTCGGCCAGACCGAGTTCTACGGCAACTGGGGTTATGGCTTTCACAGCAACGACGTACGCGGCGCCACGGCCCGTACCAACCCGCAGGATGGCAGCAGCGCCCAGGCCGTGCCGTTGATCGTCACGGCCCGGGGCAGCGAACTGGGCATGCGGGCGGCGCCGCTGCCGGGCTGGAACACCAGCCTCAGCCTGTGGCAGATGGAGCTCGATTCGGAACTGGTCTTCATCGGCGACGAAGGGGTCACCGAACCGAAAGGCGCCTCGCGCCGCCACGGCCTGGAATGGTCCAACTACATCACGCCGGCCCACGGCCTGATTCTCGATGCCGACCTGGCCGTTTCGCAGGCGCGTTTCCGTGATGCCAATCCCGACAATGGCGGCCGGCACGTCCCCAACGCCATCCCGCTGACCGCCTCGCTCGGCCTGACGGCGGATGACGGCGGCCGCTGGTCGGGCGGCCTGCGCCTGCGCTACCTCGGCGCCTACGCCCTGGAAGAAACCGGCGAACAGAAATCGACCCCGTTCTGGCTGACCAGCCTGAAGTTGGGCTACCGCTACGACAAGAACCTGCAACTGAGCTTCGACGTGCTCAACCTGTTCAACCGCAAGGCCAACGACATCGAATACTGGGGCGGCGCCTGCACTCGCAGCGAGACCATGGCCGGCAATTGCGGCAGCGGCATCGACGGTCGCCTGGTGCATCCGCTCGAACCGCGCAGCTTCCGGATCGGCCTGCGCGCCAGCTTTTGAGCCTAGGTGGGCGACTGCACCAGCCGGGAGAAAATCCGGAAGCTCACCGGTGCGAGAATGGTCAGGATCGCCAGCCGGACGACGTGCGAGGCCACCACCAGCGGCACGCCCAGATTCAGATGGCTGGCCGTCAGCGACATTTCGGCAATGCCGCCCGGCGCAAAGCTGAGGATCAGGTTGGGAAAGCCAAGATGCGCCAGCGGCGAGACCAGGAAGGCGGCGGCGACGGTCGCCGCCAGCAACAGCAGGCTCTGCACGGTGACCCCGGCCAGGAAGGCCGGTGCCTGGCGCAGGAAGCCCGGCCCGAAACGGCAGCCCAGCGAGACGCCGATCAGCACCTGGCCGCAGGCCGATAGCCAGCCCGGCATGCCGGAGAGCGGAAAGCCGGCGATCCCCAGGATGGCGATGGCCGCCAGATTGCCCAGCACCCAGGCATTCGGGATGCGCAGCTTGAGAAACAGCGCGATGCCGAGCAGGCTGACCGCGATCATCGCCGGGAAATGCTGCCAGGCCACCGGATGCGGCATCAGTTCGCCGAGCGCCGCGCCATGGCTGCCGGCCAGCGCCAGTCCGAGCGGCACGACCAGCACCACCAGCATGACCCGGGTGACGTGCGCCGCTGCCACTCGGTCCACCGAAGCGTTCCACATGTCCGACAGGTTGGCCATCTCGGATGCGCCACCGGGCATCGCGGCAAAAAAGGCGGTCGGCGCATCGGCCAGCCGGAAACGCATCAGCAAGGCGGCGCCCAGGCCGCCGAGAAGCAACGAAAACAGCGCCATGCCGAGGATCAGCGGGGCGTGCGAGACCAGTTCGGCGACCACCGTCGCGCTGAAGTACAAACCCATGTTGATGCCGATCACCCACTGCCCGGCCTGGCGGGCACCCGGCGGCGAAATCAGCTGCAGGCCATTGATCCGCGACAGGGCGACGGCGTAAAGCGAGCCGACCAGCCAGGGCAAGGGGAAATTCAAGGCTTTCCACAACTCGGCGCCGGCCAGCGCCACGCCGATCGCGGCGAGCATCCCGCCTGCCTTCGTCCAGCGGCCGGCCGAGCGCGCGGCCAAAAGCTTTTCCCTAAACCATTTGATCATTGAGCGACTTCTGCATTTCGATTGCACCAGGGCTTGCCATATTGCGACCGAAGCATTAAAAAGTTAATTGCAATTATCTTATTGATTAATTCACCATGCAGATCAATCTTGAAATCGGCGAACTGCAGGCCTTCATCGCGGTGGCCGAGCAATCGAGTTTCAAGGCCGCGGCCGATGGCCTGTTCATTTCGCAGCCGGCCTTGAGCCGACGCATCGAAAAACTCGAAAGCAGCCTGAAAGTCCGCCTTTTCGAGCGCACCACCCGTCGCGTTTCGTTGACCGATGCCGGGCGGCAGTTCCTGGTTCATGCCGAAGCGGTGATCAACCAGTTGCAGCAGGCGGTCGAAGGCATGAGCCGGAGCAGCGAGCAACGCAAGGAACATGTCACCGTCGCCTGCGTCGCCTCGGTCGCCAACCAGTTGTTGCCCGATGTATTGAAGGATTTCGCCCAGCGCCATCCGGAGGTTTTCGTCAGGGTGATCGATGAAAGTGCGCCGGAGGTGCTCGAATGCGTCGTCTCGGGCACGGCCGATTTCGGCATCAACTTCATCGGCGGCCAGGAAGCGGATATCGACTTCCGGGCGATCAATACCGAACGCTACGTGCTGATCGTCCGCAACGACCATCCGCTGGCCGACAGGCCGGCGGTCACCTGGAGCGCCCTGGCCGGCGAACGGCTGGTCTCGGTCTCGCAGAGCAGTACCAACCGCATGCTGATCGACCACGCCCTGTCGCGGGTCGAGATCCGCCCCAACATCCAGTACGAGATCAACCACACTATCGGCGCCATCGGCCTGGTCGCAGCCGGCCTCGGCGTCGCCATCCTGCCCGGACTGCTCAACGACCAGCGGGCGAATCGCGGCCTGGTCAGCATTCCGCTGACCGAACCGGTGATTACCCGGACGCTGGGACTGATCACCCGCAAGGGCAGCCGCCTGCATCCGGCAGCGCAAGCCCTGGCCGACTTGCTGGAAGCCGCGCTGAGCGGGCGTTGATGGCGCCGTGCCTTGTCCGTCGGTGGTCAGCGTATCGGTCATAGAATGTCGGTTCCCTCAAGCTGACGCGCCCACTCCGTATGGCCAAACCGGCACGCCCCGCCAAGCCCCACCAAGCCGCTGCGAACGCAAGCGAAGTGCTCTGCCGCCTGACTTTCGGCAGCACGCCGCAGGCGATCAGCGAATTCGAGACGCTGGGTCTGAAGAGCTGGCTGGAACGGCAACTGCATCCCGCTAGCGACCCGGATCTGGACAGACGTCTGCGGCAACTGCGCCTTCGCATCAAATACGCCGAGAACAAGGACTGGCCGGTTGTCGATGAGATGCGCCCGCTGCAGTGGCTGGACGCGCCGATGGAAAAGCTGTGGCCGCTGGCCAACTACGGCGTGCCGCAGCCCGGGCCGGAGCGGGCCAGGCCGCGCGTCGAAGTGGCGGCGGCGACGCTGTTGCGCGGCGCCTACGGCCAGTTCCAGCTGCAGGAAGTGCTGTGCGACTTCTGGCACAATCATTTCAGCGTCAACGCCTACGACGGCAGTATCGGCGTCGCTTTCCCGGTCTATGACCGCGAGGTGATCCGGGCGCATTGCCTGGGCAATTTCCGCCAGTTTCTCGAAGCGGTGGCCAGTTCGGCCGCCATGCTGATCTCGCTGAACAATCGCTCGTCACGCGCCGGTGCCCCCAACGAAAACTACGCCCGCGAACTGTTCGAGCTGCACAGCCTCGGCCGCGACGCCTATCTCAACTCGCTCTACGACCGCTGGCGTCAGGTTCCCGGCGCCGTGAAGGGCGAACCGGTCGGCTATATCGATCAGGACGTCTATGAGGCGGCCCGCGCCTTCACCGGTTGGGGGCTGGAGGATGGCGCCGGGACCGGCATGGGCGGCGCCCTGCCGAAATCCGGCAAGTTCGCCTACGTCGATGCCTGGCACGACCAGTACCAGAAGCGGGTACTCGGCGTCGAGTTCGACCCCTACCAGCCGCCGCAGGCCGATGGCCGACGGGTGCTCGATCTGGTCGCCCGGCATTCGGCCACCGCCACGCACATCATCCGCAAACTGGCCTGGCGCCTCGGCCTCGGCCAGCCCTCGCCGGCCGCACTGAAAGCGGCGGTGACGCTCTGGCAGCAGACCGTCAACGCGCCGGACCAGATCGCCCAGGTCGTTCGCCACCTCGTCCTCAACACCGACTTCAGCCAGGCCCCGGCACGCCTCCGGCGGCCGCTGGAACTGGTGCTGGCCTATGTCCGGGCGAGCGGCCTCGAATTTTCGCCAAGCGAGGGATTGCTCGGCGAAATGGAGGTCGCCGGCCAGAAACTGTTCGGCTGGACGACGCCAACCGGCTTGCCCGACGACGACGCCTACTGGCTGGGCGTCAACGCCATCCGCCGGCGCTGGACACTGATCGCCGGCTTGACTGAAAACTGGTGGGGAACCGGGGTCTTCAAACCGGCCGGCGTCGGCGCCCTGGACGCCCGGGTATTTCTCGAACACTGGGGCCGGCAACTGCATGGCTCGCTGGCGCCATCGGTCATCGACGACATTCTCGCCACCGGCAAATACCCCGCCGGCAAGCCCCTTGGCGACGAGGCCACGGCGCGCCGGATGCTGGCCTGGCTGGCCATGGCGCCAGCCTTCCAGAGCCGCGGAGGTCAGGCATGAAACGACGCGATTTCCTCAAGATGGCTGGCGGCATTGCACTGGCCCCGGGCGTCAGCGGCTGTGTGTCGGCGGCGCAGCCGGCCGCCAAGCCGGTCTTCGTCATGGTCTTCCTGCGCGGTGGTGCCGATGGGCTGCACCTGGTCGGGCCAGCCGCCGATCCGCACTATGTCGCCGCCCGACCGGCCGAACTGCGCGTTCTCGACAGCGGCGACAAGGCCGGACCGCTGCTCGACAACGCGCTGCAGCCGGAACTCGGCTTTCGTCTGCACCCCGCCCTGGCCCCGCTGCTGCCGCTTTACCAGTCCGGCCAGCTGGCCATTGCCCACGCCGTCGGCCTGAGCAACGCGACACGCTCGCACTTCGTCGCCCAGGACATGATGGAACGCGGCGTCGCTTCGGAAAAAGGCCTGTCCGAACCCAGCGGCTGGCTGGCCCGTGCGCTGACTGGCGCCAGCGCACCGATCAACGCTTATTCGACAACCAACAACCCGGTCTTCGGCCTCAAGGGCGCACCGGGCTACCTGGCGGCCCCCGATCTGGCCGGCGGACTGGGTTTCCCCTACGGCGAGCCGACCCGGCTGCTACTGGCGCAATGGAGTTCGGCCGGCACACCGTTCGGCGAAGCCACCCGCCAGGCGCTGACGGTCATCGAGCAAGCCGGCCGGGCGATTGCCCGCGACGGCAATGGCAAGGTCCTGCCTTATCTGCCGCCCGGCAATGCCAACTACAGTGCCGGTGGCGACTTCGGCAAGAAGCTGGCCGCCGTGGCCCAGATGGTCCGCGCCGACATCGGCTTGCAGGCAGCCTGGGTCGATTTCGGCATCTGGGATACGCATGAAAACCAGGGCGGCCGGGTGGCCGATCTGGCCGCCCGGCTGGCCGGCGGGCTGGCCGCCTTCCATGGGGACATGAGCCAGGCCAGGCGCCCGGTGGTGCTGGTCGCCCTCTCCGAATTCGGTCGTCGTCTGCGCGCCAACAAGAGCAACGGTACCGACCACGGCCATGGCGGCATCGCTTTCGTACTGGGTAGCGGCGTTCGGGGCGGTCGCATGCTTGGCCGCTGGCCGGGGCTGGAAACGCCGCAGCTCGACGAAGGCGTCGATCTGGCGGTCACCACCGACTACCGCGCCCTGCTCGCCGGCGCGCTCAACCTGGCCGGCATGAAGCCGCATTTTCCCGGGTGGTCGGGCGCCCCCTTGCTATTGGGCTAGTTGCTGCGACAAAACCAACGGAATCAGCCGGTGGTTTCGCTTTTCTTGTAAAAACTGCGGTGACAGCCTTCGCAAGCCTCGAATACCTGGTTTCCGGCAGCTGAAACAGCATCGACGTCGTGCTTGTCGACGGCTTTGGCGACCTTGCGGGCGGCGTCGGCCATGGCCTGGGCGTAGTGCCGCCAGCTATCCTTGCCGCTCCCCTTGGCCCCAACCTGCAGTTTCAGGCCGGCCTCGGCCAGGGTGCGCGCACTCTGGCCGACTTGTCGCCAGTCGTTGTCGCTGGCTGGCGGTTCGGCCGCCGCGGCAAAAACGACATTGGAAGCCGGAATCGTCTTGCCCAGCATCAGGTTGCGCACGGTCGCCGGTGGCAGGACCGGTTCCTCGGCCTCCGAGGCGCAGGCGGCCAGCAACTGGGCCGCGCCGACCAGGGCCAGGCAACGCAGGAGCGATAACCTGTCCGCCATATCAGGGCTTCGCCGCCTTGTTGAAGCGCCCGTACTGCGGCCCTTGGGCGTTCGGATACCAGAACTTGGCGTGGCATTGCTCGCACGCCGCTTCGATATAACCGCCAGCCTCGACCACGGCCTCGGGCTTTTTCGTATCGATGGCGGCCAGCACCTTCACGCCGGTATCGTGCAGCACATGCGCTGCGGCGACGAAGCCGGCGCGGTTCTTGGCGATGCCCTGCTCGATTTCCGGTGCGGTCAGCAAGCCGGGCGTCCCTTCGTCGTCGAGCTTTTGTCCGGGATGCGCCACCTTTCGACCTTCGATCAGCAGCAGGTTGCTCGCCTCGATCAGCGTGATGGCGTGATGCCTGACTATGGCCCATTCTTCGTCGGTCTGCGGCCGCTTTTCTTCGACCCCGGCCTGGGTGACCGTCGTCGAGAAGGACTCCCAGATGCCGTCGGCGGCCGGATCGACCAGCGCTTTCATCAGTTCCTGGATACTCGCCGTCGGCTTGAAGGGCGTTGCCGGGGCCTCCGGCTGCCGGTTGCATCCGGCCAGGGCGAGGCCGAAGGCGAGCAGCCAGGCCAGTTGGTGGTGTCGCATCGGGCCTCCCTGATCGGCTAAACGAAACCGATCGAGCGGCCGGCGATGCCGACGCCGAACCAGAGCAACAGCGAAAAGACTGCGCTACTCCGCGCCAGCTTCGCATTCGGCGTTTCCTGCGCCAGCACCTTGCGGAACCAGAGGATCTGCAGCACGACGGCGGCGAGCAGCAGCACGATCTTGAGCTTGAAAGCCGGGTTGAAGTAATACAGTTCGACCGCCGAGAAGAACATGACGATGCCGCTGATCACGGCAGAGGCCAGGCCCAGCCAGAGCAGGCGGTTGGTTTCGCGGGAAATCTGCTGGGCCGTGCGATCGGTCAGGCCGTGGCCGAGCAATCGCAGGCTGGTCAGCACGACGGCGGCAAGCAGGATGATGAAACCCAGCACGTGGAAAATCTGGGCCGTGGCGCCGACCAGGTGGTCGGACTTGGCGATCGATTGGCCGACAACGCTGTGCTGGATGGAATTGAGGATATCTAGAGTGACCGACATGTTTGGCGTCCTGAATTGAATGAGGAAATGGGGAACATCAGCCCGGCAGGTAAGGAATCAGCCGACCGGCAATGATGGTCAGCGTCCACAAGCCGATCGAAGCCAGGCCGGCATATTTGACGCCGACCGGCAGCACCGCCTGATGCTCGACAACCGGGGCCAGACGGGCCAGGCGCAGCTCGAAATACAGCGCATTCAGGCCGGCCAGGGCAATGAATACGAACTTGGCCGGGAAGGCCGGGCTGATCACGACCGTGGCGCCTTCCGCAATGAAGAGCAGCACACCGGAAATGAAGGTCACGGCAAAGCCGCTCAAGACCCACGGACGCAACTGGCGCAGCACGACCGGAATCGGCACGTTGGTCAGGAACCGTCCGATGAGCCGCAAATCGGTCAGGAAAATCAGGCCGACCGAGATCGAAAGCCCCAGCAGGTGGGCTGCCTCGACCAGCGGAAAGGCATAGCGTGACTCGGCGAGTGCCGTGCCAAACCCGGAATCCTGCAGACTCTGGGCAAAGTCAAGAATAAGCGACATGTTTCTTCCTCGTTTGATGAAAATCTGGTTCTCCCCGTCAGCCCCTGGCTGGCGGCAGGCTTACGTGCTCCAAGCCTTTCTGACGGCCGGCAAAACGTCTGCACTGGACTAACAGCAAGCTTGGTGCCAAGGAAGAAAATCCGATAATCAACATTAAATAAAAATCGCAATCTATTGATTAATTTATGTTTTACGAAATATAAAATCGTGACCTGGAAATGAATGGCCTGCTGCGCAGGCACCGCTACTGCTGGCTGCGCAACAGCTGTGCTGCCCGGTCAGCAACACAAAAAAAGCCGGGGTGGATTACTCCACGCCCGGCTGGTTTGCGCTTGACCTCTACCCGACAGCTGGCGATGTCGGCGGCAGCGCGACTACTTCTTGGCCGTTACAGCGGTGTTGCCAAAGCCACCGTTGTTCTCGGTGCAAATCCGCTCGTCACGTTCGAGGATCTTTTCCTTGCCGTCGTGATTGGCCAGATTGGTCTCGAAATGCCAGCCGTTCGGCTTGTCGTCGGCCGTCCAGCGCTTGGCCGGGATGGTGACGGTGAACGGACGGGTATAGACGGTGGGATCGGTGAAGGTCGCGACGTAGTTGTAGCGCTTGTTGCTGTTGTCGAAGATGTAGCGCTCGGTGACATGCACGTTCTCGCTGGAAAACTCGCCGGTTCGCCCGAACAGCGCCTTGCCGTTGTTATTGGTCACATCGACGACCAGGGTATTGCCTTCCCAATGGCCCCGCGAATCGGCATTCCACAGCTTGATGTTTTCCGGCAGATGCGGCTTGCCATCGAGATGGATGATGCGGGTGCCGGAGTTGAACAACAGCACGACATAGCCCGGATACTGGCGGATCTCGTAGCCGTGCCAGTAGAAGGACTTGGGCACGCCGCCCGGGGCGCAGCGGGCCAGCGGCTCGATGTATTCCGGCTTGATCGGGTTGGCGAAATATTGCTGGAATTCCTTCACCTTCTCCGCGGCCCACGGCTGGAACGGCACCTGGCCATCGGCCGGGTCGCTGACTCGGCTTGGCGCGCGCTGCTCGCGCGGCGGCAGCTCGCCGCGTCGCCGGTCACCCGGCGCCCCCAGGTTGGGGTCGGTGAAATTGCTGTGATTGGAGATGGTGTTCGACCAGTGGCCCTGCACATCCGGCTGACCATCAGCCAGGCGCGGACCGGTCCATTTGCCGGAGGCGATTTCCGGGAACGACTTTTCGTTACCGATCTGCCCGCCACCGGCCGGCGCCTGCGCTGCCGGTGCGGCCGCCTGGCGTGCCTGCTGGACCTGAGCCAGCAGCGGTGCTGCCAGACCGAGCGCCCCAACCAACACCGCTACCCGCCGAAGATTTTGTCGACGTACGCTGATTTTCATAAGTTTCTCGCTTGCTGTTTTTGAGTCACCGAGCAGCCATCAAGGCTTCTTGGGCGGGTAGTACTGGTCATAATCGAGCGTGAATCGATAGTCCTCGATCAGCTGGAAATTCTTCTCGCGATGGCGATGCAGGATCACGCTGATGTTCCACGGCTTGCTGTAAACCTTGGGGTCTTCCAGCGTCGCCTTGTACTCGATGGTGTTGGGGTCGATATATTTCCAGCGCTCGACAACATGAAAGGCTTCGCTGTGGAAGTTGCCGGCGCGGTCGAGCCAGGTTTCGTCATTGAAGTCGGTCACGTCGACCACCAGGGTGTCACCCTCCCAATGCCCGCGGGAATCGCCCAGCCAGTATTCCTTGGCCTCGCCGGCCGGATGCTTGCTGCCATTGGTATGGATGGTCCGGACGGCATGACCGAACTGCGGCACCACCGTCACATCCTGCTTGCGCTGGAAAATCTGGAACGGCTCGGGGTAATACACCGTGCGCGGCACGCCGAGCGCAAAGCCCTTGGCGGCCGGATCGGCCGTTTCGCGATTGGCGAAATTCTTCTTTTTCTGCTCAAGCGCAGCCGGCAGGTAAGGAATGAAATTGCCTTCGACGATACCTGGCCCCGGTGGCGCATCGCGCCGGTTGGAATGGGGCTCCAGGTCGTAATCAGCCGCACTGGTCGTCTGCCAGATGCCGGAAAAGTCCGGCTTGCCGTTGGCCAGGCGCGGAATCTTGCCGGAAACGGCGGTTTCGGCGGCCAGCACCTCGCCGCCGAGCAGCGGCGAAGCAATCAAGCCGGCGGCCAGCAGCAAGGATGCCCCGAGAGCACGACGACGCGGCAAGGCGTCCGGCGCCGAGCTGGTTTCTGTGTTTTTCAAGAAAAAAACTCCACTAAATTGGTCGGAACAGGCCTGCGCCTGCTTAACGTTGCACCGGTGCGGCGGCAGCGGCTGAAGGCGCGTCCTGGGCGCCGCCGGTCTGGATGACGCGGCCATCGCTCAGCGTCGCGAAGACGGAATAGCCGAACGGACCACCATTCTTGGAGCGGTAGCCCTTGATCTGGATTTCGTCGCCCGGCTTGACGTCAGCCTTGCTCAAGCCACGTTGGGCCAGCGCATTCGGGGCGCTGAACTCAACCCCCCAGTTGGTCACCGTGCCGTCGGCAGCCTTGACGTCGAGATACAACCAGCTGTGCGGGTTAACCAGCTTGAACTTGGTGACAACCCCCTTGATTTCGATCGGCTGATCGGCATCGAACTCGGCAGCAAATGCGTGGTGGGCTGTGGCCGGTGCGGATGCGGACAGCACGCCGGCACCGGCGATGGCCAGCGCGACAAGCGCCTTGGCAAGCGGGGTTTTGAGATGGTCAAGCATGGCATTTCTCCAGTAGACAAGTTTGTTTGAAAAACTGACCAGCCTCACCGGGGATCCTGAGCCGTAATCTCATTACGCCATACCCCGGAGCGACTGCTGGACACGACATGCGCAACGACTATGCCAGAGGTTAATTCCTGCAGACATTAACAAACAATTAACCTTAATTAACGCATGCAACATGATGAATTTATTGATTTATACAAACCAACAAAACCAGCACTAGCCAGTTGATCGAAGGCCATTAACAAATCGGTCCGTACGAAAAACCTGTTGCGCCAGCAACAGTCGGGGCGCCGTGCTGCTGCGCAGCGTTCACCAGAGACTATTTCGCGAAATTCAAGCAATTTGCGCATGCTGCTGAGTTTCCAGCAATCGGCCTTAATTTCTGCTGCCTGCGCAGCACAGCAAAGGCTTTTAATAAGTATATAAAGCGATTTGACATCGCCCTTGAGCAACAACAATTACAAATTTTTTAATCTTTACAACAATAACTTACCGATTCAACACTTTCGTTTTACCCGGTAAAACATTGCTTTCTGCAGCTTGGGCACATGAATTGCGAATCCATGGTCTTTTTATCCATCTGGAGATCATTTCATGCGGAGCCACTCCCTAACCGGGTCCCGACCGCCCTACCGCGATCGCAACACGACCTTCCGACTGACCCCGCTGGCGGCGGCCATCCTGGCCGGCCTGACCCTGGGCAATGGCGCGACGGCAGCCGAGAGCAACTCGGTAGCCGAGTTGCAGGCCGAGGTCGCCTTCCTCAAGGCGGCCCTGGAGCAAAGCCGGAAGGAACTGGCGGCACGCGACAACAAAACACCGTCCGCCCCGGCACAGGCAACG
>DAIMCQ010000056.1:0-17620 GCA_036726285.1 Azonexus sp.
GAGCAGGCCGGTCTGGCCGTCGATGATCACCTCGGGCACGCCATCGACCCGGCTGGCGACCGCCTGCAAGCCCATGGCGCCGGCTTCGATGAAGGCGGTGCCGAGTGCTTCCTGATGCGTCGGCAGGACGAAGACGTCGAGCGAGGCCAGGACGTTGGTCACGTCGCTCCGCAGGCCGAGCAGGTGGACGCGCTCGCCCAGGCCCTCGGTCGCGAGCCGCGCCTTGAGGTTCTCGGTTTGCGGGCCATCGCCGGCAAAAACAAAGTGAGCATTGGGGAAACGCTGCAGGACGGCCGGGACGGCGTCAAGAATCTCGGCATGCCCCTTCTTGGCGCGCAGGATGGCCACCGTGCCGACCAGCAGGCTGTCGGCCGGCAAGCCCAGTTCCTGGCGCAGATTGCCCTGCACGCCGGCCCGGTCGTAGCGGGAGAAATCGACCCCGGTCGGAATGGTCGTGATGCCCTGGCGCGGCACGCCGGCCTCGACCAGGTAATTCTCGACATACTTGCTGACCGTGACGACATGGTCGGGCAGGACGCTGTAGGTGAAGCGCGAAGTGATCGGCAGGGCGAGATGGCGGGTCCGGACAATGCGCGGCCGCCGGCTCAGCGTCCGCGCCGCCATGCCGGCCAGCTGGGTATCGCGGCCGCTGTGCGTATTGACGACATCGGCGCGGAAACGCTTGATCACGCTGCGCAGCCGGGCAATGGCCGGAAAGTCGATGGCGCCGCGCATATCGACGACGAAAGTCTCGAAACCCAGCTCGCCGGCCCGCTCCAGGATGCGTGCGCCGGGCCGGCCGACCACGGCCAGGGTATGGCCGCGCTGACGCATGCTGACCAGTTCGTTGACGGTGCGGTTTTCCTGGCCGCCCCAGCCTTTCGACGACTCGCTGTGCAGGATGCGCATCAGGCGCTCGCCTCTTCCGCCTTCTGCATCCGGTACAGACGGGCATAGAGACCGTCGTGGGCGAGCAATTCGGCGTGCGAGCCTTCTTCCTGCTTGTGGCCGTGGGCCAGTGCGACGATGCGGTCGGCCCGTTCGACGGTGGACAGGCGATGGGCGATGACCAGGGTGCTGCGCCCTTTCATCAATTCGTCGAGCGCCGCCTGGACATGGCGCTCGGATTCGGTGTCGAGGGCCGAGGTGGCTTCGTCGAGAATGAGGATCGGCGCATCCTTGAGAATGGCGCGGGCGATGGCCAGGCGCTGGCGCTGACCGCCGGAGAGCTTGACGCCGTTTTCGCCGATCATGGTGGCCATGCCCTCGGGCTGGGCATCGATAAACTCCAGCGCGTGCGCCGCCTTGGCCGCGGCACGAATTTCCTCGGCGGTCGCCATGCTCTTGCCGCCATAGGCGATATTGGCGGCAATCGTGTCGTTGAACAGCACGACGTCCTGGCTGACCAGCGCGATGTTGTCGCGCAGGCTGTCGAGGCGGATATTGGGCAGGGCATGGCCGTCGACGCGGATCTGGCCGCCGTCGATGGCGTAGAAGCGCGGCAGCAGGTTGGCTGCCGTCGTCTTGCCGCTGCCCGACGGCCCGACCAGCGCCACCGACTCGCCGGGACGGATGGTCAGCGAGACGCCGGCCAGGGCGGGACGCTCCGCCCCCGGATAGGTGAAGCTGACGTTGTCGAACTCGACCAGGCCCTGGGCCCGCCCCAGTTCCTCCCGCCCCTCGTCTTCCTCGGCGGCTTCGTCGATCAGCGAGAAAACGCTCTCGGCAGCGGCCAGGCCGCGCTGGATCGGCGCATTGACGTCGGTGATCCGGCGCAGCGGCGGCAGGATCATCAGCATTGCGGTAATGAAGGAAACGAAACTGCCCACCGTGGTCTGATCGCCGGCCGCCTGCTTGAGGGCGACCCCCATGATGACGGCGACGCCGGATGCGGCGAAGAACTGGACGATCGGGCTTTGCGCCGCCACCGCCATGGTGGCGCGCATGGCCAGCCGGCGCTGTTCGCGCACCGACTTGTAGAAGCGCGCTGCCTCGTAAACCTGGCCACCGAAAATCTTCACCACCTTGTGACCTTCGATGGTCTCCTGCAACACCTGGGTAATCCGCCCCATCGACTCCTGCTGCCCCTTGGCGACGGCACGCAGGCGCTTGCTGAAGGTACGCACGACGACGGCGATGAAGGGGACGACGGAGAGGGTGATCAGGGTCAGTTGCCAGTTGAGGTAAAGCAGCCAGGCCATCAGGCCGACGATGGCCAGCGCGTCCTTGATCAGCGAAGTCAGCGCATTGGTGGCGGCACCGGCGACGCCGCTGACGTCGTTGGTGATGCGCGACATCAGGCGACCCGACAGGTTGTCGCTGTAATAGCGGGTGGGCAGGCGGACCATGCGGGCGAACATGGCCTGGCGCAATTCGGTGACGACATTGTTCGACACCCAGCTCATGGCGTATTCGCCGATGAAGCCGAAGACGGCGCGAGCGAGGAAGATGGCCATGATCGCCAACGGGTAGAGCAGCCAGTCCCAGGGGCCGGCGGCAGCCGAGAAACCGTCGTCGAGCAGCTTTTTCATCATCGCCGGGAATACCGGCTCGGCCAATGCCGAAAGGCCCATGGCGGCGAGCGCCGCGGCAAAGACTTTCCAGTACGGGCGGACATAGGTCAGCAGCCGAAGATAGAGTTCACGGCTGGTCATGTCGCTGGCCATGCAAATCCCTGATGCAAAAAGTGGAACCGGGAATTATACCTGCGAGGCCCAGGCCGGACTGAGCGAACGATAAAGGGCCAGCAAACGATCGGCCATCGCCGGCAAGGTCAGCAACTCGACGCTGTGCCGCGAAGCTTCGCGGGCGGCGGCATTGCCGGCCAGGTCGGCCAGGTCATCGAGGCGCATGGTCAGCTGCGTCACATCGAGCGCATCGACCACCCAACCATTGATTCCCGGCTGGACCCATTCCTGCGCCCCGCAGGTCGTCGAAGTGACGATCGGCAAACCACAAGCCAGGGCCTCCAGCGCCGCATTCGGGCAGGGGTCGTACAAGGTCGGCAGGACGAAGCCATCGGCCGCACCGTACCAGGGACGAACATCGCGCAGCGGGCCGGTGAAGTGGACGCGCTTGCCCAGACCGAGCTTGCCGGCCAGGGCCTGCATCGCCTTCAGCTTGCGGTCGGCACCGACCAGAACCAGGTGCGCATCCGACTGCTGCATCCGGGCAAAAGCCCGCAACAGCTGCGGCACGCCCTTGCGCTCGAAACCGCTACCGACGTAGAGCAGCAGCGGCACCTCGTCGGGTATGCCGGCGGCGGCACGGGTCGCGGCACGAAACTCCTTGGCCAGCCAGGGGTGGAAAGCCGTCGTATCGACACCGTTGTAGATCACCTGCAGGCGGCTGCGCTCGATGCCGTAGTAGCGTTCGACCTCATCGGCGACCATCCGCGAATTACAGATCACCGCCTGCAAGGCCGGATGTTCGAACATCGCCTTCTCGGCCGCCAGCACGTAGCGGTGGTAAGCCGACCAGCGCTGCATCTTCTGCTGCCAAGGGGTCAGGATGCGGGTCCGGTGATCGAGCCAGGCGGCATGCACGCCGTCGCCGGCACGAAAGATCATGCAGCCGGGAATCCGTTCGTGCGACTGGGTGATGTCGTAACCGCCCTCCGCCATCTTGATCTGGGCGGCGGCGGCAAAACTGCGGTCGCGCGCCGCCCGACCGCCGAAGAAACGGGAAAACGGCGGATTGCAGCTCACCTTGCGAAAATCCTGGCGCGGCGCCCCGGTCCAATTGCGGGTAATCAACGAGACCTGCGCCCCCTCGGCGGCCAACGCGCCGAGCGCCCGCTCGACGAAACGCTCCGCCCCGCCGTAGGGGTTGTAACGCTGGCGGATGATGGCGATCTTCACGATGCCAACAAGGCGTGAGCGGCGTCGAGCACGGTCTCGACGCGCAAGCTGCTGAGACAGTCGCTGACCTTGCCGCCGCCGCAACCGTCGATGCCGCACGGCCGGCAGGGATGGCGGTCGCTGCTGATGACGCGGCTGGGCACGCCCCACGGCCCCCACTGCTTGTCGCCGGAGGGACCGAACAAGGCCACGGTCGGCGTGCCGACCGCCGCGGCGATGTGCATCGGGGCCGAATCGACGCCGATGAACAGCTTGGCGGCCTGGGTCAGCGCCGCCAGTTCCTTCAGCGACAACTGGCCGGACAGGCTGAAAGCCGGCTTGGCCAGGCGCGCCTGGATCGCCGCCAGCATCGCTTTCTCGTCCTGGCTCGGGGCGGCGGTCAGCACCACGGCGTGGCCTTCATCCTGCAGGCGAGCGATCAGCGCCGCCATCTGTTCGACCGGCCAGCATTTGAAAAACCAGCGCGAAGCCGGATGGACATGGATGAAATCGCCGCCCTGCAGGCCAAACCCCGCCAGATGGGCGGCCACGGCGGCTTCGGCAGCCGCCCCCGGGACCAGCGTCATACGCCGTTCGGCCGGAAGAGGCTGCAGGCCGATGCGGCGCAGCGCGTCGAGATTGGCTTCGACCATGTGGCGCAAGGCATTGCGCGGCGCCGACTGAAGATGGGTGAAACTTTGCTTCCAGCGTTTGCCCCGCCCGCCGACCGCCGGCCCGACCGACCAGCGCGGCTTGAGCAGCCGGCACAGCCAGGCGCCCCGCCAATGTTCGGTAAGGTGGATGATCAGGTCGTACCGGCGGGCCTTGAGGCTGTTGTAGAGGCCCAGTTCGGCCTTGATCTGGCCGATGGCGCCGAGCTTCTTCCACTTGCGGTCGATACCATGCACCTGCGCAATCGCCGGATGCAGGGTCAGCATTTCCGCCGTATCGGTGTAGACCAGCGCGTCGATCTCGACCTGCGGCGCATGCGCCTTGAGTACCGAAAAAACCGGCGAACTGACCAGCACATCGCCGTGATGGCGCAACTTGATGACCAGCGCCCGCTTGATTTCGCCCAGCGGCACCGCATCGCGCAAAGGATTGAAAGTTTCCATGCCCGGCATTTTACCGGGGGACCACCACCCGCGTGCAGGAACCGTAAGGAAAGACCAGTTCTATCCACCGCTCTGGCGGCAAACCCTGCCAATGCGCCAGCAGGGTACGAATCACCCCGGCATGGGTGACGATCACCGCCTCCGGCACCGCCAGCCCGGCAACAAAATCCAGCACCCGCCGCTGCAGCGCCAGCGGCGACTCGCCACCCGGCGGCGCATAACCTGCCACATCGGCCGCCCAGGCATCCAGTTCGGCACGGGGAATCGAATCCCAGAGACGCCCTTCCCAGGCCCCGAAATCCATCTCGACCAAGCGTGGGTCGAGCACCGGGGCCGGATGCAGCAAACCGGCCAGTTCCCGGCAACGGCGCAGGGGGCTGCTCCATACCGGCAAGCCCGACGGCAAGCTCGCCCGCAAGCCGGCCGCCACCTCCGGCGCATCCTCGGCCGCCAGATCGAGCCGGCCATAGCAGATGCCAGGCGCGACCAGCGGCGTGGGATGGCGGATCAGGTGCAGGATCATGCCGGCCAATGCGCCAGCAAGCCGAGATAAAAGGCGATCTCGCTCACCTGCTGCACCGCCCCCAGGCAGTCGCCGGTATAGCCGCCCAGCCAGCGCTTGAACTTGGCGGCCAGCCACAGCGTGGCGAGGGCGGCACCGAGGCAGCCGGCCACGGCCTGTTCGAGCGGCAGGGGCAGCAAAGCAGCAAGCACGGTGAGCCAGGCGAACAGCAGCGCCCCGCCGGAAAGACGGCTGGCCAGCGGCCGGGCCTTGGACTGGGCGTCGTCCCGCACGTAGTCCATCGTTGCCAGCAGCAGCGTGGCGCAGAAGCGGGACAAGGCATGCCCGGCGAGCAAGGCAAACGGCACCTGCGCCGGGTCGAGCCCGCCGAGCAGGGTGAACTTGCCGAGCAAGGCCAGGCTCATCGCCACGACGCCATAACTGCCGACCCGCGAATCCTTCATGATTTCCAGGATGCGCGACTTCTCCCAGCCACCGCCCAAGCCATCGACGGTATCGCCCAGGCCGTCCTCATGGAAGGCACCGGTGGCGTAGAGCGTCGCCGCCATCGCCAGCAGCACCGCCACCGGCTGCGCCCAGAGCTGCAGCGCGACGAGATAGACCACGGCCCCGATGCCGCCGACCACCAGGCCGACGGCCAGGAAATAACGCGCCGAATGCTGCAGCGCCTCGGCCGAGTGCCCGACCCAGCCGGGCACCGGCAGCCGCGTGAAGAAGCGGACGGCGCCGAAGAAATATTCGAGCTCGCGCTTGAGCATCGGCCTCAGGCCTTTTCGGCGACGCCGGCCGATTCGAAGCTGGCCATCTCGTTGAGGAAGTTGAGGCTGGCCTGGACCAGCGGGTAGGCCAGCGCCGCCCCGGTGCCCTCGCCCAGGCGCAGGCCGAGATCGAGCAGGGGCTTGGCGCCCAGCGCCCCCAACTGCGCCGCATGCCCGGGTTCGACAGAGTGATGGCAGAAGACGCAGTAATGGGTCAGCGCCGGGAACAGGCGGGCCGCCACCAGCGCCGCGGAACTGACGATGAAACCGTCGATCAGCAGCACCATGCGGGCTTCCGCCGCGGCCAGCATGGCGCCGACCATCATAGCGATCTCGAAGCCACCGAACTCGGCCAGCACGGCGAGCGGCGCATCGTCGCCACCGCCGCTGCGATAACGCGTCAGCGCCCGGTCGAGCAGGGCCTGCTTGCGGGCCAGCCCGGCATCGTCGAGGCCGGTGCCGCGGCCGATGCATTCGGCCAGCGAAACGCCGGTCAGGCAGTGGGTGATCAGCGAGGCAGCAGCGGTGTTGCCGATGCCCATTTCGCCGAAACCGACGACATTGCAGCCGCCGGCCGCCAGACCACGGACGATCTCGGCGCCGCTGGCGATGGCGACTTCGCACTGGGCCAGCGTCATCGCCGGCTCTTCGATGTAGTTGGCCGTCCCCATCGCCACCTTGGCGTCGATCAACTGCGGCCGGCGGCCGAAGTCATGGGCGACGCCGGCATCGACAACTGACAGTGCCATACCGTTCTGGCGGGCAAAAACGTTGATCGCCGCACCGCCGGCCAGAAAGTTTTCCACCATCTGCCAGCTGACTTCCTGCGGAAAGGCCGAGACGCCGGCCTTGGCGGCACCGTGGTCGCCGGCAAAGACCAGCATCTGCGGCTGCTTCAGTTGCGGCGCCAGGCTCTGCTGGATCAGGCCGATGGTCTTGGCAGTCGCCTCGAGCTGGCCGAGCGCGCCGAGCGGCTTGGTCTTCTGGTCGATCTTGCTTTGCAATGCGGCGGCAAGCCCCTGATCGGGGACGGTGATGTTGAATTTTGAATGCATCCGATTCTTCCTGTTCAAAAAAGCAAAAGGGCCTCGCGGCGGCGTTCGCAAAAACGCTACCGCGAAGCCCTGTCCACAGGCTTCCAGCCCAAACTGACTCGACACGTCTTCTGGCTCTCGGATCAGCCGTCCGTCGCACCTTCCCGCCGGGTCTGTTTCCCCATAGGCAGTGGTATTTCGCGACATCCGTCCCCGATTACAGCGGCGGGCCCGCCACGGATTTGCACCGTGTTCCGTTCTATCGAATCGGCCGCGATTATCCGGCTTGCCGGGAAGGTGCGCAATCACCTACAGTTCCGCCCATGAAAGAACTGATCCTTGGTGGCGCCCGTTCGGGCAAGAGCCTGCTCGCCGAGCAGCGCGCCGCAGCGAGCGGCCAGCACGTGATTTACCTGGCCACCGCTGAAGCCCGCGATGGCGAGATGAACCGTCGCATCGCCCACCATCGAGCCCGTCGGCCGGCCGAATGGGGCTGCGCCGAAGAGCCGCTGCACCTGGCCGATGCCCTCGTCCGCCTGGCGGCACCGGATACCTGCCTGCTGGTCGATTGCCTGACCCTGTGGCTTTCCAACCTGCTCTTCGCCGGCCGGGCGGCAACGCAGGCCGAAGCGGGCGAAGCCATCGACTGCCCGCTGTTCGCCGGCGAAACCGGCCGCCTGATCGAGCTGCTGCCGCAACTGCCCGGCCACATCATCCTCGTCTCCAACGAAGTCGGCTGGGGCATCGTGCCGATGCATCCGCTGTCGCGCCTGTTTGCCGACGAACAGGGCCGGCTCAACCAGCGCGTCGCCGCCGTCTGCGAACAGGTGACGCTGGTCGCCGCCGGTCTGCCGCTCAGCCTGAAAGCCCCCGGCCAATAAAGGGGCACTGTGCTAACCTGAAGATCAACCCGGCATCTTCAGGAGGTCGCCATGCCCCTTTTCTCCCGCCTGACTGCCTTGAGCCACGTGCTCGAAAAGCATGCCACGCTACCCGTCCGCATCAGCCGTCCGGAAGAAGCGCCCGGTCTCTACATCTGGCCTTGGCGCCTGGAAGAAGACGCCCGCGTGCGCAACTCGCCGCTGCCCCGGCTGCCCGGCGACGACCCGCAGGTACGGGTCCCGGCGCCGGTCATTCACTTCCTGATCCTGTCCTCGACCAGCCTCGATGGGGAAACCATCGCTGCGCTCGAATCGGCCCGCCTGGCCCTGCTCGAAACGCCAATTTTCGAAGCCGGCAACGGCCGGGTCAGCGTCGCCCCGGCAACGCTGGACAGTCGCGACCTGAACGACCTGTTCACCGCCGCCGCCATTCCGCTGCGCCTTTGCCTGGCCTACACGCTGCGCTCGACGGCCTGACCATTCCACGAGCATTCACGGACACATGCCGCATTCAGCGAGGCCATTCGTGATCGGCTGCAAGCGGGGTATGCTCGCTCCCAACGACACGTCAGATGTCACCAAAATGCCTGGGGGAGATGTATGTACGACTTGCTGGATATCCTGGCTTCCGGCGTCCATGACGCCAAGAATCAGCTGTTTGTCGCCGAATCGCTGATTGCCTCGGCCGAACTCGAACGCGGGCTCGACATGGGCGAGGCGCGCTATGCCGTCGAGGCGGCCGCCGAGCGCCTGAGCCGGACGCTGACCGCTTACCGCCTGCTGCGCCAGGGCGAGCAGGCCAGCATCTGTCCGGTCATCGTCGGCGATCTCTGCGCCGAAATCGCGCTCGCCCAGCAGCGACATCTGGCCATCAACCACATCCGCTTCGACATCGACTGTCGAATCATCGACGAATGCCTGTTCGATCGCGACCTGGTTGCCGACATGCTCAATAACGCGGTCCAGAACGCCGCCCGCTTCGCCCGTAGCGCAGTCCGGCTCAGCGCCTGGCTCGACGGCGAAACGACGGTCTTCCGCGTCGACGACGATGGTCCGGGCTACGCCAGCCTGCCACCGCCCTTCGGCATCGGCCTGATGGTCGCCGAGCGCCTGGCCATGATCCACCGACGGCAGGGCCGTCAAGGCCAGCTGCACCTGAGCAACGGCGGCCAGCTGGGCGGCGCCTGTTTCGAAGTCAGGTTGCCGTGATGGCCGATTTCAGCAAAAAACGCTTTCTCGTCATCGACGACCAACCGCTGGCCCGCGACGCCTTGCGCAGCATCGCCCAGACCGTCGGCGCCTTCGCCGTCGAATTCGCCGCGAACTACCAGGATGCGATTTACCGTATCCGCAACAACATCCCGGACATCATTCTGTGCGACTACGTGCTCGGTGACGGCCGCTCCGGCCAGCAACTGCTCGAAGAACTGCGCCGGTTCAACCTGCTGCCCGACGAATGCATCTTCATGATGGTGACCGGCGAACAATCCTACGAGCAAGTCGTCGCCGCCGTCGAACTGGTCCCCGACGACTACATCATCAAGCCCTTCTCGCCGGAAAAGCTGCTCTTCCGCCTCGAACGCATCATTGCCAAGAAGAACTTCTTCGCCGCCTATTACAAGGAGAAACGCCAGCAGGAATACGCCCGCGCCCTGGCCATCCTTGAGGCGCAGCACAACAGCGAGGCCGGCCGCCCCTACCGCTTCGAAATCCTGCGCCAGCAGGCCGAAGTGCTGTTGGTCAGCGGCGATGCCGAATCGGCCGAAGCCAGCTACCGCAACATCCTGGAAAACTACGATTTCCCCTGGGCGCGAGCCGGCGTCGCCCGCTCCCTGCACAAGCAGAACCGGCTGACCGAGGCGCGCGAGGAAATCGAGCGGGTAGTCAGCAGCACGCCACATTTTTTCGATGCGGTCGATATCAAGGCCGGCATCTGCATGGACCAGGGCGAGCACGCCGAAGCCCAGAAAGTGCTCGACGAGGTGGCCAAGAAAACGCCGCGCAACTATCTGCGCAAGCGCCTGCTGGCCGAGGCGGCAACGTTGAATGGCGACATCGAGACGGCGCGCGCCACGATGGCCGATGTCGTCGCCAACGACACCATGCCCGGTGCCATTTCGGCCGAGGACCGCCTGAACATGGCGCGCAGCCATATCAACGGCAACGACAAGATTTCCGCCGAAAAGATACTGGTCGGCCTGCGCGACAGCGAAGTACAGAATTTCGACCTCGCCACCCAGGCCAGTTTTGCCGCCTTGCTGGCAATCAGTTCGCCGGGCCGGGGCAAACCGCGCTTTACCGGCCTGCGCCCCGCCTTGATGGTCACCGAGATCCCCGCTACGGTCCGCCTGGACATCATGCGTGCCGCACTCGGCCTGGGGGATAACGAACTGGCCGACAAACAGACCGAGCACCTGATGGCCGGCGAGGATGCGAAAAAGACCTTCAGCGCCGTACGTACCCAATATGCGCTGCATGGCCGGGAAAGGGATTTCCGCGAAATCCAGCGCCAGGTGGCCTTGAAGCGCATTCATCACGACGACGCACCGGCCGCCTGAAGCCGCCCGGCCGGGCAACGCCGTTTCAGGCCGGGAAGAAGCCGGCCATTTTCGACCAGTCGAGTGCCGCTTCGACCGAATCGGCCAGGCGGTCCAGATCGGCCTCGCGGCGCGCCGCGAAATCGACCTGGGCGCTTTCCTGCATGCCGGCCCAGGCGAGCAGCGCGGTCAGCGCCTGCGGGTGATCGAACAAGCCGTGGCAATAGGTGGCGAACACCTGGTTGTCGGCCGAAACGGCACCGTCGCTGCGGCCGTCGGCAAGCTGCACGGCGCCCTGCTGTAAGGCGACACCGCGGGTCATGCCGAGGTGGATCTCGTAACCGGTCATCGCCGGCGAGCCCGGCAAGGCCAGGTGGCCGCTGACATTGCGCAACTGCTTTTCGGCTTCCAGCGTCGTTTCCACCGCCAGCACGCCCAGGCCGGGCGAACTGCCGGGCCGGCCTTCCAGCCCCTGCGGGTCGTGCAGCCACTCGCCCAGCATCTGGTAGCCGCCACACAGGCCGATCACTTTGCCGCCATAGCGCAGGTGCTTCTTGATCGCCGCTTCCCAGCCCTGCTGGCGCAGCCAGTCGATATCGGCCCGCACCGCCTTGGAGCCGGGCAAGACGATCAGGTCGGCGGCCGGCGGCGTCTCGCCCGGACCGACCCAGCGGAAATCGACTTCCGGATGCAGGCGCAGGGGATCGAGGTCATTGTGATTGGACACCCGCGGGTAGGCCGGGGCGATCACTTTCAGGCGGGTCTGCCCCTTGGCCATGGCCGAGGTGGCAATCGCATCCTCGGCATCGAGCATCAGGCCGTGCAGGTAGGGCAAAACGCCCAGTACCGGCTTGCCGGTGCGTTGCTCCAGCCAGCGCAGACCGGATTCGAGCAGGCCAATGTCGCCGCGGAAACGGTTGATGACGAAGCCCTTGACGCGCGCCTGTTCGGTCGGCGAGAGCAGTTCCAGCGTGCCGACCAGATGGGCGAAGACGCCGCCGCGATCGATGTCGGCGACGATGATCACCGGGCAATCGACCGCCTCGGCAAAGCCCATGTTGGCGATATCGCGGTCGCGCAGGTTGATTTCGGCCGGCGAGCCGGCACCTTCGACCAGCACGGCCTCGTAGGCGGCGGTCAGGCGCCCCCAGGATTCGAGCACCGCCCCCATCGCCCGCGGCTTGTACGCGTGGTAATCGCGGGCATTGAGGTCGGCGGCGACATGGCCGTGGATGACCACCTGTGCCCGCTTGTCGGTGGTCGGTTTGAGCAGCACCGGGTTGAAATCGGTATGCGGCGCCAAACCAGCGGCCAGCGCTTGCAAGGCCTGGGCCCGGCCGATCTCGCCGCCATCGACGGTGACCGCCGAATTGAGGGCCATGTTCTGCGGCTTGAACGGCGCCACCCGCACGCCACGTCGTTTCAGAATGCGGCACAGGGCGGCGACCAGCGTCGATTTACCGGCATCGGACGTGGTGCCTTGCACCATCAGGGACTGGCAGGTCATGGGCAAAACCTTGGACGAAGGGGCCGAGATTATCGCACTTGCCTGATGCCGCCGGGTCGCTTAGCATCGGCCCCGCCCGTTTTTGCGCGGGTAGATGTCTCCAGGTGCCGTTCGATTCGCGTCGAACGGAGAATCGGGAAGGCGGTGCAATTCCGCCACGTGCCCAGCGCTGTAAGGAGGACGGGCGATGCAAGGCCACTGGAGCGATCCGGGAAGGCGCATCGGACGGATGAATCCAAGTCAGAAGACCGGCCGGGAGATCATTGCGGCTGCACGGCCAGGCAGCCTTAGCGCCTTTCCAGAAGGGGAATCCATGGAAAACCAATCTGCATCGACGATGCATGCCTTTCCCGACGCCGACCGCGCCGCGGTCTACCAGGCCATTTTCAATCGCCGCGACGTGCGCGGCCAGTTCCTGCCGACGCCGGTGCCCGACGACGTGCTAAGCCGGGTGCTGATGGCGGCGCACCACGCCCCCTCGGTCGGCTTCATGCAGCCGTGGAATTTCCTGCTGGTCCGTTCCAGCGCGGTCAAGCAACGGGTGCATGACGTCTTCCAGCAAGCCAACGACGAAGCCGCCCGGATGTTCCCGGAAGGCAAGAGCGAGGTTTACAGCCGGCTCAAGCTGCAGGGCATTCTCGAATCGCCGATCAACCTGTGCATCACCTGCGACCGCTCGCGCAGCGGCCCGGTGGTGATCGGGCGTACCCACATCCCGACCATGGATCTCTACAGCAGCGTCTGTGCCGTGCAGAACCTCTGGCTGGCGGCCCGCGCCGAAGGCCTCGGCGTCGGCTGGGTCAGCATCTTCCACGAGAAGGCGCTGCAGGAGGCGCTGGCCATTCCCGAACACATCGTGCCGATCGCCTACCTGTGCATCGGCTACGTCAGCCACTTCAAGGACAAGCCGGAGCTGGAACAGGCCGGCTGGCTGCCGCGCCTGCCGATTAACGACCTGCTCTATTTCGACCAGTGGGGCGCCAGCGATCCGGGCCAGGATGCGCCGCTCAGCGAAGCACTGCGCGAGATGCAGGCGCGCATCCAGCAAGACCAGGTTTACCCGCGTTGAACCTGACTGTCGACGCCTTCGCCATGCCTCTCGCCGCCCTCGGCGGCGTCTTGCTCGACCGTCTGCTCGGCGAAACCCGCCGCTGGCATCCGCTGGTCGGCTTCGGCAACTGGGCGACGGCGCTCGAAAGCAGGCTCAACCGGCGTTCGCTGCCGAGCGGCCTGCTTGCCTGGCTGCTCGCGGTCGGCCCCTGGGTGGCCCTGGCCGCCTGGCTGCGGCCATTCGCCCCGTTTGCCTGCGATGTCGTGCTGCTCTATTTCGCGCTCGGCGCACAAAGCCTCTGCGAGCATGCCGAGGCCATCGCCAAACCCTTGCAGGAAGGGCGTCTTGACGAGGCCCGGCAACGCGTCGGCTGGATCGTCTCGCGGGAGACCTCGCAACTCGACGAAACCGGCGTCGCCAAGGCCGGCGTCGAGTCGGTGCTGGAAAACGGCAACGATGCCATCTTCGGCACGCTGTTCTGGTTCGCCCTGCTCGGCGGCCCGGGCGCCCTGCTCTTCCGGCTGGCCAACACGCTCGATGCGATGTGGGGCTACCGGACCGAGCGCTACAACCTGTTCGGCCGCGTCGCCGCCCGGACCGACGATCTGCTGAACTGGTTGCCGGCCCGTTTGACGGCGCTGAGCTACGCCCTGCTCGGCCACACCCGCACCGCCTTCAACTGCTGGCGCACCCAGGCGCCCGGTTGGGACAGCCCGAATGCCGGGCCGGTGATGGCCGCCGGGGCCGGCAGCCTGGGCATTGCGCTGGGTGGCGCCGCGATCTACCACGGCCACGAAGAAATCCGCCCGCCGCTCGGCCAGGGTCCGGCGCCGGTAGCGGCCGACCTGCGGCGGGCCATCGCCCTGGTCAGAAACAGCCTGTGGCTGTGGCTGGCCTGCCTTTTCATCCTGACTGGAGCCCTGCATGCTTGAGCATGGCGGACGCCTGCGCGAAGCCGCAGCCCATTACGACATCCCGCTGGCCGACTGGATCGACTTGTCGACCGGCATCAATCCAGCAGCCTGGCCGGTGCCGCCCTTGCCGGCCAGCGTCTGGCACCGCCTGCCGGAAAACGGCGATGGCCTGGAGGCCGCTGCCGCCGAGTATTTCGGCAACCCCAACCTGCTGCCGGTGGCCGGCTCGCAAGCCGCCATCCAGACCTTGCCGCAGATGCTGCCACGCGCCGTCGTCGCCTGCATCAGCCCGCTCTACAGCGAGCACCCGCACGCCTGGCAACGCGCCGGCCACCGCCTGCGCTTCCTGCAGAATGCGCTGCTACCGCGCGCCCTGGCCGCCGCCACCCCCTATGTCCTGCTGTGCAACCCGAATAACCCCAGCGCCGACCACCATCCCCGCACGGTCGTGCTCGATGCTGCCCAACAGTTGAAGAAACGCGGCGGCTGGTTAATCGTCGACGAAGCCTTCATGGACCCGAGTCCGGAACAAAGTGTCGCCGCACTGGCCGGCACCGAGGCGGCCCCCAACCTGATCGTGCTCCGTTCGCTCGGCAAATTTTTCGGCCTGGCCGGCGCCCGCGTCGGTTTCATCCTCGCCGCCCCCGAGCTGCTCAACCGCATGGCCGAAGCCCTCGGCCCCTGGAGCATCGCCGGCCCGGCCCGCGAAGTCGCCCGCCTCGCCTTGCAGGACAAGGCTTGGCAGAACGCGATGCGCGACAAGCTGGAGCGCGCCAGCCAGCGTCTGAGCCAGCTGCTGCAGGCTTTCGGCGAGGTCAAACAGACAGCCCTGTTCGCCACGCTGACGGCCGCCGACACGACCGAACTGCACGAATTCCTCGCCCGCCGCGGCATCCTGACTCGCCGCTTCGACCAGCAGCCGCTGCTCCGCTTCGGCCTGCCAGCCGACGAAGCACAATGGCAACGCCTCGAAACCGCCCTCACTGCCTGGAGAAACCGATGAATAGCAGACCCGCCTGGCTGCTCATCGCGGCCCTTGCCTTGTCGCCCCTGGCCCGGGCCGACATCGTCGTCCGCGACGACAGCGGCCACGAAGTACGCCTCAAGACACCGGCCAAGCGCATCGTGACGCTGGCTCCGCATCTGGCCGAAAGCCTTTATGCGGCGGGCGGCGGAGCCGCCCTGGTCGGCACCGTGGACTACAGCGACTTCCCGCCCGAGGCCAAGAAGGTGGCCCGGGTCGGCGGTTATTCCCGCCTCGACCTCGAAGCCATCGCCGCGCTCAAGCCCGATCTGGTAATCGCCTGGCAAAGCGGCAACAATGGGCCGCAAATCGACAAGCTGCGCGGACTCGGCCTGAACGTCTTCGTCTCCCAGCCGAACAAGATGGAAGACGTCGCCGACCAGGTCGAACGCATGGGCCGGCTGGCCGGCAGCGAAGCCACCGCCAACGGGGTTGCCAGCCAGTTTCGCAAGCGCCTTGCAGCACTGCGCGCCGCCAATGCCAACAAGCCGAAGGTCCGCGTCTTCTACCAGATCTGGAAATCGCCGCTGACCACGGTCGGCCGGCCGCAGATCATCAGCGATGCGATCCGCCTGTGCAGCGGCGAAAACGTCTTTGGACAACTGGAGCAGATGGCCCCGACGGTCACCGTCGAAGCCGTGCTCGAAGCCGACCCCGAGGCCATCGTCGCCACCGGCATGGGCGATGCCCGCCCCGACTGGCTGGGCGACTGGGATAAATGGACGCGGCTGACGGCAGTCAAGCGCAGCAACCTGTTCCATATCAATCCGGACATCATGCAACGCCATACGCCGCGCATCCTCGACGGCACCGAGAAACTTTGCGCCCACCTCGATGTCGCACGTAGCCGCCGTCCTGCCAAATAGATCATGCCCCGTCTGCCCCAACGTATCGTCTGCCTGACCACCGAAACCGTCGAAGTGCTCTACGCGCTCGGCGAACAGGACCGCATAGTCGGCATTTCCGGCTATACCGTCCGACCGCCGGAAGCGCGCAAGGAAAAGCCCAAGGTCTTCGCCTTCACCTCGGGCGACATCGAGAAAATCCTGGCCACCCGGCCCGATCTGGTGCTGACCTTTTCCGACCTGCAGAGCGAGATTTCCCGCGACCTGATCAAGGCCGGCGTGCCGGTCTATGCCTTCAACACGCGCAGTGTCGAAGACATTCTGGGCATGATCGAGACGGTCGGCCGCCTGGTTGGCGCCGAAGAGAAAGCGCTGGGCATCGTCCGCCAACTGGAAGCACAGATCGAAGCGGCCCGGCGGGTTGCCGCCGAGCGCCTGGCACGCAACGGCCGGAAACCGCGGGTCTATTTCGAGGAATGGGACGAACCCTTGATCAGCGGTATCCGCTGGGCTTCGGAATTGATCGAGATCGCCGGCGGCGAGGACGTTTTCGCCGAGCGCGCCCGCTCGCCGCTGGCCAAGGATCGCCGCCCGGCACCGGAAGACGTCATTGCCGCTGCGCCGGAGATCATCATCGGTTCTTGGTGCGGCAAGCACTTCCGCCCGGAACGGGTGGCTGCCCGCCCGGACTGGGAAAATATTCCGGCCGTCCGCGCCGGTCGCCTGCATGAAATCAAGTCCGCCGTCATCCTCACACCGGGGCCGGTGGCGATCAGCGAGGGTTTGCCCCAGCTGCTGGAATTGTTCGATATCTGATATATCAAGCGAAGCGGCCCGGGCGGATGCCAGCCAGGGCCATTCGGGGCCGGGCGAAAGTTCCGTGCTGCGCTCGGCCGCCACAATCATGATCAATAGGCTTAATAAGCAATAATTCACAGCGATAACAAAATTGCGGACAACCCTCATTGCTTTGGCATAGTGCCAACAGCTATATTGCACCGATGCTGCTGCCTCTCCTGCGCCTACTGCTGCTTTACCTGCTTCTGCTGCCAGCAGCGCAAGCCGGCAACGTCGCGCTGGTATTGAGCGAAAACAGCGGCCCCTACAGCGAGTTTGCCAATACCTATCGCGAAGCCCTCGAAAGCAATGTCTGGAAAATCTCCAGCCAGGGCAGCGCGGAGCATCTGGCCCAGGCCAGCGCCCGCCCCGATCTGATCATTGCCGTCGGCAGCAGCGCGCTCCGCCAGGTGCTCGCCCAGGCAACCTCAACCCCGGTGATTGCAACGCTGATCCCGCGCCAGACTTACGAGAAGCTGCTCGCCGAGAACACCAATCGCAACCGACGCGTCACCGCCATCTATCTCGATCAGCCGCCGGCCCGCCAGGCGGTTTTTTTACGCACGCTGCTGCCCGGGCGGAAACGCGTCGGCATGCTGGTCAGCAACGAAACTCAGGGACTCGTCAGCCAGTTCCGCCAGGCACTGGGCAACGCCGGCCTGACCCTCGATACCGAAGACAGCGAGAGCGAAAACACCTTGTTGCCGGCTCTCAACGCCTTGCTGCCGCGCAGCGGCGTCTTGCTCGCCATCCCC
>DAIMCQ010000057.1:0-17460 GCA_036726285.1 Azonexus sp.
TTCCCGCCTCGCTTCCTGCGCCGTCGCCGCGCTGCTCGCCGAGGCCAATCGCAACCCGAACAAGTAACAAGGAGATATTGAAATGAGCAAACAACCTGTCTATGTCGTCATGAACGCCGGCTCCTCCAGCCTGAAGTTCTCGGTTTTCGAGCAGCACGGCGAAACGGAAGAGCTGTCCAGCATCCTCAACGGCCAGATTTCGGGCATTGGCGAGCAAGCCAAATTCGTCGTCAAGGACGCCAACCGCACCGTGCTGGCCAAACATACCTGGAGTCAGGAAGAGTCGGCCTGCCGCGACACCCTGCTGCAGTACGTGCTGACCTGGATCGAAAATGCCGGCGATTACGAAATCGTCGCCGCCGGTCATCGCGTCGTACATGGCGGCAAGCACATCACCCGCCCGGTTCAGATCACCCCGGCCGTGCTGGCTGAACTGGATGCCCTGACCCCGCTGGCGCCGCTGCATCAACCGCACAATCTCGCACCGATCCGTCTGCTGGCCGAGAAAAAGCCCGGCCTGGCCCAGGTCGCCTGTTTCGATACCGCCTTCCACAGCACCCAGCCGTGGGTCGCCCGCACCTTCGCCCTGCCCCGCTCGCTGACCGAAGAAGGCGTCTGCAGCTATGGCTTCCACGGTCTGTCCTATGAATACGTGACGCAGACCCTGCTCACCGGCCGCACCGACCTGGCCGATGCCCGCATCGTCATCTGTCACCTCGGCAATGGCTCCAGCCTGTGCGCCGTCAAGAACGGCCGCAGTGTCGACACGACGATGGGCTTCACGGCGCTGGACGGCGTGCCGATGGGCACCCGGACCGGCAGCATCGACCCCGGCGTGATCATCTACCTGATGCGCGAAAAGAAGATGGACCTTGAAAGCGTCGAGGACCTGCTTTACCGCCAGTCCGGGCTGCTCGGCATTTCCGGGATTTCCAACGACATGAAGGTGCTGCAGGAATCAGATAACGCCGAAGCCCGCCAGGCTGTCGACCTGTTCTGTTTCCGGGTCGCCAAGGAAGTCGCCGCCATGGCGTCGACGATGGGCGGGCTGGACGTGCTGGTATTCACCGCCGGCATCGGCGAGAACTCGCCGGAAATTCGCGCCAACATCTCGGAACGCCTCGAGTGGCTCGGCGTCAAGCTGTGCGACAAGGCTAACGTCGAAAGCCGCTACTACATTTCGGCCCACGACTCCAAGGTGCCGGTCTTTGTCGTGCCGACCAACGAGGAGCTGATGATCGCCAAGCACGCCAAGGCCATTCTCTCCCCGGCCGTCGGCCACGCCTGAGCAAGGGGGTTCGAGATGAGCCAGATGCGTGATCGTGCCCCGGCTGCCGGGCAAGCCAGCCCGCTGCGGGCGCCGCCAACCGAGGCGCTCGAACCCTTCTCGCCGGTGGGTCTGCTGCCGCCCGCCATCGCCCTGGCGGCTGAAGACCAGGGGGTCAAAAAAGCAAAGCAGAGCCGCTGGGTGATTTTCTGCCTGGCCATCCTCGGCGGCGCCTTCGTCGCACTCGGCGGCCTGTTTGCCACGGTGACCATTTCCGGCGCGTCCGGCCACCTGCCCTATGGCGTCATGCGCCTGCTGATGGGCGGCGCCTTCTCGCTCGGCCTGATGCTGGTGGTGATCGCCGGAGCGCAGCTATTCACCAGCGACGCCCTGATGGTCATGGCCTGGGCCAGCGGCCGGCTGAAAACCGGCCGGATGCTGGAAGTGTGGACCATCGTCTGGCTGGGCAACTTTGTCGGCTCGGTCGGCGTCGCCGCACTCGCCTTCCTGTCCGGCCAGTACGCTTTTGGCCATGGCGAGGTCGGTTCGACGGCGCTTTACCTCGCTACCGCGAAAAGTACGCTGGCGCCGGACCGGGCATTTTTCCTCGGCATTCTGTGCAACATCCTGGTTTGCCTGGCGGCCTGGCTATCCCTCGCCGCGCGCAGCATCACCGACAAGATCCTCGCCATCTTCTTCCCGATCGCCGCCTTCGTCGCCGCCGGCTTCGAACACTGCGTCGCCAACATGTACTTCATTCCCTACGGCCTGTTCATCAAGTGGTGGGCGCCGGCTTCGTTCTGGACCGATATCGCGGCGCACGAGGCCGCGCCACCGGACATTCCGATCCAGCAGTTCCTGATCAACCTGGCCACGGTCACCGCCGGCAACTGGGTCGGTGGCGCCCTGTTCGTCGGGGCCGTCTACTGGCTGGTCTTTCGCAAGATGGAACATTGATTTGCGCTGCGCCAGGCCGCAGCGGTGCGGCCCGGCGCCAGCAGCACCGCATTTTCATTAACCGAGTCTTTGTCATGTCATCAACAACAAAAAGAACCGGATGGACGGCGTTCTTGCCCATCCTGGTCATCCTGGGGATATCCATCTGCCCCGCGCCAGCCGGCCTGGCGCCGCATGCCGGGTATTTCTTCGCGATTTTCGCCGGCACCATTGCGGCCCTGATTACCGAATCCTTTCCCTTCGCCGCCATCGGCCTGATGGGTGCCGGCCTGGTGACCGTCCTGGCGCCCTGGGTGCTGTTCGGGCCGGAAGACTTCGCCGGCCCCAAGTTCAAGGCGCCGGAAGAAGCCATCAAATGGATGCTCACCGGCTGGTCGAGCACGACGGTCTGGCTGGTCTTCGCCGCTTTCACCTTTGCGCTGGGCTATGAGAAATCCGGCCTCGGCCGCCGCATCGCGCTGTTGCTGGTCAAGCACATGGGCCGGCGGACCTTGTTGCTGGGCTACGCGGTGATGCTGTCCGACCTGCTGATCGCCCCCTTCACCTCGTCGAATACCGCGCGCAGCGCCGGCATCATCTTTCCCATCGTCCGCAACCTGCCGGCACTCTACGGCTCGAAGCCGAACGATCCGTCGTCACGCAAGATCGGCGGCTACATCATGTGGGTGGCCTTTGCGACGACCGGCATCACCAGTTCGATGTTCCTGACGGCACTCGCCCCCAACCTGCTCTGCGTCGAACTGATCCGCAAGATCGCCAAGGTCGATATTTCCTGGACGCAATGGTTCCTGGCCGCTGCCCCCTTCGGCGTGGTGATGCTGCTGCTCCTGCCCCTGCTGGTCTACTGGATCTACCCGCCGGAAATCAAGGAAGGCGAAGAGGTGCCCCGCTGGGCCGGACAACAGCTGAGCGAAATGGGCCCGGTTTCGAAGAATGAAATCCTGCTCGCCGTTATCGTCTTCATAGCCATCCTGTTCTGGATCTTTGGCGCCGCCATCATCAATGCGACGACGGTGGCGCTGATTGCGGTCACCGCCATGGTCGTCAGCAAAGTGGTCAAATGGGACGACATCGCCGGCAACAAGACGGCCTGGAACACCATCGTGCTGCTCGCCTTCCTCGTCTCGCTGGCCGAAGGGCTGTCGCGCACCGGCTTCATTCACTGGGTGGACAACAGCATCACGGCTTACATGCAGGGCTTCTCGCCGATCGTCACCATGTATGTGCTGGTCGCGATCTTCTTTTTCTCCCATTACATGTTCGCCAGCACGACGCCGCATGCCACGGCGATGATGCCGGTCATGCTGGCAGTCGGCGTCAGCGTTCCCGGCATGCCGATCAAGGAACTGGCCCTGCTGCTGGCAATGACGCACGGCATCATGGGCGTCATCACCCCCTATGCGACGGGTCCGGCACCGGTTTATTACGGCGCCGGCTACATCCCGAGCAAGGACTTCTGGCGTCTTGGACTCATTTTCGGGGTGATCTTCATTAGCGCACTACTCGGCATCAGCGGCTCGGTGATGCTCGCCGTACGCTAAGCCCGGTAGTCGATGCCCGCGGCCGCCAAACTGCTTCGGGTATCGGTCCGCTTGATGCCAGACCGCCGCCCCAAAGAACTTACTGCTTTTTTTCCTCGCCCGACCCGGTAACGGCACTGGCGCCTGCGGCAACGACATCGGCCGTCACCCCGACCACGGTCGCCCCAACCTTGACCGTCGTCGCCACGACAGTCACCGCGGCGTCGGCCACGGCGACAACCGCGCACCCCGAACCCAGGGCGCTCAGGCAAGCCACCGACAACCAGGTATGGATCGAACGTTTAGAACTCACTGTGGCTCCCGAAATCCGCCGCCTGCAGGGCGCAGCACTGCACCGACATCCGAAAAACAAAAAAGCCCGGACTCGACCGGGCTTTCTATGTTGGCGGAGTGGACGGGACTCGAACCCGCGACCCCCGGCGTGACAGGCCGGTATTCTAACCAACTGAACTACCACTCCTTGGCTACTGCTTTTTTGGCTCCCCGACCTGGGCTCGAACCAGGGACCTACGGATTAACAGTCCGGCGCTCTACCGACTGAGCTATCGAGGAACAGCAGGGCGCGAATTATAAACATTCGAAACAAGCTTGCAATCCGGATTACCCGGTTTAACAGCATTTTCGTTTTCTGACACCTTGGCACCGAGTATCATCGCCATCGACTCAGCCTTACCCGAGATAGCAATCATGAACTGCCCGGAAAAAGATCAAGCGACTGCAAAAACAAAAGCCACTCAATTGAGTGGCTTGAATCTTTGACCTGGCTGGTGCCCCCGAACGGAATCGAACCGCTACCTGATGATTACAAATCAACTGCACGACCTTCATGCTACGGGGGCTACAGCGCAACGGGGCAGGATTATAGCCTGATTGCACGGTATATAACATGACGACACTCACCAACCCATTCGAAATCGCCCGCGAAACCCTTCGCCTTCTTGCCGCTCGACGCATCCCGCCAACACCGGACAACTATTTGACGCTGTATCAGGAGATTGCCGGCGTCAAGACTGTTGATAGCGCGTTCCCGGAAAAGCAGTTGCGCTCGCTGGCAGCCGCCCTGCCCAAAGTATCGCCCGATCAATTGCGCCTGGCCCGGCAACTCGATGACGCGGTAAAGGCGAGCAATTGGGAAGATTACAAGAATCGCCTGGCTGAATTCGTCACCGCCCTGACCGAAGTGCAGAAACTCGGCTGGTCGGAACTGATTAACGACCTGATTCGCCAATGGGATGCCAAGCATGTCGGCCTCACCGTCGCCCGCAAACGCGAATCGCTGGAACACGTCCTGAGCGGCAGCGCGACCAACCCGGAAAACCTGTTCAATCGACTGCAAAGTCTGCTCCGGAGCTGGGGCCAGGGACGCGAGGCGGAAAACGGCGGAGCGGTGGATGCCGAAGCGCCCCCCCCGCCCCCGCCGATAACCCAGCCGGTCATCATCCCCAGCTCGGCGGCAGACCTGCTGCCGGAGTTGCGCGAACTTTTCGCTTTTACCCTGGAAACCGCGATCGCGACCCAACTGGTTGAAAGCCCGCCACTATCGAACGATGCCAAGGTGCTGGCCAAGGATATCCGCGCCGCCATCAGCCTGGCCCAGTTGCAGGAGTTTCTGACCCGACTCAAGCGCTTTGCCTTCAAACTCGAACTGCTCGCTGAAGACCAGGCCGAATTGCGCCACAGCCTGCTCAACATGCTCCGCCTGCTGGTCGAGAACATTACCGAGCTGGTTCTCGACGATCGCTGGCTGCACGGCCAGATCGAAGTGGTGCGGGAAATCATCGATAAACCGCTGTCGCAGCGGAGCATCGACGACGCCGAACGGCGGCTCAAGGAGGTTCTCTTCAAGCAGAGCCAGCTCAAGGCCAGCCTGGCCGATGCCCGCGATGCCATCAAGCACATGCTGGCCGGTTTCGTCGATCAACTGGCCAGCTTTACCGACGCCACCTCGGAATATCACGACAAAATCGAAGGTTATGCCGGCAAGATCAGCGCCGCCCACGACATCACCGAACTGGAAAACGTCATCAGCGACGTCATGCGCGAGACCCGCAACATCCAGATCAACGCCCAGCGCTCGCGTGACGAGCTGCGCAGCACAAGGCAAAAAGTCGAAGAAGCGGAACGCCGGATTCGCGAACTGGAACACGAGCTGGAAGCGACCAGCGATCTGGTCCGCCACGACCAACTGACCGGCGCGCTCAATCGGCGCGGCCTGGACGAGATGTTCGACAAGGAGGTCGCCCGCGCCAAACGACACGAAACGGTCATTTGCGTCGGCCTGCTCGATCTCGACAACTTCAAGAAACTCAACGATTCGCTCGGCCACGATGCCGGCGACCGAGCCCTGATTCACCTGGCTGCCGTCTGCCGCGACACATTGCGGCCGCAAGATACCGTTGCTCGCTACGGCGGCGAGGAATTCATCATTCTGCTGCCGGAAACGCCGCTCGACGATGCAGCCCACGTACTCAGCCGCCTGCAGCGCGAATTGACGCGAAAATTCTTCCTGCATGACAATGAAAAAGTGCTGATCACATTCAGTGCCGGCGTCACCCAAATGCAGGTAGACGACACCCAGGCGAGCGTGATCAAGCGCGCCGACGAAGCGATGTATCAGGCCAAGAAGAGCGGCAAGAACCGGGTCATCACCGCCTGAATCGAATAATGCGACGGGCTTCCCGGCGGCTGACTTAAAATGCCTAGCCGGGGAGCATGACCATCCGGCACGGCCGGCACGGGCAAGCCATTGGGGAAAAAGATCAAACTCACGGGAGGCATTGGGGCTTCAATGAAAGCAGTCATTCTGGCAGGCGGCCTGGGTACGCGCATCAGCGAGGAGTCGCACCTCAAGCCGAAGCCCATGATCGAGATCGGCGGCAAACCGATCATCTGGCATATCCTGAAAATCTACTCGGCGCACGGCATCAACGATTTCATCATTTGCCTGGGCTACAAGGGTTACGTCATCAAGGAATACTTTGCCAACTATTTCCTGCATTCGTCGGACGTCACCTTCGACATGCAGGAAAACAAGATGACGGTTCATGAGCGCCACGCCGAGCCCTGGCGCGTCACCCTGGTCGATACCGGCGAAAACTCGGCGACAGGCGGGCGTCTGAAACGGGTTGGGCGCTTTCTCGACCCGGACGAACCGTTCTGCTTTACCTACGGCGACGGCGTGACCAATGCCGATATTACCCGCCAGATCGAGTTCCATCGCCAGCATGGTCGTGCCGCGACGGTTTGCGCCGTTACCCCGCCCGGACGTTTTGGCGCCCTGGAAATTGCCGATGGCCGGGTCGCCAGCTTCCAGGAAAAACCACATGGCGAGGGCGGCCTGATCAACGGCGGCTTTTTCGTCCTCAATCCCTCGGTACTCGACCTGATAGACAATGACGACCAGCCTTGGGAAGCGGCACCGATGCACGAACTGACCCGTCGCGATCAATTGGCCGCCTGGCAGCACGACGGCTTCTGGCAGCCGATGGACACCCTGCGCGACAAGATGCTGCTGGAAGACCTCTGGCTGAGCGGCAAAGCCCCATGGAAAATCTGGTGAATCCGGCGTTCTGGCAGGGCAAGCGAGTACTGCTCACCGGACACACCGGATTCAAGGGCGGTTGGCTGGCCCTCTGGCTGAAAGAACTCGGCGCCGAAGTCACCGGCTTCGCCCTGCCGCCGCCGACCGCGCCCAGCCTGTTCGAAGTGGCACAAGTCGGCGAAACCCTCAACTCGGTAATTGGCGACATTCGCGACCGCACCGCCGTCGATGCCGTCTTTGCCCGCAGCAATCCGCAGATCGTTTTCCATCTCGCGGCGCAACCACTGGTCAGCGAAGGCTATCAGGACCCGGTCGGCACCTATGCGACCAACGTCATGGGAACGCTGAACATCATGGAAGCAGCCCGGCATTCGCCGGACCTGCAGGCCATGGTCGTCATCACCACCGACAAATGCTACGAAAACGCCGAGTCGCTGCATGCCTATGTCGAAACCGACCCGCTGGGCGGCCACGACCCGTACAGTAGCAGCAAGGCCTGCACTGACATCGCCGTCGCCTCCTGGCGGCGCTCCTTCTTCAACCAGCCCCACCAGGCCGGCATCGCTTCGGCACGGGCCGGCAATGTCATCGGCGGCGGCGACTGGGCCAGGAACCGGCTGGTCCCCGACCTGCTACGTGCCTTCGCCGCCGGAGAGCCTGCTCAGCTACGCCACATCCAGTCTGTTCGCCCCTGGCAACACGTACTTGAACCGCTGGCGGGATACCTGTTGCTGGCAGAAAAACTGTCGGCCGACCGCAGCACGGCGCCGGCCTGGAATTTCGGCCCGGAACTCGCCGATTGCGTCAGCGTCGGCAGCGTTGCCGAC
The DNA here is from genome assembly GCA_036726285.1 of Azonexus sp. GTDB lineage: Bacteria > Pseudomonadota > Gammaproteobacteria > Burkholderiales > Rhodocyclaceae > Azonexus. The sequence goes on from DAIMCQ010000057.1 coordinate 8,134, forward strand.
CGCCTTTGCGAACTTTGGCCCGGTGCCGCCAGTTACGTCACCGAACCGTCGAACCTCCCGCATGAAGCCGGTTTGCTCCGCCTCAATGCCTCGCGCGCCAAACACCTGCTACAGTGGCGCCCCCGCTGGCAGCTGGGGCAGGCACTCCAGCACACGGTTGACTGGCAAATTGCCTGGCTGAACGGCTCAAGTATGCAAGATTTCTGCCGACAACAGATCAACCTCTACCAACAGACCGACGCATGAGCAACGACGCAGAACGGCAGGAAATTCTCGAACGAGTACGGGCTTACGCTGAAAAAAAATGTACAGCCCAGCGCTTCGTCCCGGGAAGCACGGCCATTCCGCCTTCGGGAAAAGTCCTTGGCGCCGACGAGTTCAGCAACCTGGTCGATGCCGCGCTGGACGGCTGGCTGACCACCGGCCGTTATAACGATGCCTTCGAAGCCCGACTCGCCGACTTTCTCGGCGTCAAGCACGTCCTCACCTGCAACTCGGGTTCGAGCGCCAACCTGCTCGCCCTCTCGGCGCTGACCTCGCCGGCACTCGGCGAACGCGCCCTGCGCCCGGGCGACGAGGTCATCACCGCAGCAGCGGGCTTTCCGACGACGGTCAATCCGATCCTGCAAAACGGCCTGACGCCGGTTTTCGTCGATTCGCACATTCCGACCTACAACCCGCTGCCGTCGAGCATCGAAGCGGCCATCACGCCGCGAACCAAGGCGATCATGATCGCCCACACGCTCGGCAACCCGTTTGCCGTCGGCGCAATCCGGGCCCTTGCCGACCGCCACCAGCTCTGGCTGATCGAGGACTGCTGCGACGCCCTCGGCTCGCGCTACGACGACCGGCTGGTCGGCACCTACGGCCACATCGGCACCCTATCCTTCTATCCGGCCCACCACATCACGATGGGCGAAGGCGGCGCCGTATTCACCTCGGACCCGGCCCTCAAACGCGCCATCGAGTCCTTCCGCGACTGGGGCCGCGACTGCTGGTGCAACCCGGGTTGCGACAATACCTGCGGCAAGCGCTTCGACTGGCAACTGGGCGAGCTGCCCGCCGGCTACGACCACAAGTACGTTTATTCGCACGCCGGCTACAACCTGAAGATCACCGACATGCAGGCCGCGCTCGGCCTGGCCCAGCTCGACCGTCTGCCCGGTTTCTGCCAGGCTCGACGCGACAACTTCGCCTACCTGACGCAAAAGCTGCAGCCGCTCGGCGAATTCCTGATCCTGCCTGAAGCCACCGCCGGCAGCGACCCGTCCTGGTTCGGCTTCCCGATCACCATCCGGGAAAGCGCCGGCTTCGACCGCGTCGATCTGCTGCGCTTCCTCGACCAACGCAAGATTGGCACCCGCCTGCTGTTTGCCGGCAACCTGACCCGCCAGCCCTATTTCGCCGGCCGCCCGCACCGCGTCAGCGGCAGGCTGGACAACGCCGACATCATCATGCAACGCACCTTCTGGGTCGGCGTCTGGCCCGGCCTGATCCCGGCGCAGCTCGACTACATCGCCGAGGCGCTGGCCGATTTTTGCGGCGTGAATTTCTGAGAGCCCACCATGAACCGTCCGCTATTCATTTTCGAAATGGCCAACAACCACATGGGCGATACCGCTCACGGGGTGGCCATCATTCGCGCCATCCGTGAAGCCTGCGCCGGCTTCGACGATTTCGACTTCGCCTTCAAGCTGCAATATCGCGATCTCGACACCTTCATCCACCCCAGTTTCAAAGGCCGCGACGACGTCAAATACGTCAAGCGCTTCGAGGAAACCCGGCTCAGCCACGCGCAGTTCTCCACCCTGCTCGACGCCATGCGCGAATGCGGTTTCAAGACGGTGTGCACGCCCTTCGACGAAGCCTCGGTCGACCTGATCGAAGCCCAGGGCATCGAAGTCATCAAGATCGCCAGCTGCTCGCTGACCGACTGGCCCCTGCTCGAACGCATCGCCCGCTGCGACAAGCCGGTCGTTGCCTCGACCGCCGGCGCGACGCCGGAAGAAGTCGACAACGTAGTCAGCTTCTTCCTGCATCGCGGCAAGCAACTGACCATCATGCATTGCGTCGCCGAATACCCGACGCCGGCCGCCAACCTGCACATCCGCCGCATCAAGGCGCTGCGCAGCCGCTACCCCGACGTCCGGGTCGGCTTCTCGACGCACGAAGACCCGAACGAAACCGAACCGGTCATGCTGGCCATGGCCAAGGGGGCGACGGTTTTCGAAAAACACGTTGGCCTGCCTTCGGAAAAATATGCTCTCAACGCCTATTCCGCCGATCCCGAACAGGTTCGTCGCTGGCTGGCCGCCGCCCAACGGGCGCACGTGCTTTGTGGCAGCGAAGCCTGGCCGGAGGCGACTGCCGCCGAAGCGGCCAGCCTGGAAAGCCTGCGCCGCGGCGTGTTCCTGACCCGCGACATCGCGGCCGGCGAAACCATTACCGACAGCGCGGTCTGCTTCGCCTTCCCGCCGGTGGCCGGGCAAATTGCCGCCAACCAGTGGTCGAAATACAGCCGCCACATTGCCCGCCGGGCATTGGCCGCCGGCACGCCCCTGCTCGCCGAGCAAGTCGACATCCTGCATGCGCGCGAGCACATCCTGGCCGCCGTCACCGCGACGCGTCAGTTGCTGGAAGCCGGCAACATCGTCGTCCCCGGCAAGTCCGATCTCGAAATCTCCCACCACTACGGCATGGAGCGCTTTGCCGAGTTCGGCCTGGTGATGATCACCGTGGTCAATCGCGAATACTGCAAGAAGCTGATCGCCATGCTGCCCGGCCAGACCCACCCCGAGCAGTACCACAACAAGAAGGAAGAAACCTTCGTCATCCTGCACGGCAGCATGACCCTGTGGCTCGATGGCGAGCAGAGCGAAGCCAGCCGCGGCGATGTCATCACCGTCCAGCGCGGCGTCAAGCACAAGTTCTATTCCCGGAACGGCGTCGTTTTCGAAGAAATCTCCTCGACCCACTACACCGACGATTCGATCTATAGCGACCCGGCCGTGACGGCCAATCCCCGTCGCAAGACCCTGCTCACCTACTGGCTGTAAACATGCGCGTTGCCGATTACCTGATGAGCCGCCTCGCCGAGGCCGGCGCCGAACACGTCTTCCTGCTGCCGGGCGGCGGCGCGATGTATCTCAACGATGCGCTGGCCTGCGAAAAGCGCCTGACACCGGTCCCCTGCCACCACGAACAGGCCTGCGGCATTGCCGCCGAAGCCTGGGGCCGGGTGCGGGAAAGCTTCGGCGTCTGCATGGTCACCACCGGCCCCGGCGCCACCAATGTCATCACCCCGGTGGCCGGTGCCTGGATCGAATCGATCCCGCTGCTGGTCATTTCCGGCCAGGTCAAGCGCCCCGACCTGCTGGCCGGTCGCCCGTTACGCCAGGGTGGCGTACAGGAAGTCGATATCGTGCCGATGGTCAAATCGGTCACCAAGTACGCCGTCACCGTCGACGATCCGCAACAGATCCGCTACCACCTGGAACGCGCCCTCTACGAGATGCGCAACGGTCGCCACGGCCCGGTCTGGCTTGACGTGCCGCTTGATGTCCAAGGCGCCCCGATCGATCCCGAAACCCTGCCGGGCTTTACACCGCCAGCCGAAACCAAAGCGGATCTCGCTGCCAACTGCAGCCAGTTGCTCACCCTGCTCGCCGAAGCCAAACGCCCGCTACTGCTGTCGGGCCACGGCGTGCGCCTGGCCGGTGCCGCAAAGCCCTTCCGGGATCTGGCCGAACGCCTGCAGATCCCGGTTGCCACGACCTGGAACGCGCTCGACCTGCTGCCCTGGGAGCACCCGCTCAACGTCGGCCGCCCCGGCGTGGTGGCGCTGCGCTCCGGCAATTTCGCGGTACAGAATTGCGACCTGCTGATCAGCATCGGCTGCCGCCTCGACAACATCATCACCGCCTACAACCCGCGCGGCTTTGCCCGCGGCGCGCGCAAGGTGGTGATCGATGTCGATCACAACGAGATCGACAAGCTGGACATGGACATCGACCTGCGCATCGTCGCCGACGCCAAGGCCGCCATCGACGCCCTCAACAGCCTGTCGCGCAACGTCGTAGCCAGCGACAACACGCAACCGTGGATTGCCCGCTGCGCCGACTGGAAGGCCCGTTATCCGGTCAACGAAGGCCAGCCCTTCCCGACCAGCGGCCCGATCAACCACTACCATTTTGTCTCCGCGCTGTCGGATGCCATCCCGCCCTACACCATTGTCGGCACCGGCAGTTCCGGTCTGGCCGTCGAGGTCTTCTATACCGTCTTCCGCAACAAGCCGGGCCAGCGGGTGTTCCTGACCTCCGGTCTGGGCTCGATGGGCTACGGCCTGCCGGCTGCCATCGGCGCCTGCCTGGCCAACGGCCGCAAGCCGATGGTGGCGGTCGAAAGCGACGGCAGCCTGCAACTCAACCTGCAGGAATTCGGCACGCTGGCCGCCCAACAACTGCCGATCAGCCTGATTATCATGAACAACGGCGGCTACGCTTCGATCCGCAATACCCAGCGCAATTACTTTGCCAGCCGCTTCATCGGCACCGGCCCGGAAGCCGGCCTGATGTTGCCCGACCTGGAACAGATCGCTGCCACCTACGGCCTGCCGTTCTGCCGCATCAGCGATGCCGCCGATCTCGGCAAGCTGCAGGACATCCTCGCCACGCCCGGTCCGCGCCTGATCGACCTGCAACTGACGCCCAGCGAGACCCTCTACCCCAAGGTTGCCGCGCTACCGCAGGCCGACGGTTCGATGCTGTCGATGCCGCTCGAAGACATGTCGCCGCTGCTCTCGCGCCAGCAACTGGCGGCCGAGATGCTGATTCCCTTGACGCCGGCCTCGCTGGCCGTTCGCGACTGAGCGTCCGATGTCCGCGCCCGACGCCCTCTGCCCATGCTGCGCCAGCCCTGCCCCTCAGGCTGCGGCGACGCCGGGCGCTTACCGCAGCTGCCCTTGCTGCGGGCATCGCTGGCGGCAAGCCGGGCGGATCGACGCGGCCCACTATCAGTCCCTGTCTGCCCGTAACGATGCCGACACGTCCTGGTTCAAGCGCAAGATGGACAGCCGCCAGGCACTTATCCAGCCGCTTGTCGGCGAGATCGGCGCCCGGCGCATCCTGGAAGTCGGCTGCGCCGAGGGCGACCTGGGCCGACGCATCAAGGCCGGGGTGACGCTGCGCTACGATGGCATCGAACTGTCCAGGGATGCCGTTCAGGCCGGCCAGGTTCTCGATCAGGTATTCACGACGCCGGCAGCCGGCATACCGCCGGCCAGCTACGACCTGATCGCCAGCTTTCACGTCCTCGAACATATCGCCGACGTCGGCGCCGAACTGGTCAGCTGGACCAATTTGCTGAGCGAAAACGGGCTGATCGTCGTCGAAGTCCCCAACCGGGCCGGCCATCCCTGGCTGGAAAGCGATCTGAACCCGGAACACCTGCACCAGTTCACGCCGGTCTCGCTCAGCCTGTTGCTGGCCAGACAGGGCTGGGATTGCACCAGCCTGAGCACCGGCCACTACGAATCGCCGGTTTACCCCGACTCGATCCGCGCCATCGCCCGCCTCGCCAAGCCAACGGGTTGGGGAAGGCAGAAATTGATCGAACGCTTTCGGCGAATCACCGGCGGTCCGTTCTTCGTCTATGGTATCGGCGGCGACTTCAAGAACTACATCGAACCACTGCTCGACGACCTCGACGTTCGCGCCTTGCTCGACAGCGCGCCGGACAAATGGGGGCAGTCGATCGGCCAGCACGCGATCGGCGGCTATGACGCCGAACGCCATGCGGCGCTACCGATCGTGATCAGTTCGATCAAATTCGGCCGCAACATCAAAGCCCAGCTACTGGCCCAAGGTATCGCCGCGCAACGCCTGATTGGCCTGGAAGAAATCTATGCGAGCGCCTAGCCCGATCCTGGCCGAAGACCTGCAGCGCATTCTGGCAGCCCCCTTGCCCTGGGCCGAACTGCACGGCAAGCGGATTCTGGTCACCGGCGCGGCCGGCTTCATCGGCGGCCACATCGTCGAAGCCCTGGCCTATCTCAAGCGCAGTCGCCCGACCGCCGACCTGCGCCTTTTCGCCCTGGCCCGCGACCTGGACAAACTGCGCAACCGCCTGCCCTGGCTCGACCTGCCGGGCGAGGTCAGTCCACTGATTCAGGATGTCAGCGCCCCCTGGCAGCCGGTCGAAGCGTTCGACCTCATCATTCATGCCGCCAGCCCGGCCAGCCCCAAGTCCTACATGCAAAAGCCGGTGGACACCATCCTGGCCAATACCGAGGGCACCCGGCAACTGCTCGAACTGGCCCGCCGGGATGGCGCCCGTCTGCTTTTTCTGAGCAGTGGCGCCGTCTATGGCGAGAACACCGGCCATATCGACTGCATCGGCGAAACCGACTTCGGCGGCGACGATCCTCTTGGGCCGCGCGCCTGCTACGGCGAAAGCAAGCGACTCGCCGAAACCCTGTGCCGCGCCTATTTCACCCAGTTCGGCGTCGATGCCCGCATCGCCCGTATTTCGCACTGCTACGGGCCGGGCATGGCCCTCGACGATGGCCGCGCCATCACCGACCTGCTTGCCAACGTGCTGGCCGATGTCGACATCCGGCTCGATTCGGATGGCTCGGCCAGCCGCCCGTTCTGCTATGTCTCCGATACCGTTTCAGCCCTCTTTCACATCCTGCTCAAAGGACAGTCAGGCGAGGCCTACAACGTCGGTGCGACCGAGGAAATCAGCATCCTCGAGTTGGCCGAAAAAATGATCGCAGCGGCCGGCAAATCCGGGCGTCTTGCCGTGCGGACCAGGGCATTGGCCGGTGCTGCGCCGGCCCCGCGCAGTTCGGGCCATTTCAACATCGACAAGATCCGCCGCCTGGGTTGGCAGCCCGAGGTCGATCTGGCAGACGGGCTAGCCCGTCTGCTCGACGCCCGCAGCGGAAACTAATTCACATCGAACACGCCCATGGCCAAGAAAATTCTTTTCGTCCTGCTCGAATTCGACAACTGGCAACGCGGCAGAGGCTGGTCCTACACCGGCTCCTACGCCTTCATCGACGGATTCGCCCGCAACGGGCACCAGTGCACCCTGCTTCCCGCCCTCTTCGGACGCGCTCCGGATGCCGACGACAGCTTCATCAAGCATGCGCCTCGCCTGCTTGCCGGTGAGCAATTCGACGAGGCATGGGTATGGAGCAACCATGCCTGCTACGACGAAAATTTCTGGAGCTGGCTCAAGGAAGTCGCCCCGGTGCGCGTCAGCGTCGCCCTCGAATCGCTCAACTACACACCGTTCGAACACGAAGTCCTGCCCTTTCTGCAGGAATGGGTGGATAGCGGCTATGCCAGCCTGCCGCACTGCACGCACGCCCTGGTCCCCGACGAAATGGACGTGCCGGCCATCGAAAGCCGCTTCGGCATCCCGGCGGCACAGAACATCTTCCTGCTGCCGGAAGAACTGGTTCTCGATGCCCCGCCGCCAGACAAGAAAATCGCCTCCTTCATCGGTTCGACCTATTTCACCGGACCGGGCTACGACCTGCCCAAGGCCCACTTGCTGCCGCGCAACCTCTATCTCGCCGACCGTCGTCTCGAAGGCCTGATGGACCGCCCGCATTTCCAGCTACCGGAACGCAACAGCGATACCCTGGCGCGCTTCGAAACCATCCACAAGGAGGTCACCGAGCGCCTGCAAGCAGGCCGCCTCGATCGCAGCGCCTTCGATGCCTACACGAACGAACTGATGGCCCTGCGCCGCGACCTGTTCTCCCTGCTGCTGGACGGTTATCGTCTCGGCATGGCGAACATCAATTTGCCGACCCTGATCAAGTCCTACTCGGGCCGCGTGCTGGAAACCATGGCCGCCTGCGTGCCCAGCGTCAGCTGGCGCATCCCCGAGCGGCCCCGTTGTGCCGAATGGTTCAAGGAGGATGAAGAACTGGTGCTGTTCGACTCGATCGAGGAACTGGCGCAGAAACTGACCCGCTTGCGCCACGAACCGGACTAGCGCCAGCATCTGGTCACGAACGGACGCCAAGCCGTTCTCGAACGCTACACCAGCCGTATCCGTTGCCGCCAATACAGCGACTGGCTGGATCACGGCACCCGCTTTAATTGAATCGGAAAAACCATGGACGTTCTGTTCGTCAACCCTGACTCTTCCGCCAAGGCCTATCAGGATCTGGCCAAGGTTTTCTCGGCCATCGAACCGCCCACCTGGGCCTTGCTGCTCGCCGAGTCGTGCCGCGCCAAGGGTTACGGCGTTGGCCTGCTCGATTGCGACGCCGAGAAGCTGTCCCTGGACGCTGCCGTCGGCCGGATTGCCGACGCCGATGCGCGACTGGTCGTCATGGTGGTTTACGGCCAGAACCCGAATTCGGGCACCACCAGCATGATCGGCGCCCTGGCGCTGGCCCGCGCGCTCAAGGAGGCCCACCCGGCGAGTCGCATCGCCTTCGTCGGCTCGCATACCAGTGCGTTGCCCCGGGAAGTTCTCGCCGAACCTAGCGTCGATATCGTCCTCCTCAACGAAGGCGTGTACGCACTGCACAACCTGCTGGCGAGCAATCTGCACGATGATCTGGCCCGCATTCGCGGCATCGGCCACAAGCGCCGGGAGGCGGGAGGAGAAACCCTCCTCCAGCTGAACCCGCCGGAATCGGTCGTTCCCCAGTCACGGATGGATCTCGACCTGCCCGGCTACGCCTGGGACCTGCTGCCCTACCGGGAAAGACCGCTCGACCTGTACCGCGCCCATTTCTGGCATGCCGGCTTCGACCATGCCCGGCGCACTCCGTTCGCCGCGATCTATACCTCGCTCGGCTGCAACTTCGGCTGCGATTTCTGCATGATCAACATCGTCAACCGCCAGGACAACGGCGAGGGGATCAGCGCCGCCGACTCGCGCGGCATGCGCTTCTGGAGCACCGACTGGGTGATCCGCGAAATGGACAAGCTGGCCCGCCTCGGGGTCAGCACCCTGCGCCTGAGCGACGAAATGTTCTTTCTCAACCGCAAGCACTACGGCCCGCTGGTCGATCGACTGGCCGAGAGCGACTACGGTTTCAACCTCTGGGCCTATGCCCGGGTCGACACCGTGCGGGCCGACGCGCTGGAAAAGTTCAAACGGGCCGGCATCAACTGGCTGGCGCTGGGGATCGAAGCCGGAAACCTGCAAGTTCGACGCGAAATGTCGAAGGGCAGTTTTCAGGAAGTCAGCATCAAGGACATCTGCCACACCATCCGCGACGCCGATATCAAGGTCATTTCCAACTACATATTCGGTTTTCCCGACGACACGCTGGAAACCATGCAGCAGACGCTC
>DAIMCQ010000058.1:0-17440 GCA_036726285.1 Azonexus sp.
ATGCAAAAGATATTCGAGTTATACCTCACCAGCTCCGCCATGCTGAAGAGCATCTATGGCGCGTTTGCTGTTTTCCCGATTTTTCTTGTCTGGCTGCACCTGTCCTGGGCGGTGGTGCTGTTTGGCGGATTGATTGCCGCTAAGGTGTCTCGTCCGGCGAAACGCTGAATACCTCGATACTTGAGGTTTGCTCTTCGATATGGGTGGTTCGTACTTCGCGAATGGCCAGGTTGTCGGTTTCGATGAGTACGATGATCTTTTGCTTGGCATCGCCAAGTGCCCCGGAGGGGACGATCAGCGCTTGCGATGGGCGCAAAGGCGGTGTCTCGGGCAGGATGAGCGCGGCGATGCTTGGCGAATCGAGGTCGAATGGTTGGGCGATTTCGGCTGCGACAGCGCGTGAGGCCAGCAATTGAAGGCCCAGTTCAATGTGTTCCGGGTTTTCTGAAATAGCCCAGCGCACAATGCAGACGTGCCAAAGCGGCACCGTCTCGGCTCGTTCCCCGATCGGTTGAAGCGCTGCAATATCGCCGACTTCAAGATTTTTGGCATGTCCCGACATGTGCATCAGCGCATAGCCATCCGGGCTTTCGTTGGTAACCATCCATTCGCTGAGCCCGGTTGTGTTTTCTGGGGTCTTCATCAGTTGCCAGAGGCTATCCAGTCCGGCGCAGAAATTCACCCGGTAAGACTGGCGGCGTCTTGGAAATTTTCGTTTGGCGGGCTGCCCCCATAGTTCGCTGAGGCGCTTCAATACGGCTATTCCAGTGCGGGAGGCGGCAAAGGATGGGAGCCCAAGGCTTGAGGCGGCCGTGCCGTTTTTCAGTTCGTTGAGGTGATGCTTGACCTGCTTTGTCGGTGCGTCGCACGAAAAATAGCGTGTTTGGGTTTCTGCAGATGGCAGGCGTCGGATCAGGGCGTGAGCCGGGGTGTCCTTGTCGAGGTCTATCCAGAAGATCGAGTCACTCTCCTTGGGCGGTTCATCGGTCAATTCGAGTGTCGGGCTGCAGGCGGCGATGTAGTCGTTGATGAAAGTCAGTTCGCGTGAGCTGAACGACGCCGGTTGAGCGATGGTGGCAAGCAGGGTGTTGGAATAGATCTGGTTGATGGAGGGGCCTTCGCGTGGGCCGGAAAGATGGTTCAGGCCAAGGCGATGAGCTGTTCGAAAGGCGGCATGCAACTGCTGCCATAGGCCGATACCAGTCGGTGACGCAATCAGGTGGCCGATTTGTATCTGCCAGGCGATGCAGAGCATGACTCGCCGCAGCGCCGTATGGGGGGGGCGTGGCGAGGTGGTGATGTGCGGATCGAACAGGTCAGCCAGTGTGTTGAAGTAATCCTGGGTGAGCGTGTTGAGCATGTCGAGCGTAGCCCTAACCCGTTGGCGGAGCTTGCGCGACACGGGGAGCGAGATTTCCCGCAGTGTTGGCAGGTCTGCATTGACGATGCGTTCCGCCTGACCGTAAAGCAGGTCGAGCAGTTTCTGGCGTTGTGCGGTTGGAACCGGGGCGTCGCGTAGCGTTAATAATTGTTTGTGCAGCTGCTCGGTGTCTTCGCTGCCGTTGCGACCATGTGCCAAGGCCAGCCACTCAAGGATGCTCTTGATGCTGGTTTCACCTGTTGGGTCGGAGTTTGGCGGTAGCTTGGTCATTGTCGGCCGAGAATAAACAAAAATTTACCTTTTCGCTATTGGCCTTTCGGGTGGCGCTGGTTTTGTGTCGCCGGGCAGGGGTGGTGTTTTGCGATTCCTAAGTGGCTTGTTTTTCCTTGATAAACAGCTATAATCTCCGGTCTTTTTTCCAGCTAACGAAAGTATTCTCATGGTTGTTATCCGTCTTGCCCGTGGTGGCGCCAAGAAGCGCCCGTTCTACAACATGGTTGTTACCGACTCCCGTAACCGTCGTGATGGCCGTTTCGTTGAGCGCATCGGCTTCTACAACCCGGTAGCTTCCGGCAATGCCGAATCCCTGCGTATCGCTGTTGATCGTCTGGCTTACTGGCAAGGCAATGGCGCCCAACTGTCGCCGACCGTTGCCCGCCTGGTCAAGCAACACGCTGCCAAGCAAGCTGCTTAAGCTGTTTTGGCTTTGACTGGCAACGATATCGTCGTTCTGGGGCGGCTTGCCGAACCCTACGGCATTCGAGGCTGGCTGAAGCTGCATGCATTCGGTGATGACCCGCTGGATTGGGCGCAAATGCCCGTCTGGTGGATCTGCAGGGAAGGCGAAGCGTGGCGTGAGTGCGAGCTGAAAGCCCTGAAGGTTCACGGGAATGGTCTGGTGGTGCTGCTTGATGGCGTGCCGGACCGAACCGCTGCTGAAGCAATGAAAGGTGTGTTGGTGGGGGCGCCGCGTGCAGCCTTGCCAACCACCGATGATGATGAGTTTTACTGGGCTGACCTGCTTGGCCTGGATGTGGTGAATACCGCCAACGAGAGACTGGGCAAGGTTGCCGGTCTGATCGAGACTGGTGCCAGCGACGTTTTGCGCGTGGTTGGTGAAGATGAGGTCGAGCGTCTGCTGCCTTTTGTTTCGGCGGTCGTGCTGGCGGTGGATAAGGAAAACGGACTGATCCGTGTGGAGTGGGGCAGCGACTGGTGATCCGGTTTGACTGCATTACCCTCTTTCCGGAAATGTTCGTCGCAGTAACGGAAAGTGGCATTACCCGGCGGGCGCTGGAAGAGCAGCGTTGGCAGTGGCAGGGGTGGAATCCTCGGGATTTTGCCGAAAATTCCTGGCGTCGGGTGGATGACCGCCCCTTTGGCGGTGGTCCGGGGATGCTGATGCAGCCCGGGCCGCTCGAGAAGGCGGTGCTTGCAGCCAAGGCGCGGCAACGCGAAACCGGGCTGGCGAGCAGTCGGGTGATCTACCTCTCGCCGCAAGGCGCGCCGCTGACCCATCAACGGGTCATGCAGCTGGCGTCCGGCGAGGAAGGCTTGATCCTGCTTTGCGGGCGTTACGAAGGCATTGACGAGCGTTTGATCGAGCGCTGTGTCGATGAGGAAATTTCGATCGGGGATTTTGTACTCTCCGGCGGCGAGTTGCCGGCGATGGTGTTGATCGATGCCGTTGTCCGTCAGTTGCCCGGCGTCCTGGGAGATGCCGCTTCGGCGGTGGAAGATTCGTTTGTTGGTGGTTTGCTGGATTGCCCGCACTACACCCGTCCCGAGGTTTATGAGGGCGAGGCGGTGCCGGAGGTGTTGATGTCCGGCGACCACAAAAGAATTCGTCGTTGGCGGCTGAAGCAGTCGCTGGCGCGAACCCGGAAGCGCCGGCCGGATTTGTTGGCGCACCGCGCGTTGAGCGCGGAAGAAACGCAACTCCTCACGGAAATCGTCGGAGAGGAGCAATGCGGTGAGTAAGTGTTTATAAATTTAAGGATCTCACATGAACCTGATTCAACAACTTGAGCAAGAAGAAATTGCCCGCCTGGGCAAGACCATCCCTGACTTCGCACCGGGCGACACCGTCGTCGTGCAAGTGAAGGTCAAGGAAGGTAACCGCGAGCGTCTGCAGGCCTACGAAGGCGTTGTTATCGCCAAGCGTAACCGCGGTCTGAACTCGGCTTTCACCGTTCGCAAGATTTCTTCCGGCGAAGGTGTCGAGCGTACTTTCCAGTCCTACTCCCCGCTGGTTGCTTCCATCGAAGTGAAGCGCCGTGGTGATGTTCGTCGCGCCAAGCTGTACTACCTGCGCGAGCGTTCTGGCAAGTCTGCCCGTATCAAGGAAAAGCTGGTCCGCAAGAACGTCGCCGCTGCTTAAGCGACTTCTTGAGGTACAAAAAAGGGACGCTTCGGCGTCCCTTTTTATTTGCGCGCTTTGAGAAGTGATGCAGCTCAGGCGAGCGTCTTGTCCTTCTCGATCAGGGCGTAGGCCGAATGGTTGTGAATCGACTCGAAATTCTCCGACTCAACCACGTAGGCATCGATACGGGGCTCGGCGTTGAGGCGGGCGGCAACGTCGCGGACCATGTCTTCGACGAATTTCGGATTGTCGTAGGCGCGTTCGGTAACGTACTTCTCATCCGGGCGCTTGAGCAGGCCATACAGCTCGCAGGAGGCTTCGGCCTCGACCAGTTGGACGATTTCCTCGATCCAGAGGAAGTCGTTGGTGCGGGCGGTCACCGTGACGTGCGAGCGCTGGTTGTGGGCGCCGTATTCGGAGATTTTCTGCGAGCACGGGCAGAGGCTGGTAACTGGCACGACAACGCGGGTCGAGGTGGTGATCTTGCCGTTGCAGATCTCGCCGATCAGCGTGACATCGTAATCCATCAGGCTCTGGACGCCGGATATCGGTGCCGTCTTGTTGATGAAGTAGGGAAAGGCCATCTCGATGTGGCCGGATTGCGCTTCCAGTTTGAGCATCATTTCGCTGAGCATGCCCGGAAAGCTCTCGACCGAAATCTCGCGTTCCTGCGTGTTGAGAATCTCCACGAAGCGCGACATGTGAGTGCCCTTGAAATTGTGGGGCAGGCCGACGTACATGTTGAAGACAGCAATCGTGTGCTGAATGCCGGCGGACTTGTCCTGGACTTTGATCGGATGGCGGATCGCCTTGATGCCGACCTTGTTGATGGCGATTTGACGGGTGTCTGCCGAGTTCTGGACATCCGGGATGCTGGGGGTGTTCATGTGCTGTTCTTTGCGAATTATGATGCGGCTCGGGTCATGGCCTGGCGTACGCTGGCAATGATGCCGTCCTTGTCGAGGCCGAGTTCGGCCAGTAGCTGGCCCTGTTCGCCGTGTTCAATGAAGCGATCCGGCAGTCCCAGGCGAAGCGCGGGAACCTGCAGGCCGCGTTCGGCGAGAACCCGTTCGACTTCGGAGCCGGCGCCACCGATCACGGCATTCTCTTCGAGGCTGACCAGCAGGGAATGGTTCCCGGCGAGTTCGGCGATCAGCTCGGCATCGATCGGCTTGACGAAGCGCATGTTGACGACCGTGGCATCGAGAGCCTCGCCGGCAGCCAGTGCTGCCGGGAGCAGGCTGCCGAAGGCGAGCAGGGCGACGTCCTTGCCTTGGCGGCGAACCTCGCCCTTGCCAAGCGGCAGCGTGTCGAGATCCAGGCCGGGTAGCATGCCGCTGCCCCCGCCGCGTGGGTAGCGAACCAGGCTCGGGCAGTCCAGCGCATAGGCAGTGGAGAGCATCCGGCGGCATTCCGCTTCGTCGGACGGCGTCATCACCACCATGTTGGGGATGCAGGTGGCGAAGGAAAGGTCGAAGGTGCCGTGATGGGTTGGGCCGTCGGCGCCAACCAGGCCGCCGCGGTCAACGGCGAAGATCACTGGCAGGCTTTGCAGTGCGACGTCGTGGATCAACTGGTCGTAGGCGCGCTGCAGGAAGGTCGAGTAAATCGCCACGACCGGCTTCAGACCTTCGCAAGCCAGGCCGGCGGCAAAGGTGACGGCGTGTTGTTCGGCAATCCCGACGTCGTAGTAGCGATCAGGGTGTTCGGTAGAGAAGCGCAGCAGGCCGGAGCCTTCGCGCATGGCCGGGGTGATCCCGACCAGCCTCGAATCAGCTTTCGCCATGTCGCAGAGCCAGTCGCCGAAGACCTGGGTGTAGGTCAGCTTGCCGCCGCCCTTGCCTGACTTGATGCCTTCTTCGGGGGCGAACTTGGCGACGCCGTGGTAAAGGATGGGGTCGGCTTCGGCCAGCTTGTAGCCCTGGCCCTTCTTGGTGATCACGTGCAGGAACTTGGGGCCCTTGATGGCGCGCAGGTTCTGCAGGGTGGGGATCAAAGCGTCGAGGTCGTGGCCATCGATCGGGCCGTAGTAGTGGAAGCCGAATTCCTCGAACAGGGTGCCCGGGGCGATCATGCCCTTGACGTGTTCTTCGGCGCGGCGAGCCAGTTCGAGCAACGGCGGGGCAAAGCCGAGCATGTGGCGGCCGGCGGTGCGCGCGGCGTTGTAGGTCTTGCCCGACATCAGGCGGGTCAGGATGTTGTTCAGCGCCCCAACCGGTGGCGAGATCGACATCTCGTTATCGTTGAGGATGACCAGCATGTCGGCATCGGCGACGCCAGCATTGTTCAGCGCTTCGAAGGCCATGCCGGCCGACATCGCGCCGTCGCCGATGATGGCGATGGCCTTGCGGTCCTCGCCTTTCTGCTTGGCGGCCAGGGCCATGCCGAGGGCAGCCGAGATCGAAGTCGAGGAATGGCCGACGCCGAAGGTGTCGTAGGGACTCTCGCTGCGCTTCGGGAAGCCGGAGACGCCATCCTGCATGCGCAAGCGGTTCATGCCCTGGCGGCGGCCGGTAAGGACCTTGTGGGCGTAACACTGATGGCCGACGTCCCAGACAATGCGGTCTTCCGGTGTGTTGAAGACGCTGTGCAGGGCGATGGTCAGTTCGACCGTGCCGAGATTGGACGACAGGTGGCCGCCGGTCTGCGAGACCGATTCGATCAGGAAGGCGCGCAATTCGTTCGCCAGCTGCGGCAGCAGCTTGCGGTCCAGGCGGCGCAAATCGGCCGGGCTGTTGATGCTTTCAAGCAGGCGGAAGGCGGTCATCTCAGAATTGCCGGTGGCAGATGAAATCGGCCAGTTCGGTCAGGCGCCGGGCGCGCTCACCGAAAATGGACAGGGCATCGAGGGCGTCGGCGCGCAGTTCGTCGGCGTAGGCGCGAGCGGCGTCGAGGCCGAGCAGGCTGACGTAGGTCGGCTTGTCGGCTGCTTCGTCCTTGCCGGCGGTTTTGCCCAGTGTGGCGGTGCTGGCGGTGCAGTCGAGAATGTCGTCGACAACCTGGAAAAGCAGGCCGGCCCGCTTGGCAAAGCGGTCGAGGTTGCTACGTTCCTTGGCCGACAGTGAGGTGCCGGCCAGGGCGCCGAGCAGGACGGCGGCGCGGATCAGGGCGCCGGTCTTCAGGGCGTGCATCAGCTCCAGTTCGGGTTGGTTCAGTGCCGTGCCGACCGAGGCGAGGTCGATCGCCTGGCCGCCGGCCATGCCGCGCGAACCACTGGCGTGGGCCAGCAGGCCGATCATTTCGAGTTGCTGTCCGGGTTCGCCGATGGCTTGGCTGGACAAGAGTTCAAAAGCCAGCGTTTGCAGGCTGTCGCCAACGAGTAGCGCGGTCGGTTCGTCGAATTCGACGTGGCAGGTCGGGCGTCCGCGCCGCAGTACGTCGTCGTCCATGCAGGGCAGGTCGTCATGAACCAGCGAATAGGCGTGGATCAGTTCGACGGCACAGGCGACGATGTCGAGGTGTTCGGCAGCGGCACCGGTCAGTTCTCCGGCCGCGAAGGCGAGCAGCGGGCGGACGCGCTTGCCGCCGCCCAGCGTGGCGTAGCGCATGGCTTCATGCAGTCGCGCCGGAATGCTGTCGTTGCCGGGCAGGTGATGGGAGAGAGCGGTTTCGACGCGGGCCTGGATGGCAGCCATCCAGACGTTGAACGGGGTGGCGCTCACTGGGCCTCCAGGGTGTTGCGGTCGACTTCCTTGAATTCGCCGTTTTCGAGAATGCGAATCTGATCCTCTGCGTTTGCCAGCTGGGCCTGGCAGTGTTTCATCAGTGCCATGCCGCGGCGATAGGCTGCGATGGAAGCTTCCAGTTCAAGCTTGCCACCTTCCATGCTGGAGACAATGTTCTCGAGTTCGCCAAGTGCGGCCTCGAATTTCATGTCGGCGATGGGGGATTGATCCATGTCAACGGGATTCCGGGAAACACGCGAAAATACTCCATGTAGGGGCTTCTGGTCAAATTGAGGGCAGGGTAAAATCAGCCGCTTTGTTAATCCCGCTGGAGATGAGGAATGTCCGACCTGGCGAGCCTGTCCCGTTTGTCGCCCGCAGCCAGCCAGCTGCCGGTTGACTGGTACTTCGATGAAAAGATTTTCGAGCTGGAGAAAAAGCTCATCTTCGATGCCGGTCCGGGCTATGTCGGCCACCAGCTGATGGTGCCGGAAGCAGGCAATTATCGTTCGCTGGAGTGGAAGGACCACGGTCAGATGCTGCTCAATGCGGGCAGCGAGGGGGATAACGCCGGTATCTGGCAGATGTCGAATGTTTGTCGCCATCGTCAGGCAATCATGCTGCAGGGTAGCGGTACCTTGCAGGGCAACGTGGTCTGTCCGATTCATCGCTGGACCTACGATACGGCCGGTCAGTTGATCGGTGCGCCGCACTTCCCGCAGAACCCCTGCCTGAACCTGAACAAGGCCAAGCTGGAGAACTGGAATGGCCTGTTGTTCAAGGGGCCGCGTTCGGCCAATGCCGACCTGGCCGGCATGAATGTCGCGAGCCAGCTCGATTTCAGCGGCTACAAGCTCGACCACGTCGAGATGCACGAGTGCAACTACAACTGGAAGACCTTCATCGAGGTCTATCTCGAGGACTACCATGTCGCGCCTTACCACCCGGGGCTGGGGAATTTCGTCACTTGTGACGACCTGACCTGGCAGTTCGGCGACTGGTACTCGGTGCAGCGGGTTGGGATCACTTCCCTGCAGAAGTCCGGCTCCAAGGTCTATGAGCGCTGGCAGAAGGCGGTTCGCGACGTTTATGGTGCCGAGGGCAAGACCCCCGAGCACGGCGCCATCTGGCTGACCTATTTCCCCAATATCATGGTCGAGTGGTACCCGCATGTGCTGGTCGTTTCGACCCTGATTCCGCAAGGTGTGAACAAGACCCTGAACGTCGTCGAGTTCTACTACCCGGAAGAAATCGTCGATTTCGAGCGCGATTTCATCGAGGCCGAGCGTGCCGCCTACATGGAGACGGCAATCGAGGATGACGATATCGGCGAGCGGATGGACCGCGGTCGTTATGCCCTGATGAAGGAAGGGCGTAACGAGGTGGGGCCGTACCAGAGCCCGATGGAAGACGGCATGCAGCACTTCCATGAGTTCTATCGCCGGATCATGCAGGGCGCAATCGAAACGCGCTGAGTCTTTGCGCTGGCCTGTCGGGGCGTCGGGTTAAAATCCGACGCCTTTTTTCATTTCCGGAAGCCCGTCGATGCAATCCCTCTGGATGCTGGTTGCCAGCCTGCTCTTCGCCTGCATGGGCGTCTGCGTCAAATTCGCGGCAGCCACCCATTCGGCGGTCGAGATCACCTTCTTTCGCAGCATCATTTCGCTGATGCTGATGGGCGGCCTGGTCCGCTGGCGGGGCATTGCCTTGCCGACGCCTCATTGGCGCTGGCAGATCAGCCGCGGTCTGGTTGGTTTCGCGGCGCTATTCGCCAACTTCTATGCGATCACCTTGTTGCCGTTGGCGACAGCGGTCACCCTGAACTACACCTCGGCGATCTTCCTGGCGATCTATCTGGCTATCGCCGGTGCCCGCTTGCGGCCGGGGATCATCGGTGCGCTGGTGGTCGGGTTGCTTGGCGTCGGCGGCCTGCTCAAGCCCAGTTTTCACGCCGACCAGTTGTTTGGCGGCCTGGTTGGCCTGGGTTCCGGTGTTCTTGCCGGCATGGCCTATTTCAGCGTTCGTGAATTGGCCAATCGGGGCGAGAGCGAGCCACGCACGGTATTCTATTTTTCGCTGGTGTCCACGGTTTGTTCGGGCGTCTGGCTGCTGTTCAGCGAATGGCACGCCGTCGATTGGCACAGCGGATTGCTGCTGCTGGGCGTTGCCTGCTTTGCCACGGTCGCCCAGTTGGCGATGACGCGGGCCTATACGCGCGGCAAAACCTTGCTGTCGGCTGCCCTGGCCTACAGCACCGTCATTTTTTCCAGCCTGTTCGGTGCCGTATTCTGGGGCGAGGTGCTCGATGCCTCGGCCTGCTTCGCCATCGGGCTGATCGTGCTTTCCGGCGTCGCGGCCAGTCACTTTTCCCGCGCCAGCCCGGTTGAACAGGATTAAACTCGAAGCAAACAACAATGGAGTCAGACCATGATCGTTATCGACCATCAACCCAGCCGTGTCAGCGTGTCCGTATTCGGTGAATTCACCCTGGCCGACTACAAGGAGTTCGAGGAAGTCGTCAATTACAAGATCAAGTTCGAGGGTCCGGTCGATCTCTATTTCGACCTGAGCCAGATGGCCGATCTGACCATCGATGTCGCCTGGGAGGAGGTCAAGTTTTCGCGTGCCCATGCCAACGACTTCAAGCGCGTTGCCGTGGTGACCGACAGCCAGTGGGTAACCTGGAGCGCCTGGTTGTCGCAGACCTTCGTCAATGCCGATGTCGAGGTCTTCAACGATGCGCTCGAAGCCAAGGCCTGGCTGGAGGAGGTTGCATGAGTTTCTCGACTCTGGTCGATGTCGCGACCCTGCAGGCCAATCTGGATAACCCGGGTTGGCTGGTTGTCGATGTTCGCCATCAGTTGGCGGACACCGCGTACGGCGAGCGGGCTTATGCCGAGGCGCATGTTCCGGGGGCGGTTTTCCTGCATTGCGATCGCGATCTGTCGGGGCCGATGACCGGCCGAAACGGGCGTCACCCCCTGCCAGATCTGGCTCACCTGGCGGTACGTTTCGGCGAAATCGGCATTGCGCCGGGTACCCAGGTGGTGGTCTATGACGATGCGCAGGGCATGATTGCCGGGCGTTTGTGGTGGTTGTTGCGTCTGCTCGGGCACAACAAGGTGGCCTTGCTGGACGGTGGTTGGCAAGCGTGGCGGGCGGCTGATGCGGTCGTGACCCAAGTGCTGCCGATCTTGCAGCCGACGGCATTCGTTCCCCGCACGGCCGCAGGGCCGGTCGATGCGGCATATGTTCTGGCGCATCTCGAAGCGCCGGGCATGCATCTGATCGATGCGCGTGCCCCGGATCGTTTTCGGGGCGAGAACGAAACGATGGACCCGGTAGGCGGGCATATTCCCGGCGCGGTCAATCGTTTCTTTCGTGACAATCTTCAGGCTGACGGCCGTTTCAAGCCGGCGGCAGCGTTGCGGGCTGAATGGTTGGCGATTCTGGCCGGGGCCCGTCCGGAAAACGTCGTTCATCAATGCGGTTCCGGCGTATCGGCATGCCACAACATGCTGGCAATGGAGCTCGCCGACCTGCCCGGCTCGCGCCTCTATGCCGGTTCGTGGAGCGAATGGTGTGCCGATGCCGGGCGGCCCGTCGCGCGGGGCTGATCCCGTATCCGTGGCACGCTGCTGGATTGTGTGGCCGGGGGGGGAGAATCAAGGTCAAGCCAGTTGATGCATCCCGGCATGCCGCCTTTGAGAGGGGGCTGATAGGCGATCAGGCGTTCTCTGCGATATGCTCAAGTAGCAATAATGATGCTGGGGTTTCGGCCCAGGTTTGGTAAGAACCCCGTGCTTAACGTACGGGTTGCTTTCTTGGAGTGGTAGGTTGCCATAATTATGGCAAGCTAGAGGGCTTCTGCTAAAATGCGGCAACCTAAGGTCGCAACGCCCGGAAACCCAGAGTAGAACAATGACAACATCAGAGACTAGTACATTTATCATTGTTGGTCTGACCAAGCAGGGGCGCAAATTTCGCCCTAGCGACTGGGCTGAGCGCTTGTGCGGGGTCATGTCGGCTTTTGGTGCTGAGCGCAAGATGAAATACTCGCCCTACGTTGGTCCGGGCGACTACAACGGTGAAAAAGCCGTTTTTGTTGATGGTCGACTCGGTGAGATCGAACCCATGGCTTACCGCTTCATGCTTAACTTTGCGCAAGACAACGATCTTCAAATCATTGATGGCGTCTGCTTGCTAGAGGATAAATAACGAGCGCGACAAAAAATAACAACAAAAATAAAAAAGGCGCCCTAGGGCGCCTTTTTTTATCAGATCAAAGCAAAATTAGGCAGCGGCAAGGGCCTTAATTTGTGCAGAAAGGCGGCTCTTGGTGCGAGAGGCCTTGTTCTTGTGAATGATCTTTTTGTCAGCAATGCGATCCAGAACCGCTACGGATTGCTGGAAAACACCTTGTGCTGCGGCTTTGTCGCCAGCTTCGATCGCTTGACGGACACGCTTAACTGCGGTACGCAAGGTCGAACGCAGGCTGGCGTTATGAGAACGCTGCCCGTCAGCCTGACGGGCGCGCTTGCGAGCTTGAGCGCTATTGGCCATAATTTATCTCGAATGGGTCAAAACTAAAACGATAACTATACTCGGAGGATGCGGTTTTGGCAAGTGGCCTATTGCTTTTTCCAGGCTTTTTCTTTGGCCGAATAGGGGTTTCCTCGTAGCTGGTCTTCGGTGGGGGGGGTAAGTCTTATCCGGATTCGGCTTCTTACGTTCATGCTCCCTTGAGTGCCAGGGACAAACTGTGTGGCCTTGAAGCGAGCAATGGCTTCCTCAACAAAAAATGAGGGTAGGGTTGACTCCAGTGGGATGACATGATCGACGTTTCCATCCGAAGATATTAGCAGCATGATTTCTGCTTGCCCAACAAGGCCGTCAAACCCCTTTAAGCTGATTGCCGAGATGTTGTCGTTTCTGGGAAATGGTGCTTGGCTTAATCGGCTTGGTGGTAGGTAATCGTCAATGGAAAGCGGGGGCGACGATGAAGAGGCTGGCATTGTTTTGTGGGGGATCTCTGCTGGCCTAGTGCGTGGAGTCTCGAATGCTAAAGGCGCGGTAGCGGAAGGGGGGGGCGCTTGCCTCCTGGAGGTTTGCTTGGTTAGTTGAGCTACCAAATATTCTGTTTTCTGGCTATCTTGGCTGCCTAGCCTTGGAGGAAAGGACCAGCTTACTGCTACTCCATGGAGAGTGATTGAGCATAGCAACGAAATTGTGAGTCGATAGCAAATCATGTTCGACGATTCTATCTTCTGTGTTGTTTTATGGATTTTTGTATATGTGACCATTCATCTGTGAATTTCAACCCCCTATCCAAATCCGTCCAGTTGAGTGTGCTCAAGCACTAAGATGTAGGTAGAGGAAAAATCATGTTAAAGAGAAATGAAAGTGGCTTTACTTTGCTTGAGCTATTGATTGTCGTTGCTCTTGTCGGGATTCTTGCTGCGCTTGCTGGCCCTAGCTTTAGAACGATGCTCCTGAACAATCAATTGGCTTCGGAAACAAATGAATTGCTTGCCGACTTGGCTTTTGCAAGAGCTGAATCGGCTCGCATCGGGAAGCGTGTCACGTTATGTGTTAGTTCGTCGGGCACATCGTGTAGCACCGGCTCCTCTTGGACTGCAGGAAGAATTTCTTTCGTTGATGAGAGTATTTCTGGTACGACAGGTAGCGTGGATTCTGGAGAGGACGTTCGGCGCGTTACGAAGGGCAGTTCCAGTAGTGTTGCAACGATTACTGCTTCTGGTTTTACCAATTCAGCAGGGAGTGCCGTCGAAAACTTTATCCAGTTTAGACCTAACGGGGCATTAAATTCGGCAACGGCTGGGGTGTTTAAAATTTGCGACACGAGAGTCGGCAATTTCGGTCGGACTGTTGCTATCTCGGCAACAGGTCGTGCTGCATTAACTTCGAGCAGTAGCACATGCCCATGACTAGAGTAAAACAAAGTGGATTTACGATGATCGAAGTTATGGTTACCGTGGTCATTGTTGCAATTGGGTTGCTGGGGCTTGCTGCGCTGTTGCTAAAGGGGTTGCAAGCGGGTAATACCTCTCAGTTGCGTAGCCTCGCTGTAGCTCAGGCCTATGATATGGCTGATCGTATGCGTGCTAATTCAGCCGGAGTTGCGGCTGGGAAGTATGACAATATTTTGCCCTCTGGGTCTGCATCAAATTGCACAACACTATTGGCTAGTGCTGCAACTTCGCCAGCAAATGTTGGACCGCCAACCTCGTCGCCCGGGACATGTACCGACTGTAGTAGCAATTCATGCTCAATTTCAGACGTGGCTGCGCGTGATCGCTGTCTTTGGCAAAAGGCGAACGCGGGATTGCTTCCTAATGGTGCAGGTGCTATCTGTAAAAATGCTAGTAAGCCGTGGTATACGATTTATGTTTCCTGGGATGAAGGTCGTTCCGGGACGACGGATAAGACCTTTTCGATCAGCTTTGAGCCATGAAACCCAATTCACAATTCATATATCAGAGGCAATTGGGCTTAACGTTAGTTGAGCTCTTAATTGCAATGACTATTGGTTTGTTCATTGTTGGGGCTATTTCAACTCTTTATATCAAGACGCGAAGTGGCTTTAGTTATCTTGAAGAGGTGGCTCGCATCCAGGAGACGGGGCGTTTTGCCATGGAGGCAATTAGTCGTGATATCAGAATGGCTGGCTATACCGGGTGCGGTAGAAACGTAACCAATGTCGCGAATGTTGTAACTGGAGGAATTGGGGACCCATTCATGAACATTGCAACTCCTGTGCGCGGGTATGGTGATGGTTTAGCTTTCCCATCGGCTATCTCTGATGCTGGTGCAATTGCTGGAACGGATGCGATCATTCTTATTGGTGCCGATCCTTCTAGTGAGTTGGTCGTCAAAAGTCATGATCCTGTTGCAGCAAGAATCAATACGAGTGCTCACTCGATACAGCAGGGGGAGATTCTGCTGGTGACTAATTGTTCAAAGGCTTCGATGCTTCAGGTAAGTGGGCCGAATAATGCTAGCAACAATGCAACCTACATTGAACATTCGAATTCCGGTTCACCTGGAAATTGCACCAAGTTTCTTGGTGCTAGCTGTGGTAGCCCTGCGGGAAGCTATACCTTTAAAGCAGGATCATCGCTGCTGAAGGTTTATTCAAACGCTTATTACATTGCCAACTCTCAACAAGTCGACGGTACCCGCTCGTTGTGGAGTATCACGCTTGAAGGGAATACTACTGGAAGTGGAACTTCCAGAGAATTATTGCCAGGTGTTGATGATATGCAAGTCGCTTACGGGCTTGATATTGATGGAAATGGAAGTGCCGACCAGTATGTTACGGCCAACGCGGTTCAGTCAGGAAATAACTGGAGTCGAGTTGTTTCAGTTCGTATTTCGTTGCTCGTTGCTTCAAAAAGTAAAACGATTGCTACGGGAACGCAAAGCTATATTTTTCCAAAAACATCAGGGAGTACCGACGATGCAACAGTGACGCCGGCCGATGGCGTGCTGCGAAAAGTATTTTCCGAGACCGTAGCTGTTCGTAATCGTGTCATGTAACCCAATGCCTATTTTCATATCATTTCCTCCTGTCAAATGCCGGGCGGCATTCAACCGCCAGCGAGGTGTCGTTTTAATTACCGCGGTGATGTTCCTTGTCGTTCTGACAATACTCGCTATTTCCATGATGAAGACAACGATTCTTGAAGAAAGAATGGTTGCCAGTAGTCGTGACTGGAGTAATGCATTTCAGGCAGCGGAGTCCGCATTGCGTGATGCCGAACTGGAGCTTAAAAATGGTACTCGCATTTCCGGACAAACCGGGTTTGCCGCATTGTGTAGCAGTTCGTCGTCGCTGAAAAAAGAGGGTTTGTGTCAGCCCAATTTGTGCACTAATGCCGCCAGTGGTGGTGACTGTGTTCCTATTTGGGTTCACTTGGCAACCGTACAGAATGATGTCGGATGGAAAAATGGCTCTACGCCTTCAAAAAGTGTGAGTTACGGGGCGATAACCGGTGCCGCTGCTATCCCTGGCTTGGGCACCCAGCCCCGTTATATCGTAGAAGTGCTGACTGTTCCTTCTAGTGGTTCAATCAAGATTGGCAGCTCAACTTATCTTTATCGAGTAACCGCGGTTGGTTTTGGTGTCAATACCCAAAGCCGTGTCATGCTTCAGTCGGTAGTCCGGCCTCATTAGGTCGGTGGGAATATCTAGAAGGATATCATCATGGAAAAAATCTCATCGTTTGGCTTGGCATTTATACCGCAATTTAAAAAGCCGCTATTAGGGGTATTGAGCCTGGCTGGTTTGTTGACTCTTCCTGTTTCCTCCAGCTTAGCAGCTAGCTTGGCGACAGCTCCGATGTATATCACGGCCAGCCAACCGCCGTTGATTATGCTAACTATGGCACGTGACCACAAACTGTATTACGAAGCCTACAACGACTATTCGGATCTTAATGGGGACGGAACGCTTGATGTCGGCTATAAGCCAGCGAATATTGAATATTACGGATATTTCGATTCCTATAAATGTTACGACTATGCTGGCGGTATTTTTACGCCTGTTGCGATGAGCGACTCCTCGTTAGTCAATGGGCAGACTGTGTACAACAAAAAATGCACAGGTTCCGGGCGCAACTACTGGAGCGGTGATTTTTTGAATTATGTTACGACCTCGCGAATCGACGCTTTACGCAAGGTGCTTTATGGCGGATACAGAAGCACGGATACTGCATCACAGACTATTCTCGAACGGGCTTTTATTCCTCAGGATGCTCACAGTTGGGGTAAAGAGTATGCCGGCGTCTCTAATGATGGCTACGACATCAGGGAGTACACGCCGTTAGACTTGCCTGAAGGTGGAAAGAGGCATTTGTTTGCAAACGTGACTCTATCCGGATTTGGCCAGGCCCCGTTGATGCGAGCTATTACAAATAGTAGCTATCGTATTTGGGAATGGGTGTCTATTGAGCGCCCGGTTGCCGGTAATGATTGTGCAACGGGGAATAACGTTCGAGCAAGTTGTACTGGAACTGGTGGTAACTATGCGGGAAGTCCTGCAAATGCCTCGGAGTTCCAAACCTTGGTTGATACCTTCGCTACCAGTGGGCATCAAATGGGGCAGCGCAGTATCAGCAATATCGACGGAGGTGGCAATCCTTTCGATTCGGCCAGCGATTATTATCTCGATATATTCAGGGGGACATTGGATGTTCCTTCTACCGCGAACTACGATTTTGCCGTAGATGGCGACGATGCCGTTGAGTTGTGGATTGATGGTGTACGGGTTGTCGGTTGGTATGGTGGGCATGGGGCGTGTAATTGCACAAGTCATTCAGGAACGGTCAACAATTTGAGCGCCGGCACTCACTCGATTGAATTCCGACACCAAGAGGCCACGGGGGGGGATAGCTGGAAACTTTCTTGGAAAAAGAGCAGCTCCGGTAACAATAGCTGGGCAGTTATTCCTACGGCAAGATTTTCCGGGCTGACACAAACTTTCTACAACGTCAGTAACGCAACCTCTGTCCGCACTGACTACAACGTTCGGGTTGAAGCTTGCAAATTGATCTCCGGGGTCCCGGCTGATGCTTATTTCGGGCGGGAGAGCAACTGCAAATCCTATAGTGATAATGCCTCGACACCGACTGTCACATATAAACCTACCGGTTTATTACATAAATACGGTGAAAGCAACGGCATGTTTTTTGGTCTGCTTAGTGGGTCGTATGATCAAAATACAAACGGTGGGATTCTGCGTAAAGCCATTTCTTCTGTTACAAACGAAATTGAGACTACAACCGGTATCTTCAAAGAATCAGGTTCTACCTGCGGGCTGACTGGTTCAACTGCTTGTGTGCTCGGGGTGGTTGGTACGATCAATCGCTTTCACATTACTAGTTTTAATTACGGAGATCAGAGTTATAGCTGTGGCTGGATCACTACCCAGCAGATGACGGATGGCCAATGTGAAATGTGGGGTAATCCCCTGGCCGAAATGATGTATGAAGCTGTTCGCTATTTTTCCGG
>DAIMCQ010000059.1:0-1835 GCA_036726285.1 Azonexus sp.
CCGACCAGCAGTTTGCCGGCAGCTTCCGGCGCGTCGAAATCGACTTCGATGTCGACGGTGCGGGCCTGCTTTTCGACCGCCGAGACATAGGGGGCGACGCGCCGGACCTTGCCCGGCAACACCTTGCCCGGCAAGGCGTCCAGGGTGACCCGGACGGGTTGCCCGGCGGCGATCTTCGGGGCATCAACCTCGTCCATCGGCGCCTTGACGTAAAGGCAGCTGTCGTCGATCAGGTCGATGGCCGGCGGCGTGGGGACGCCGGGCGGGGAGGGCGTCGAGTACTCGCCCAGTTCGCCGACGATCTTGGCAACGGTGCCGTCGAACGGTGCGTAGAGGGCGACGCGACCCTGTTCGACGCGGGTGGCGCGGAACTTGGCTTCGGCCTGGGCGACATCGGCCTTGGCGGTATTGCAACTGGCCCGGCGCACTTCGGCATCGGTGCGCGCGGCTTCTTCCTTGCTGCTGGAAACAAAGCCCTTTTCGCGCAATTCGCCTTGCCGGCGCGCTTCCTTTTCGGCATTGGCGGCGGCGATGCAGGCTTCCTCGACCCGCTTGCCGGCCAGGGTGATCTGGGTCTGGGCCAGCACGGCCTGGGCTTGCTGGTCGTCGTTCCATAATTTGAGCAACAACTGGCCCTTCTTGACGCGATCGCCTTCCTTGACGCCGAGGTATTCGATGCGGCCGCCGATGATGGTCGACAGCTTGGTGCGCAGGCAGGCTTCAACGGTGCCGGCCCGGGTATTGGCCAGTGTTGCCTCGACCGCGCCGCTGCTGACCTCCTTGAGGACAACCGGGATCGGTTTCGGACGATTGAGCCAGAAGATCCCCAGGCCAAGCAGCAGGACGACGGCGAGAATGATGGCAATGCGACGCATGTGTTTCCTAACGAAAACCGGGGAGCCACCCGGATTGGGCCTGGCCGGCCGGCGCTTCGAGGGCGCCCTGGTAGAGCGCTTCGATCACCGGCGGTTCCTGCCAGGGTTCGTTCATGAAGGTCAGGCCGACTTCTTCCACGGTCTTGCCCGACCAATAGTACTCCGCCACCTCGTCGAGCGCGGAAAGCGAAAGACTGTGCGGCAGGCGCAGGTAATCCAGCCAGCTCGCGTCGTGAAAGGAACAAATGTAGGCGCCAGTGGTCTTTGAACAGACCAGGTTCTTGCCGAACACCCGCTGCGGGTGCTTGCTACGGAAGGTCATCGCATCGGTGCGGGTGGCGAACTGGAGGAGCGCATGCAGACGGCTGGGAAAATGGTTGTAGCGACGCTGGCGGAAATATTCCAGATGGTATTCGGCAAAGTAGTTCTGCACCGACAGCAACTGGTCGCCCGGGGTCGGGGCCCCCCCCTCCGGCGAGGCCAGCGTGGCACCGAACGGACTGCCCTTGAGAATGTCCCAGCCCGGCAACTCGTTTCCCGGCTCAAGCCAGCAAAAAAGCTCAAGCGTCGCGGTGTCCTTGATCAGGTTGTCCATGATTCCGGCGAGTGGGTAGTGTGTCGTCATTTTCGCCCATTCCTCGTCTTTGACCAATCGATCATCTTCAATTTGACATGTTCCCGTCCGTTTTATGACATATCATAAAAATTCCAGGCGGGACTTTGTTCGCAAGGCCCGTATCGGCAGGTTTGTCGTTTGATAACAAGCCCTTGTGGCTGGAGACCTTTCTTGAAATTGCGTCAGGCATTCCTCTTGTTGTCACTGGTACTGGTCGGCATGATGGTGTTGATCGGCGGCGTGACTTATGGCGCCTTGTCGGCATTCAATGACAGTGTGCGGATGTCGCGCCACCGGCAGGCTTCGATGACGAGCCAGGTCCGCGGACTCGCGTATCGCGGACA
>DAIMCQ010000059.1:1845-17042 GCA_036726285.1 Azonexus sp.
GCGCAGCGAAGTTGATCTGCTGGGGCGGTTGGTCAGCTCATATGTCAGCACCGCGAACCCGCTTTACCTGATTTATTACTACGACATTCTGGGGACGCGCGAGGGAACACGGCCGCGTCGCGCCGATCTGCCCGCCGCCTACTGGGACCAGGTGATTGCCGGGTCGCGTGCTTACGAGCCGCCGCCGACCGGTGAAAAAACGCCATTGGCTCAGCAAACCGGGATGCTCGGATTCGATCCGGAAGAACAGGCGATCGTCAGCCGTATCCTGCAGTTGACCGAACAGATGAAGCAACTGGAGCAGGTGGCTTTTGCCGCAACCCAAGGTCTCTACGATCCGGCAACCAGGGAGTTCGTCTCGGAAAGCCCGCCACAGCACGAGTTTGCCGCCCAGTTGCTGCACTCCCCGGAATATCTGAAATTGCGGGCCGATCTGGCCGGGACGGTCGAGGAATTGGCGGGGCAGGTCGACGAACGGACGCAGCGCAATCTTGATCACGCCACGCAGAAACTGCAGCAGTTGATCATTGCGGCGTTGATTTTGCTGGCGACGGTAATCCTGTTGCTTTTTCTGGCCTATTACTACCTGACCCGGCGCCTGCTCGAACCGTTGCTGCTGCTTGATGCCACTGCCCGGGCCCTGGCTCGCCAGCTGTACGACCGGCGAGTCGGGCGCGTGCGTGGCTTCGCCGAGGTGCAGAACCTGGCGGTAACGATGGATGGTATGGCCAGTGCCATCCAGGCCGATATCGCACATCGTGAAGTCGTTCAGCATGAACTCGGCGAAGCGCGTGCCAAAGCTGAGGTAGCGGCCGAGGCCAAGTCGATTTTTCTGGCCAACATGAGCCACGAAATCCGGACACCGATGAATGCCATCATCGGCATGGCTTACCTTGCCTTGAAGTCAGGTTTGCAGCCAAACCAACGCAACTACGTCACCAAGATTCATGAAGCGGCGAAGTCGCTGCTCGGTATCCTTAACGATATTCTCGATTATTCGAAAATCGAGGCGGGCAAGGTCGTGCTCGAATCGACTGCGTTCGATCTGGCTTCGGTCTTGCAGAACGCGCTGTTCATGGTGCATCAGCGCGCCCAGGACAAACGCCTGGAGGTCATCCTCGACTGCAATCTCGATCATGCCGGCAATTTTGTCGGCGATCCCTTGCGGCTTGGGCAGGTATTGATCAATCTGCTGTCCAATGCCGTCAAATTTACCGAGCAAGGGCATGTCCGATTGAGTGTGGTCGAACAGGCCTGCGATGGCAGCGCGGTGAGTTTGCTGTTTGCTATCGAGGATACCGGGATCGGCATGACGCCGGAGCAGGTTGGGCGCCTGTTCCAGGAGTTCAGCCAGGCCGATGGTTCGACGACCCGCAAGTACGGCGGAACCGGTCTTGGCTTGAGTATTTCCAAGCGCTTGGTGGTGTCGATGGGGGGCGATATCGAGGTCAGCAGCGAACTCGGCCAGGGGAGCCGTTTTTCTTTCGCCATCCGCTTTCCCCTGGCCCCCGATAACGGCGAGCGTGCTCGTGTCGTGCTGCATCGCCGACATGCCCTGGTCGTCGATCACTATGCGCCGGCCCGGGCCAGTCTGGTCGAAACGCTGCGCAGCCTGGGGTGTCCGGTCGTCCAGGCGGCAGCCGATGGCGGCCAGGCGTTGGCAATGATCAGCGAGGCCTGGCAACAAGGGAATCCCTACGATCTCCTCCTCCTCGACTGGCTGATGCCTGGCATGCCGGGCAGCGCCGTCGTCGAGCGTTTGCGGCAGCTGGCTATCCCGCTTCCCGAAAAGACGATCATCATCTCGGCCCTCGACGTTGCCCTGCTGCGCGAACAGGTTGCCGGGCTCGGCGCCAGCGATGTCTTGCAGAAACCGATTCCGCCGCGCGTGCTGTCCGAGGTGGCGAATAGCGGCAGCAATTTGACGCATGCCGCCGCCGGGGGCGTGCTGGCCCGACAGGAGGGGCTGGCCGGGATGCGGGTACTGGTTGCCGAGGACAATCAGCTCAATCAACAGGTCGTGCAGGAAATTCTGCATGCCTGGGGGGTGGCCGTCGAAGTGGCCGGGGATGGCCAGCAAGCGCTGGCGATGATCCAGGCCAGCCCGGAGCGGCACTATGACTTGATTCTGATGGATCTCGAAATGCCTGTCCTGGGGGGGAGCGATGCGGTTCGTCTGCTCCGGGCAAACGGCCGTTATGCTGATCTGCCGGTGATTGCGATGACCGCTCATGCCGTCGGCGACGAGCTTAAGACCGCCTTGAGCGCCGGAATGAATGGCCATGTGCCGAAGCCGTTTGATCCCGACGAGCTGTTTGCCTTGTTACGACGTTATTACTGGGAGCCGCAGTCGGGCGAGTCTCCGAATGCGACCTCGGCCCCTCCGGCGGAGCAGGCTGCCATTGAGCAACTGGCCGCCGTTCCTGGCCTGGATGGCCGGCAGTTGTACCGTTACTTCCCCGGCCGCCTCGATTTCATCCATCGCATGTTGCACCGCTTTGCCAATGAGCAGGGAGGCTTCGTGGCGGAAGCCAAATCCCTTCTGGGGGCGGGCGATCTCGTGACGGCACAGCGTCGCGCGCATTCGCTCAAAGGTCTGGCGGGCAATCTCTGCATGAAATCCTTGCAAGAAGCTGCCGATCAGTTCGAGCAAGCGATCAAGACGTCCGATGCGCTCAGGCAGGCTGAAGTCTTGGCGTACTTGGATAGCGTGCTGGTGCCTTTGCTTGCCGGACTGGCTGCATTGCCCGCCGTCGGCGAGACGTCGCTCCTCGCCTCGACGATTGACGATACGGAGACCCGACAATTGATCAAGCGTTTGCAACGCTGCCTGCTCGAAGGCGACGGGGAGGCCGAACGCCTGTGGCTGGCGCATCGTGCGCGCTTGTCAGAAGTGATGTCGAAACTGGATTTCCAGCGCCTGGAACGGGCGATTGCTGGCTGGGAGTTTGATGAGGCCTTGCTGGTGCTGGATCGCGTGGGCAAAGTGTCGGGAAGGAGCGGAAATGATTGAAGACATGCGCCATTCCGTATTGGTCATTGACGATACGCCGACCAATCTGAGCCTGATTAACCAATTGCTGCACGAACATTACCGGGTCAAGCTTGCCAACAATGGTTGGCGAGGTCTGGAGCTGGCATTCTCGACGCCGCCCGATCTGGTCTTGCTGGACATCATGATGCCGGAAATTGATGGCTACGAAGTCTGTCGTCGTCTGAAGGCCGACCCGCGGACGGCCCATACACCGATCATCTTCTTGACCGCCAAGGTCGAAGCGGCCGACGAGGAGCTTGGCTTCGAACTCGGTGCGGTTGATTTCATTCACAAGCCATTTTCCCCTGCCATCGTGCTGGCACGAGTGCGGGCGCAGTTGCAGGTACGTGCCTGGCAAAGCTTCCTGGAAGATAAAAGTGCCTGGCTGCAAGGCGAGGTCGAACGCCGGGTTAACGAGGTTTTGCGCCTGCAGGAGGGCGCGATCCGAGTGATGGTTTCGCTTGCCGAGTTTCGCGACGAGTGCACCGGCAACCATATTCGGCGCACGCAAACCTATGTTCGCTTGCTTGCCGAGTATCTCGCCAGGCAGCCGCGCGATCGCGATTTCTTGAGTCCGGAAACGATTAACTGCATCGCCAAGGCTTCTCCGCTGCACGATATCGGGAAAATTGCCATTCCCGACAGTATCTTGCTCAAGCCGGGAAAACATACGGCAGAAGAGTTCGAAATCATGAAGACGCATAGCATCAAGGGGGAAAGCATGTTGCTGCGTACTCGCCAGGAATTGGGCGAGGAGAATCTGATGCTGCGCTATGCCAGTCAAATTGCCCGTAGTCATCACGAGCGCTGGGATGGCGCCGGTTATCCGGATCAACTGATTGGCGAGGCCATCCCCTTGCCCGGGCGCCTGATGGCGGTGGCTGACGTTTATGACGCCCTGCGCTCGCGTCGTCCGTACAAGGCCGCTTTTACTCACGAAGAGGCGTGCGCCATCATCCGCGAAGGGCGCGGCGGTCATTTCGACCCGTTGCTGGTTGAAGCTTTTGATGCCTTGCAAGGACAATTCGCCAGTATTGCCCTTAAACTGGCAGACGAATAACAACGACATGTAATGGATAATGCCGACATGCATGAAAAACTGTTCGCCAGCCTCCTGCTGCCCTTGATGCTGGGCCTCGCACCACCCGCGCAGGCGGTGGATTTCACCTGGTCGGGTTTTGGTACGCTCGGCTACGCCCAATCGGATGCGTCGTTCAAATACCAGCGCTTTGTCAATGACGGCGGCACTTTAAATCGCGACAGCATCCTCGGTGCTCAGGTCGATCTCAAGTTCGACCAGCACTGGGGGGCAGCGGTTCAGGTCAAGGCTGCGCCTTCCGAAAAAAGCGATTCAAACTGGCAGGGGTTTCTATCCTGGGCTTTCGTTTCGTGGCGGCCGGCTGACGATTGGTTGATCCGGGCCGGAAAATTGCGCGTCCCTCTCATGCTCAATACCGAAAACCAGGATGTCGGCATGACCTACGACCTGGCTCGTCTGCCGCTCGAGGTCTATTCGATCGTTCCGACAACCGATTTTGTTGGCCTTAGCCTGAGCAAATCGTGGTTTGTCGATAACATCGAATGGACGGTCGATGCCTACTCCGGCCGGGCGCAGAATTACACCCGCTACTATGGCCGTCAGATCACGGACGGCGGGCCATCGGCGGGCAGTTGGTTTCAAAAACTAAGCGTCAAGAGCAGTGGCTTGGTATTGAGCGTACACGGTATCGACAACATGTTCCGGGCTGGTGTTCACGAGGCGGAAGTGACCCAGCCGGGGGGCTTTATCAGCGAAATTCCCTACAAGAGCATCGCGCCCGGGATCGGTTACTACGATATTGCCAGTGGTCGCAGTGTCGACCGGATCTTCATTCCCGTACAGAACATCGGGGTCAGCCTGCTGCTGCCGGGCGATGTCCGCATTACCGGTGAGTATGCCCGGATGAAGGTTACCAGCGCCAGTCGCGGCTTTACCCGTTGGGGAAGCTATCTCTCCGTGTCGAGACAGTTTGGTGCATGGACGCCGTATGTCTATTACGCCAAAGTCAAATCGACCGATGCCGCCCTCGGCCTATATAAAGCAGTCGATTCGAACACCAACCCGATACTCGGTAGTGGCATCAACGACTACCAGAAACTGGCCGCTGATATCGTCTCGCCTTTCGACCAATGGACCGGGGCGCTGGGTACCTCGTACCGCCTGACGCCGCGCAGCATGCTCAAGGCCGAGTGGTCGCACATCCAGACCGGGGTTGCTTCCAATTTTGTCGATGCTCCTTCCGGCAGCGAGAGCGGCAATCGCCACTTCAACGTTTTTTCGCTTTCCTACAGCTTCACGTTCTGAAGTGAGGAGCGCGATGCGTCAAATCCTCTTCCCCTTGCTGCTCTGGCTCTCCTGTACGCCGAGTTGGGGGCAGGAGGCGCTGGTCGTCATCGCTGCCAGCGGTTTGCCGAAGATCGATTTGTCCGTGCTACAACGTCTTTACACCGGGCGCATCGTATCGGTTGGCGATCAGACGGTTATTCCAGTCAATCTGGCCGCGGGTAATGCACTGCGCCAGCAGTTTCTCGAGCAGTTCATCGGCCAGAACGAAGAGCAATATACCGGCTACTGGCTGGTGCGGCGTTATGTTGGAAAAGGTGCGCCGCCGCGTGAGTTTGCTTCGGTCGACGAGGCGGTCAAGTTTATCGGCAGTACGCCGGGAGCCCTTGGCTACGTGCCGCTTTCGAAGGTTCCGCCTGGCGCCAACATTATTTTTCGGCGCTGACTTTCGCTAAACGCTGGCTATTTTTTTTCGGCGTGGTAATCTAAACCCGTGCTGTGGTTTGCAGCTAGCCCGGCAGGAAGTGGCAGTACCCAGCTGCGCAGCAGGAGAATCTATGGACGTTGTCAAAAGAAGCTTTTCTGAGATTACCGTGTAGTACTCCATAGCGGCGAAAAGCCGTATGCCCCAGCCAGATGTGCTGGGGCTGCATTAACCGAAGCCCGTGCCTGAACCGCGCGGGCTTCACTATTTCAGGCCTTGCACATGACCATCCAACGCCACGGCACGACCCGCCGTTTTTCCGATAGTGTCACCCACAACGGTACGGTGTACCTCGTTGAGGTGCCCACGAATCTTGAGGCTGAAATCACCGGCCAGACCGAAAACCTGCTCGCCGGTATCGACCGCCTGCTCGACCAGGCTGGCAGCGACAAGGCCCATCTCCTGATGGTTACCATCTATCTGGCCGACATGGCCGATTACGATGCGATGAACCGGGTGTGGGATGCCTGGCTGCCCGAAGGCGGTGCGCCGACGCGAGCCTGCGTCGAGGCCCGGCTGGCCAAGCCGGAGTACAAGGTCGAGATGGTGGTGACGGCCGCCCAGGCCTGAGGCGTCGGTTCGCGGCTGGCCTTGAGCTCAGCCTGTAACGTTCCACTCGGCCAGGAACTGCTGCACGAAATCTTCCATGAATTGATGCCGGGGCTCGGCCAGGCGACGCCCGGTGGCCGTATTCATGCGCGCTTTGAGCAGGAAAAGTTTTTCGTAGAAGTGGTTGAGGCTGGCGCCTTTCGAGGCCTTGTAGGCCGCGGCGCTCTGGTGCAGCGCCGGCGCTTGCTCGGGGTCGTGCATCAAGCGTCCAGCATGGCCGCCATAGGCGAAGCAGCGGGCGATGCCGATCGCCCCGATGGCGTCGAGCCGGTCGGCATCCTGCACGCATTGTCCTTCCAGGGTCCGCATCGGCGTCGCGACACCGGCCCCCTTGTAGGAGATGGTGGCGACGATGTCGACCACGGCCGCAATCACCTCGGCCGGGGCACCTTCGCTGGTCATTAAAAGTTCGGCTTGGCGCGGGCCGATGCGGTCGTCGCCATCGTGAAACTTCCAGTCGGCAATGTCGTGCACCAGGGCGCCGAGTTCGGCGATATCGCGCCGGGCGCCTTCTTGTTCGGCAATTTGCCGCGCCAGATGCCAGACGCGCTGGATGTGGTACCAGTCATGGCCGGAGCTTTCGGCGAGAAACCGGGACTTGATTCGGGCGGCAACGCGATCGACGAGAGCTTGCATATGAACTTCCTGGCGGCTGGATGAATGGGAGGAAGTGTACCGACCGGCGGGGCGAACGCGTATCCTTGTTACCCGCCCCGGCTGATGTTTTTCTGATTGCTGCACTCATGTCCCTGACGCTTTCTCCTCGCGACGAACGATTTTTCCTGCTTACGCTGGCCGGCATCCAGTTCAGCCATATCCTGGATTTCATGATCATGATGCCGCTCGGGCCCGTGTTGATGCGCGCCTTCGGCATCGGTACGCACGAGTTCGGCCTGCTCGTTGCCTCCTACAGCTTCAGCGCGGCTGCCTCGGGCATCCTGGCCGCCACTTTCGTCGATCGGTTTGAGCGTAAGCGCCTGTTGCTGATCTGCTTTGTCTTGTTTGCGCTGGCTACGCTGGCCTGCGGGTTGGCGCCAGGCTATGCGATGCTGATCGTGGCGCGAGGCCTGGCCGGCATGTTCGGCGGCATCATGGGGGCGCTGGTGCAAACCATGATCGGCGACGCCATTCCTTTTTCGCGGCGGGCGCGGGCGAGCGGCATCGTCTCCAGCGCCTTCTCGATCTCGACCATTGCCGGTGTGCCGCTTTCGCTGTGGCTGGCCAATCATCTCGGCTGGCGCGCGCCGTTCATGCTGATCGCGGCGGTCAGCGTACTCTTCATCGTCATTGGGCTGCGCTTCTTGCCGCAGTTGCATCATCATTTGAGCGAAGAAAAGCAGGCCCACCTGTTCTCGGCAATTTTCGGCGTGCTGGCCGACCCCAATCATCTGCGCGCCTTGCTCTTTTCGGCACTGATCATTTTTTCCGGCTTCACGGTGATTCCCTACATCACGGTTTACGCCGTCGGCAATGTCGGCATCGCCCAGCAGGACATTCCCTTCGTCTACCTGACTGGCGGCTTCGCCACCTTCATCTGCGCCCGGCTGATCGGCCATTGGGCCGACAAGCATGGCAAGGTTGAGGTCTATCGCCGGGTGGCGCTGCTGGCCACCGTGCCGCTGCTGGTCCTCACCCATATTGGCGCGGTGCCGCTGTGGGGCTGGCTGCTCTGTTCAACCAGCTTTTTCGTGCTGACTTCGGGGCGGATGATCCCGGCTATGGCGGTCATTGCCTCGGCGGCCCAGGCCCGCTTGCGCGGCACTTTCATGTCGCTGAACGGCACCGTGCAGTCGCTGGCCATGGGGCTGGCAACGACGCTGGCCGGCTTCCTGATCACACTTGACGAGGGCGGCCGGATTGTCGGCTACCCGTTGGTCGGTTATGTTGCCGTGGCGGCCAACCTGCTGGCCATCGCTTTTGCCTCCCGCATTGTCATGCATGGGCGCCATGCCTAGTTTTGGAGAAATGATGAATCAACCAGCTTACTGGATTCTGCGTTGCGAACATCGTTTGCTGGCTCTGCCGAGCAAGGATTGCACAGATATTTTTCCGCTGCTGCCGGCCGCCGCTTTCGGT
The DNA here is from genome assembly GCA_036726285.1 of Azonexus sp. Taxonomy (GTDB): domain Bacteria; phylum Pseudomonadota; class Gammaproteobacteria; order Burkholderiales; family Rhodocyclaceae; genus Azonexus. Next base: position 10,372 of record DAIMCQ010000059.1, read on the forward strand.
CATCCGGAGAGCGCCTTGTACGTCGGCGAACTCAATGGCCAGCCTTGCCATGCGCTCGATGTCGAGGCCTTTCCAGAATTTCCCGGTAGCGAACCGACGCCCTTGCGGGCGGTGTTTTCACTGGCCGGCGCCGAGACCTTCGCGGTGGCCGGGCGGGCGACGCAATTGCTCGACTGGCGCCGGAATCATCGCTTTTGCGGTCATTGCGGCACGCCGACCGTCTTGAAGCAGGGCGAACTGGCCATGCAGTGCCCCAACTGCGGCCTGCTGGCTTATCCGCGCATTTCGCCGGCCGTGATGGTGCTGGTGCGCGATGGCAACAAGCTGTTGCTGGGGCGCAGCCCGCATTTCAAGCCCGGGGTGTTCAGCGCGCTGGCCGGTTTTGTCGAGGCCGGCGAGACGCTGGAAGCCTGCGCGGCGCGCGAGGTCCGCGAGGAAGTCGGGGTCGAGATCAGCAACCTGCGCTATTTCGACAGCCAGCCCTGGCCTTTTCCCAATTCGCTGATGGTTGCGTTCTTTGCCGACTATGCCGGTGGGACGATCACGCCCGACCCGAAGGAGATCGAGGCGGCCGACTGGTTCGCGCCCGAGGCCTTGCCCGTGCTGCCGGAGCCGATCAGTATTGCGCGCCGGCTGATCGAAGCGGCGCTGCGGGAGACGGCATCTGCCAAGCCGGGGCGAATGGAGCAAGCTTGAGATGATTCGTTGGCTGATTTATTTGTTGGCACTTTTTGTCATGAGCGTCATCGCAATTTTCATCACCCCGCTCCTGCCGCTCTTTGCCCGGCCTCGTCTGGGGCCGATCGACAACAATCACGGCCAGGCAGTCGAGCCGCGTTTGCCGCACTGGCTGAGCTGGTTCGACACGCCAGATAACAGCCTGCTCGGCGATGCCAACTGGAAGGCGAGCCATGATGGTGGTTACGGATCGCAAGTCGGCTGGCTTTACCGCAACAGCCTCTATGGCTTCAAATGGGGGCCGATTGCGGCACCGATGAGTGAGCCGAGGATCATCACGGGTGACCCGACGATCAACCGCAACAACGGTCATTACGGCGTCCTGCGCATCCGCATGGCCGGTTATTGGCAATGGAAATGCGTCAAGCCGATCGGTCGGACCGGGCGTTGCTGGATGATCAACCTGGGCTGGATGCTGAACGATGCCAGCCAACAGCGGGCGCTCTTCATGTTCTCGCCGCGCCTGGTCAAATTGCGCTAGTTCAGACTGGGACGTCGGGCGGCGCGATTTCGCTGCTGCAGTCGCAGCCCCGGCCGGCCGCGATCCAGCGGGCGAACAGACGCGCCGCAAGCGCCTCCGCGGTGCCCGGCAGCCAGCCGAGATAGTGGCCTGGGCGGAGTAGCAGGCCGCAATGGTAGCGGCCCGCGGCAGCCGACCATTCCAGCGCCGGGCAGGGGCCGGCCGCCTGCAGGAAGCGCAGGCGCGCCGCCGGACAGGTTTCCAGCGCGCAGCAGACGCCGCAGCCGTTGCAAGGCTGGCCGAGTGCCGGTTTGGCCGGCGCAGCACGGTGAAGGTGGATGATTTTTTCTGACACGCGCGTAATGAACCATGTTCGCCGGAATAGATCAAACGACCACCTCAACCTCAAGGAGCGTTCGATGAAGAAGATGATTTCCCTGTTGGTGGCTACTGCCTTTGCACTGGGTAGCCTGAGTGCCGTAGCCTGTCCCGGGGACAAGGCCAAGGATGAAAAACAGATGAGCACGCCGGCCAAACCCAAGGTATGACGGCGTGCTGAACCGGGAAAGGCGCCGATAGGCGCCTTGTTTTTGGCCGGAGCATCGGCTCTAACCGGAAGCGTTCATGCTCGATAACGATAGCGCAGCCTTTATTCAGACCGGGGTCAGCATCAGCATGGCGACTTGCGGCGCGGATCGTTTGCCCAATCTGGTCCGTGCTGTAGGCTGCAAATTGCTCGACGATGGCGCCAGGGTAGGGGTTTTTGTCAGCGCCAGCCGCGGTGCGGCGCTGTTGGACGATATCCGCTCCACTGGTCGGGTGGCGGCGGTCTTCAGCCTGCCGAGCAGCAACCGGACCTTGCAGCTGAAAGGTTTCGATGCCGAGGTTCAGGCTTTCGATCAGGCCGATCTGGGCTTGATCGAAAGACACCTTGCCGCCTTCGCGCGCGAGGTCGAGCCGGAAGGGGTGCCCGCAGCCATTGTCCATACGGTGTTTGCCTATCGCCCCGAAGACCTGGTGTTGATTGTTTTTTCGCCATGCGCGGTGTTTTCCCAGACGCCGGGCCCCAAGGCCGGTCAATGCATTGGCGGTGCATCGTGAGCTTGCGCATCGAAACCATCCGCGACTGCCTCGATGGCGTCATTCCAGGCTTGATCGCCACCTGCGATGCCGCGGGCGTGCCCAATCTGGCCTACCTGTCGCAAGTCCAGTTTGTCGATCAGCAGCATGTCGCGCTCTCTTATCAGTTTTTCAACCGTACCCGCCAGAACGTGCTGGTCAATGCCCACGTTCGCCTGCTGCTGACCAGTCCGCTCTCGGGGGCACAGTATCTGCTGGCCTTGGCGTACCGGCATACCGAAACCACCGGTCCGTTGTTTGAGCAGATGCGTGCCAAGCTGGCAGGTATCGCCTCGCATACCGGCATGAGCGGCGTATTTCGCCTGCTCGGGGCGGATATATACCGGATTATCGATATCGAGCCGGTACCTGGCCCGACGCTGCCTCTGCCTCCTCCGCCGGTCAATTATCTGACGGCACTGCGTCGCAGCACGCAGCGCCTAGGAGGCTGCGCCAACCTGCAGGCTTTGCTTGAGGCTGTCCTGGATTGCCTGGGTGGCGAGTTTGGAATTCGCCACGTCATGCTGCTGATGCATGACGAAGGCAGGCAGCGCTTGTACACCCTGGCCAGCCGGGGCTACCCGGAGTCCGGCGTGGGATCCGAGATCCCGGTTGGGGCGGGCGTGATCGGTATCTGTGCCCGGGAAAAGACACCCATCCGGATTGGTTTCATGACCAGCGAGTATGCCTATGGGCGAGCCATCCGGGACAGTGCTGCGGCAGATGGCATGGCCGATACCCTGGAGACGGCCATTCCCTTGCCCGGGCTGCCTGAGGCGCGCAGTCAGCTGGCGGTGCCGGTGCTGGCCCATGAGCGCCTGCTCGGTGTGCTGTATGTCGAGAGCACGGCCGATCTGCATTTCGGCTACGACGACGAGGATGCGCTGGTCGCATTTGCTGCCCAGCTGGGCATGGCCATCCATTACCATCAGCAAGTCGATGAGATCGTCGACGAAGCCCCGGCAAACGACGGCGGCAAACTTGAAACGGTCGGGCAGCCCCTGCTGGTTCGGCATTTCGCCGGCTGCGACAGCATTTTTCTCGGTGACGATTACTTGATCAAGGGCGTTGCCGGCGCCATTTTGTGGGCACTACTCAACGATTTCGTCAGTCGGCGCCGCACCAGTTTTACCAATAAGGGCTTGCGCCTCGATTCGCGTATTCGTTTGCCCGGTGTCAGCGACAACCTGGAAGCGAGGCTGGTCTTGCTGCAGCGCCGCCTTGACGAACGCCGGGCGGGAATTCATCTGAACAAGACCGGGCGGGGGCGCTTCTCGCTGGCCGTCGACCAGCCGCTGCAGTTGTTGCCCGGCTGAAAAAATGCCATGCCGGGGCGCTTTTCTTAAATCTTTGCTCAGCGCTTCTTAAAAGATTATTAAGCGGCATTGCGCCATCTTGTCGGCGTTTTCAAGCCGCCTAGACTTGCTTTCATCATTTTCTGATGGGAGTGGATATGGCAACGGCAACATCCGGAATGGACCTGGTGCATCTCTATGAACAGATGCTGCTGATCCGGGCCTATGAAGAAAAGATCGTCGAGTCGAGCGCTGCCGGCAAGCTGCCCGGCACCTGCACATCGGTTGGCCAGGAAGCGGCGGCAGTCGGCGTGATCAATGCGCTTGGCGCTGACGATCTGATCCTGACCAATCATCGCAGTGCGGCCCACCTGCTGGCCAGAGGTGCCGATCCAGGCCGTCTGCTGGCCGAGGTGATGGGGCGCAGCGGCGGCTACTGTCAGGGCAAAAGCGGCTCGCTGCACATTTCGGTCAAGGAGCTCGGCGTCGTCCTGACGTCGACCATTGTCGGAGCCGAGCTTTCCCTGGCAACCGGCGTGGCGTTGGCGCAGACCCTGCTCGGCAAGCCTGGCATCGTCGTCTGCTTTTTCGGCGATGGCGCGGCCTGTGAAGGGAGTTTTCACGAATCGCTCAATCTTGCCTCGGTGTGGAGCCTGCCGATTCTCTATGTCTGCGAGAACAACCAATGGCAGGCATTCGTGCATCGGCGCGAAACCATGCGGCGGGACCATGTCGCCGACTGGGCCGCCCCTTACGACATCCCGGCGCGGACAGTCGACGGCAATGATGTCGAGGCCGTGCTTGAGGCCGCACTGGCCGCCGTAGACCAGGTCCGCCGGAGCGCTCGCCCGTTCCTGCTCGAAACCTATACCTACCGTAGCCGCGGCCATTTCGAGCCGGACGACCAGGCTTATGTCGATCCTGGCGAGCGCGCCGCCTGGTTGGCTCGCGACCCGATCGACAGCTGCCGCGAACGCTTGTTTGCTTCCGGACGCCTGAGCACCGGTCAGGAGTCGGCCCTGCTCGATCGAGTGCAAAGCCGTATCGCGGCCGGGGCGATTTTTGCCGAGGGCTCGCCCATACCGGCGCTGAGCCAGATTGCGACCGATGTCTATGCCTGAGACCACCACCATGAAGACCATGACCCCCCTGGAAGCGGTTGATGCGGCGATTGCCGAAGAAATGCGCCGCGATTCAACTGTCCTGATGTTTGGCGAAGGTGTCGCTACCAAGCGCCAGGCGTTGCTCGAAGAATTTGGCGCCCGGCGCATCCGCAACACGCCGCTGGCCGAAGGCATCATCGCCGGTACCGCTGTCGGTGCCGCGGGAAGCCGCTTGCGCCCGGTCATCGACCTGCTCTTCGCCCCCTTTCTCTGCTACGCGATGGATGAACTGGTCAACAGTGCCGGCAAACTGCGCTTCATGTCGGGCGGGCAGTTCTCCTTCCCGCTGGTGACGCTGGTGATGACCGGGGGCGGCTGGGCGGTCGGTGCCCAGCACAATCACAATAACGAAGCCTGGTTTGTCCATAGCCCGGGCCTGAAAGTCGTGATGCCCTCGACCCCGGCCGATTTCAAGGGGCTGCTCAAGGCCGCGATTCGTGACGATAACCCGGTGTTGTTCTTCATGGATATCGGGCTGCTCTATCAGCCCGGTGAAGTGCCTGACGAGGAATATCTGGTGCCGCTTGGCCAGTCCAGGGTGGCCCGCTCCGGTAGCGATTTGACGCTGGTTTCCTATGGCAAGACGGTGCCGACCTGCCTTGATGCGGCCGAGACGCTCGCCGCCGATGGCATCGCTGCCGAGGTGATTGATCTACGCTGTCTGAAGCCGCTGGATAGCCAGGGGATTCTCGCCTCGGTGCGAAAGACCGGCCGCCTGGTGGTCGTCCATGAGGCCAGCCGCCTGTGCGGGGTCGGCGCCGAGATTGCCGCGCTGGTGGCGGAGGAGGCCTTTGAGGCCTTGAAGGCGCCGGTACTGCGCCTGGGCGGAGCGGATGCCCCGGTCGCTTCGAGTTTCGTGCTGGAACAAGCCTTTGCACCGTCGGCAGAGCAGGTCGCCGGAGCGGCGCGCAGCTTGATGCGTTGTTGAAGGTCGTCGATTTAATCACCCCAAACCACAGAGGAAAACCATGAAATACCTGAATACCCAACATGTCTTGTCTTTACCGCTTGCCTTGTCCGCCTGGCTCGGTGCCGCGCCGGCATCCGTGCAGGCCGCACCGGATGCCGCCATGCTCAAGCGGGGCGCCGAACTGATCCAGTACGGCGGTTGTGCCGATTGCCATATGCCGCTCAAGATGGGCGCGACCGGCCCGGAAAAGGATGTAACCCGCGGCATGTCCGGGCATCCGGACAATGTCCAGATTTCCCTGCCGCCCAAGCTCGACGGCAAGGACTGGAATTGGGCCGGTTCGGCGACGATGACGGCCTTCAGCGGCCCGTGGGGGATTTCCTATGCCAGCAATCTGACGCCGGATCGCGAAACCGGCATCGGCAACTGGACGGCCCGCGACTTCATTGCCGCGATGCGCTCCGGCAAGCACTTGGGGGCAGGTCGTCCGATCATGCCGCCAATGCCCTGGCAATCGGTCGGAAGCCTGAAGGATCGCGATTTGCGGGCGCTTTATACCTACCTGATGGCCCAGCCCGCCGTGAAGAATCGGGTGGTCGAGTATCAGCCGCCGGTTGCCGTGCGTTGAGTCGATTAGCGGGCGGGCTGCAGAAACAGGGCCGGGTCGACCGGCGTGTTGTTGAGGATGACCGCCCAGTGCAGATGCGGGCCGGTGGCACGGCCGGTGGCGCCGACCGCGCCGATGCGCTCGCCTTTCCTGATCCGTTGGCCGGTGTCGACGTCGATGCGTGAAAGGTGCATGTAGGCGCTGATCAGGCCCTGGCCGTGGTCGATGAAGACGGTGTTGCCGTTGAAGAAGTAGTCGCCGGTATTGGCGATGACGCCGTCGGCCGGGGCCTGCACCGGGCTACCGCTGCCGGCGGCGACGTCGAGGCCGGCGTGCGGATTGCGCGGCTGGCCGTTGAAGATACGGCGCAGGCCGAAGC
>DAIMCQ010000060.1:0-16979 GCA_036726285.1 Azonexus sp.
GTTGTGCACGGTGATGGTGTCGTTGTTGTCCACCGTCTCGGTACGGTCGTGTTTGACGTGCACCGTTTCGTCGTGGTCGATGGTTTTTGTCCGGTCGTTCCCCACCCAGTGCGATTCGTCGTGCTCGACTTCGATGCGCTGGTCCTTCTCGGCATGCAGCCAGACTTCTTCTTCGCCTTTCTTGTCTTCGAAGCGGATCGCATTGGCGTTCTCGTAGCCGCCGCCTTTGCTCGAACGGCTCAATATCCCGCTTTGCGTCTTGTTCGCCGGCAACGGCCACGGCGGCTGGTTCGCCTCGTTGTACACCCGGCCGGTGATGATCGGCAGGTCCGGATTGCCGTCCAGCCATTGCACCAGCACTTCCTGGCCAATGCGCGGCAGGCTGACCGCGCCGAAGTTGGAACCGGCCCAACTGCTGGCGACCCGCACCCAGCATGAACTCTTGTCGTCGTAGCTGCCTTCGCGGTCCCAGTGGAACTGGATCCTGACCCGCCCGTAGCTGTCGCAGAAGATTTCTTCCCCCGCCGGCCCGACGACCAGCGCGCTCTGGATACCGTAGATGCGCGGCTGCACGCTGTTGCAACCCCGTCCCGGGCGATAGGGAATGTGCTTGCGCTGGCAGCTGGCGGTGTTGCGGTATTGCGGCAGACCGTTGGCCTGCAGGTAGTTGTTGCTGGCGCTGTGACGGACTTCGACGACCAGAAAGCGTCGCTGGTTGGGGTCGGCCCGATCCAGTTCGTAATGCCCGGCCATATCGAACCAGCGACCGGGCTGCAGCCAGCGGCAATTGCCCGAGGCCTCGAAATGCTTGGCACGCGACTCGATTTCTTCCATGCGCAACCTGGCCAGGGCATCGCCCTGCGCCGCATTGGTGAAGCCGAAGGCACCGGCGTATTCGTAGACTTCCAGCCCCCGCACGTCGCCCTGCTGGTTGAGCGTCTCGATCGCCGCGTGCTGCGGGCGCGGGTTCTTGAAGTCGAAGCCGCTCACCGCCACCTTGCCGCTGGCCAGCTGGCGGACCGGCGCCCAGCCGGAAAGGCTGTCGTGGTCTTCGCTGGTGGCATCGACCACGAAGGCGACCTCGCGGTCGTCGCCATCGATCACCGGCGCTCCCAGGCTGTCGTCGCTGATGATCAGGCGGTGCTGGCTGGCGTCGTGCTCGTACCAGTAGTACCAGCCGGCCTCTTCAAGGCGACGATGGACATAGTTGTAGTCGGTTTCATCCCACTGGGCCTGAAAGGTATGGGTCTTGCCGCCGGCGACACGGAACTCGACATGGCGCTCGGGATAATCGCCGAAGATGTCTTCGAGCGCCTGACGCGTGCTTTTGTCATGAAACAGGTAGTTGTCGGTCCGCAGTTGCAGGTAGGTCAGCCAGGGCAGCAGGACCATGTCGTAAAAGGCAAAGCCGCCATCGCTGCCGGTATGGCGGAACTCGAAGACATGGCCGTTGAAATAGCGCAGGCTGCCGTCGCTGCGCACCAGTTCGATGGTGACGCGCTTGCCCATGAGGTCTTTGAGGGCGAGGCCGGCATCCTCCGAAATGACTTCGACGACATAACGAAAGTCGCGCGACAGCCCTTCGTAGGCGTCCAGGGTATTGGCATAAAGCGACGAATTGGGGCCATCGTCGTTGGGGAAGCGCAGGCGCAGGATGCGATTTTCCTGGCTGAGGCCGGCAAGGTCAGCGTAAGACATGGGTACACCTGAAGACGGGGATGATGGCCACAAAGCCATTGGCATTATTGTAAATGAATATGCCGTGAGAATTCCAGCCGCAGCGGCGCGGACTTGAGCGGCAAAGATATCTTCTGCCCCCACCAACAACACCGCCTGTTGCGCGAATGCCGGTCATGCCGGCAAGGACGCCGCCGGTCTAGCGGCGAGTGGCGCGCGCCTGCCGGATCAAGCCGGCGATCTCCGGATAGCCGCTGCGACGGGCCACCGCTTCGGCAGTTTCCTGCTGGTTGTTGCGCAGATCGGTACGCGCCCCTTTGTCGAGCAGCAGGCGGACGAGCGGCAGGTTGCCGCTTTCGGCGGCGATGATCAGGGCGGTGTCGCCTTGCATCCGGGCGTTGAGGTCATGCCCCTGCTCGGCAAGAAAAGCGACCAGCGTTGCCGCCCCCGCCGGATCGCCTTCGGCCAGCGCCGCAGCCGGCAACAGGAAAGGCATGGCGCCGGCCGACGGCACTTTGGCGCCCCACTGCACGAGCAGGCAGGCGATGCCGGGATGCCCGGCGGTCAGCGCGTAGGCCAGCGGCGGCATGCCTTTCTGTCCGGCCCGGTCGATTTGCGCGCCGCGCGCCAGCAGCAGGCGGATGCCGGTGACGTTGGCGCTGGCGGCGGCGAAAGAGAGCGGTGTCATGCCGGTACTGCCACGTGGCGCATCCGGGTCGCCACCGGCCAGTGCCGCACTGAGCACGCGTTCGTCGGCACTGCCGGCCAGCGCCTGGAACAAGGGGTCGGAGGCCGGGCGTGGCGCCTGCAGCGGCACGAACGCTGCCAGTTCGGCACGCTGGCAGAGCGAACGCATGGCCGGCGACAATTCGGCAGCCGCCGCCGGCCCGAGCAGCAGGAAGCAAACCAGGGCGATGACGAGGCAGCGCATCAGCGGTTTTCTCCGGCACGATTGACGGCGGCCTGGATCATGGCATTGACTTGCTCGAATTCGCCGCGTGCCATCATGCCCGGCAATTCCAGGCCCTCTTCCGGACTCAAGATGCCGCTTTGGACAAGGCGGTTGGCCAGTTGGCGCCCACGGATGGCGGAAATGCCGCGAAAGAAATCCGGGTCAAGGGCGCCGATGCCCAGATCGACCAGCGGCCCCAGGCCGCGCGTCACTGCCGTCCCGCGTGCCGCGCGCATCCCGGCCCTGGACTTTTCCAGCATCGAGGCGGCATCCTTGCTGGCGGCGGCCCGGCGCAAATCGTCTTCCTTGAGATATTGGCCGAGGCGGGAACTGGAATAGGTCGGCGCCGGCGGTGCCGGCAGGGTCGAAGCCCGGCTGCCCAGCACCTTGGCGTAAGGCCCCCAGCGATCTCGCTGCATCAACTCCTTGACCGTCCCCTCCAGCCATTTTTCGACGCTGCCGCCCACCCCGCCGGTCGCCAACCCGGCCCCCAGCGCCAGGGTGCGCTCGCCGGCCTTCAAGCCGACCAGGGACTGGCCGAGCGGCCGGAATTGCGGGTATTTCTGCAAGGCCAGATAGGTCTTGATGTCGGTCCGTTCGAGTTCCTTCATTACCGCAGCGAAAGCGCGTGGATTGTTGTAGCGCAGGTAGTCGATGTAGTCGAGGTAATCGTTGAGCTTGGGAATGCGCTTCTGGACTTCCTTGATCACCGAGACGACGGTCTTGTGATCGACCGGGCGCGGCGATTCTTCGCGCTTGCCGCCCTGCCCGGCCTTTTCGACGGTACCGGGGCCGCCCGGCATGTCGGTGTATTCAACCCGCCCATCGGGGCGAACGATGCGATAAACATCAGCCATATGTGTCGAGTGTTCCGGAGAAGTGCAGCGATGCTGGGCTGCATATCCTAATGGCATGACACCGACCAGGCAAATGACATTTCACTACCGGCGTATCTCCTAGCGGATCACGCGGCGCCACTCTTCCTCGAAATAGCGCACCAGCACCTGGTTGTTCAGCCGATTGACCTCGGCCGGCACACGATCCATGTCGGCCGCAAAGTGGAACAGATCGGGCGCCACCTCCGGCGTCAGGAAGCGCGTCTTGCTACGGTCGATCGCCCCCGGCACGAAAGGCTGCCGGCCGGCGATGATATAGCCCCATTCGCCGAAGGAGGGCACCAGCGCGTGGTAAGGCGCCGTCTTGAAACCGACATCCTCCAGCGTTGCGACGACGCACCAGAAGGACTGCCGGGCATAGAGCGGCGAGGTCGATTGCACGACCAACAGGCCACGTGCCGACAGCCGCTTCTCCAGCAGGCGATAGAAGGCCGAGGTATAGAGCTTGCCAAGGGCGAAATTCGACGGATCGGGGAAATCGATGACGATGAAGTCGAAGAACTCGCTGCTCTCCTCCAGCCATTGCAGCGCATCGGCATTGACCACCTTGACCCGGGGCGAGAGCAGGGCCTCCTGGTTGAGCTTGACCAGCGGCGGCGAGGTCGAGAACAGCTGGGTCATCGCCGGGTCGAGATCGACCAGCGTCACCGCCTCGACATTCGGGTATTTCAGGATTTCGCGCACCGCCAGCCCGTCGCCGCCGCCCAGCACCAGCACCCGGCGGGCGCCGGGCAGACTGGCCAGGCCGGGATGGACCAGCGCCTCGTGATAGCGATACTCGTCATGCGAGGAAAACTGCAGGTTGTTGTTGAGGAACAGCCGTAGATCGTCGCGCCAACGGGTGACGACAATGCGCTGGTAGGGCGTGGTTTCGGTATGGACGATCTCGTCGGCATAGAGATGCGCTTCGGCCAGCGTCGTCAGTTGGCCGGCACCGACAAAGCCGGCCAGCAGCAGCCCGAAAACGCCCCAGCTTTGCAGCGCCAATGCGCCGCGGGCCGGCAGTTGCTGGCGAAAGAGATGCAGCGCCCACAGCGCGACGGCGACGTTGAGCAAGCCGAAAAGCAGGCCGGTACGCACCATCCCCAACTGCGGCGCGAGGAACAGCGGGAACAGGATGGAGACCGCCAGCGCCCCGAGATAATCGAAGGACAGCACCTGCGACACCAGATCCTTGAAGGCCAGTTCGCGCTCCAGGATGCGCATGACCAACGGAATTTCCAGGCCGACCAGCACACCGACGCCGAACACGGCCAGGTAGAGCAGCAGTTTGAATGGCGCCGACAACCAGGTGAAGACGAGGAACAGGCCGGCGGCCGAAAAGCCGCCGAGCAGGCCGACCATCAGCTCGATCTGGATGAAACGGCCGACCAGGTCGCGGGTGATGTATTTCGACAGCCAGGAGCCCACCCCCATGGCGAACAGGTAGGCCCCGATCACGGTCGAGAACTGGGTCACCGAATCGCCCAGCAGGTAGGACGAGAGGGCACCGGCGATCAGTTCGTAAGCCAGCCCGCAGGAGGCAATGACGAAAACGGAAAAAAGCAGGGCATGACGCATGGGCAGCGATGCTACCGCGAAAAGGGCGGCACAGACAGGCACGCGGAACGCTGCGGCGGATTTCGGGTCAGACCGGCAGTCCCCTTTCAAGCTGACCTTCCAGCCTCGACCATGACCCGCTGCCTCTCTCTGCTCTTGCTGGCCTGGCTGGCCCTCCCCGCCACGGCCGCCGAATACCGGATCGACCCGAGCCACACCTACGCCAGCTTCGAGATCGACCATCTCGGCTTTTCAACCCAGCGCGGCCTGTTCAAGCACAGCAGCGGCAGCATCGAGTTCGATGCCGAAGCGAAGACCGGCAGCATCGACATCCGCATCGACGCCGCCTCGATCGACACCGGCTTCGGCCTGCGCGACGACACCCTGCGCGGGGCCGACTGGTTCAACACCAGCGACTTCCCGGACCTGATCTTTCGCAGCCGAAGCTTCATTTTCGACGACGAACGGCCGGTGGCGGTCGAAGGCACGCTGATCCTGCTCGGCCAGGCCCGCCCTTTGCGGCTCGAGATCAAGCGGTTCAAATGCGGCCTCAACCTCGCCGCCCGCAAGCGCGGCTGCGGCGCCGACGCGCAGGGTACGCTGCGCCGCTCGGAGTACGGCATGAACAATGGTCTGCCCTTCATCGGCGACGAAGTCCGCCTGCGCATCCAGGTCGAAGCCTATCTCCCTTGAGCCAGGCGCCTTTGCAGTAAACCCGGGCGGCCATCGCCTGTTTCTGCGAAAATAGCCCCCCCTTTTTGCTGTATCCGGAATCCCATGTCCCCCCATCCCGCCATTGCCACCACCGCCGAAATCGTCGCCGAACTGAAAGCGGGCCGCATGGTCATCCTGGTCGATGAAGAAGACCGCGAAAACGAGGGCGACCTCGTCATGGCCGCCGAACACATCACGCCCGATGCAATCAATTTCATGGCCAAGTACGGTCGCGGCCTGATCTGCCTGACCCTGACCGAAGCCCGTTGCAAGAAGCTCGGCCTGGTCCAGATGGCCCGCAACAACAAGACCCAGTACGGCACCGCCTTCACCGTCTCGATCGAAGCCGCCGAAGGCGTCACCACCGGCATTTCCGCCGCCGACCGCGCCCGCACCATCCAGGTTGCCGTCGCCAAGGCCACCACTGCCGACGACATCGTGCAGCCCGGTCACGTCTTCCCGATCACCGCCCGCGAAGGCGGCGTCCTGGTCCGCGCCGGCCACACCGAAGCCGGCTGCGACCTGGCCGGCATGGCCGGTCTGGAACCCTCGTCGGTGATCTGCGAGATCATGAACGACGACGGCACCATGGCCCGCCTGCCGGAACTGCTCGAGTTCGCCAAGGAACACGGCCTGAAGATCGGCACCATCGCCGACCTGATCCACTACCGCGCCGCTTCCGAAACCCTGGTCGAACGGGTCACCAGCAAGCCGGTGCAAACCGCCCACGGCGAGTTCGCGCTGCACGCCTATGTCGACCGCGCCAGCGGCGCCACCCACCTGGCACTGGTCAAGGGCCAAATCCCGGCCGGCGGCGAAACCCTGGTCCGCGTCCATGAACCGCTGTCGGTGCTCGATTTCCTCGACCCGGGCAGCAAGGTGCAGTCCTTCTCCATCGACGAGGCGCAAGCCGCCCTGGCCAAGCACGGCCACGGCGTCATCGTGCTGATGCACCGTCCGGAAGACGGCGAAGCCCTGCTCACCCGCCTGACCGGCCAGAACCAGCCGCGCGCCCAGCAGAAATGGGACCCGCGCACCTACGGCATCGGCGCCCAGATTCTGCGCGATGTCGGCGTTTCCAAAATGCGCCTGCTCTCCAGCCCGCGCAAGATGCCCTCCATGACCGGCTTCGGCCTCGAAGTCACCGGTTTCGTCACCTCTCCTGCGGAGCTCTAAGCCATGTCCCGCTTTGACAATATTTTCGAATACGACAACAACCTCAACGGCGCCGGCCTCAAAGTCGGCATCGTGATGGCCCGCTTCAACCTGCCGGTCTGCGAAGGCCTGCTCTCGTCCTGCGTCGCCGAACTGAAGCGGCTCGGCGTCGCCGATGCCGACATGACCATCGCCAATGTACCCGGCGCGCTGGAAATCCCGCTCGTCCTGCAGACCATGGCACAAAGCGGCAGCTTCGACGCACTGGTCGCGCTGGGCGCCGTCATCCGTGGCGACACCTACCACTTCGAAGTAGTTTCCAACGACGCCTGCCGCGCCATCATGGAAGTCCAGCTCGACACCGGCGTGCCGATCGCCAACGGCATCCTGACCTGCGATACCGACGAACAGGCCGAAGTCCGCATGCAGCCGAAGGGGGCCGATTGCGCCCAGGCCGCAGTCGAGATGGCCAATCTTCAGAAAGCCCTGCTCCAATGACCACATTCCTCAGCGACACCGAACATCCGGAAGAAGCCAAGGCCCCGCCCAAGTCGGCGCGCCGCCGGGCTCGCGAATTCGTTCTGCAAGGCCTCTACCAGTGGCGCGTCGGCGGTGCCGACGAAGCTTCCATCGAAGCCTACGCCCCGGAAATGGAAGGTTTCGCCAAGGCCGACCGCGAATTCTTCGTCGGCACGCTGCGCGGCGTGATCGGCCAGCGCGAAGTGCTGGTCGGCCACATCACCAGCCACATCGACCGCCCCTTCAGCGAACTGTCGCCGATCGAAGCCTGCGTCATGATGCTGGGCTGTTTCGAGATGATCCATCATCCGGAAACGCCCTATCGCGTCATCATCAACGAGGCCATCGAACTGGCCAAGGCCTTCGGCGGCACCGACGGCCACAAGTACGTGAACGGTGTGCTCGACAAGATCGCCGCCGGGGTGCGCCCGGACGAAGTCGCTGCCCGCAAGAAGGGCAAGTAAGTCGATGCCGGGTGAATTCGCGCTGATCGACCGCTACTTCGCCCGGCCGACGCCGTCCGCCGTGCTCGGCCCGGGTGACGACTGCGCCCTGCTCCAGCCGTCGCCGGGCAAGCAACTGGCGGTGACCACCGACATGCTGGTCGCCGGCACCCACTTCCTGCCCGATACCAACCCGAAGAACCTGGGCTGGAAGGCACTGGCGGTCAATCTCTCCGATCTCGCCGCGATGGGTGCCCAGCCGCGCTGGGTAACGCTGGCCGGCGCCCTGCCAGCGGCCGATGAAGCCTGGATCGCCGCTTTTGCCGAAGGCTTCTTCGCCTGCGCCGCCGAATACGGCGTCGATGTGGTCGGCGGCGACACCACCAAGGGACCGCTCAACCTCTGCATCACCGCCCTCGGCGAAGTCGAGCCGGGCCGTGCGCTGCGCCGCGACGGTGCCCAAGTCGGCGACCAGATCTGGGTTTCCGGCCGCCCCGGCCTGGCCGCCCTCGGCCTGGCGCAGCTGCAAGGTCGGGTCGAACTGCCCGAACCCTGGCCGCGTCTGTGCGTCGGCGCCCTCGAAAAGCCGCGGCCGCGCGTCGCGCTCGGCCAGGCTCTGGTTGGCGTCGCCAATGCCGCCATCGACGTTTCCGACGGCCTGCTCGGCGATCTCGGCCATATCTGCGAACGCTCCGGCTGTGCCGCCGCCGTCCGCCTGGTGCAATTGCCGCACCTGCCGAAGGGTGAAAGCTACAACGCCGACCTGCGTCGCCTGGCCCTGGAATGCCAGCTGGCCGGCGGCGACGACTACGAACTGGTGTTTACCGCCCGCCCCGAACAGCACCTGGCCATCGGCAAGATCGCCGCCCTGCTGGAATTGCCGCTGTGGTGCATCGGCGAAATGGTCGACGGCCAGGCCGGCGAAGTCACGGTTTTCGACCCGGACGACAAGGCGGTCGATTTCAGCCACAAGGGCTACGATCATTTTGAACAAGCCGCCCAGCCTTAAATTCCTCTTTGCCCACCCGGCGCACTTCTTCGCGCTGGGTTGTGGCAGCGGCCTGTCGCAATGGGCGCCGGGCACGGTCGGCACGGCCTTCGCCTGGGTCAGCTACCTGCTGTTCCGGCCGTATTTCCAGGAGCTGCCGCTGCTCGCCCTGCTCGGCGTCGCCTACCTGGCCGGCATCTGGTTCATCGACGTCACCGGCCGGACCATCGGCGACCCCGATCACGGCAGCATCGTCTGGGACGAGATCGTGCCCTTCTGGCTGATCCTGCTGCTGACGCCGGCCACCTTCTTCTGGCAGCTGGCCGCCTTCATGCTGTTCCGCTTCTTCGACATCACCAAGCCGCAACCGGCCCGCTATTTCGACCAGCACGTCAAGAACGGCTTCGGCGTCATGGCCGACGATCTTGTTGCGGCCGGCTACACTTTGCTCTGTTTAGCCCTGCTCAAGCGCATTCTGACCTGACGCCGGCCATCGGCAGGCATAGAATGGTGAGGCCTGAAACATTCGGGAGATTCACCATGAGCCACAAGCATGCCCACCTGATGCGCAGCATCTTCCAGGATCCGCCGAGCGCGAACATCCACTGGCGTGAAGTCGAATCCCTTTTGCACCACCTCGGTGCCGACATCGAACCCTCGCACGGCGCCCGCTTCAAGATCACCCTGAACAAGGTCGAAGCCTTCCTGCACCATCCGCACAACAGCAGCACCTGCAGCCGGACCGACATCAAGGCCCTGCGCGAGGTGCTGACCCACGCCGGCGTGACGCTGGCTGCTTACGAAACCGCCACGGACTAGACCCCGCCACGCCAGCCCTGCAGCCAGGGCGAACCAGGGCGGCCCGGCCGATCAGTTGGCCGGCCGGGCCAGCCACTTGAGCAGCAGGGCAAACAGCAGATCGGGATCGACCGGTTTGGCAATGAAGTCGTTCATGCCGGCATCGAGGCAGCGCGCCTGATCTTCGGCAAAGGCATTGGCCGTCATGGCGATGATCGGCAGCTGTTCGCAGCCGGGCATTTCGCGAATGGCCCGACTGGCCGCCAGGCCATCCATCACCGGCATCTGCATGTCCATCAGCACCAGGGCATAAGGATGGCGCCGGATCAACTCGATCACCTGCACGCCATCCACCGCCAGATCAACCTGCAGGCCGAGCACTTCGCGCAGCAGTTCGAGAATGACTTCCTGATTGATTTCGTCATCCTCGGCAACCAGGATGCGGGTTGCGGCGAACTCGGCACGCAACTTTTCCTCGGCCAGGCGGCCGGAAAGATGGATCGCCGCCTCGCCGGCCATCGCCCCCGCGTCGGCGCGCGGCAGCCAGATGGCAAAGCTGAACACGCTGCCTTCGCCAGCCCGGCTGCGCACCTGGATCACCCCGCCCATCAGGCGCACCAGGCGCTGGCTGATCGCTAGGCCGAGACCGGTACCGCCATATTTGCGCGTCGTCGAACCATCCGCCTGCTCAAAGGGCATGAAGAGCCGGGCTTGCGCTTCCTCGCTCATCCCGATGCCGCTGTCGCGCACGGTAAAGGCCAGGCGCAGGTCGCTGGCGGTTTGGTCAATCACTTCGACGGCGAGCACCACTTCGCCGTGCTCGGTGAACTTGATCGCATTGCTCACCAGGTTGAGCAATATCTGCTGCAAACGCAGCGGATCGCCAATCAGGTTCTGATGTTCGAGTGCCGCGGCAATCTCGAAGCGCAGGTGCAGCCGGCTGGCCAAGGCCCGCTCGCTGACCAGGCTGTCGATATTGCTGCGCAGGCTACCCAGGCGGAAGCAGGTGTGCTCCAGGGTCAGGTGTTCGGCATCGATCTTCGACAGGTCGAGCACGTCATTGAGCAACTGCAGCAGATGTCCGGCCGAATAGCTGATCTTGTCGAGCTTGGCGCGCAGCCCCGCGTCGGCAATGCTGCGTCCGAGCAGATGGGTCAGGCCGATGATGGCGTTCATCGGCGTGCGCAACTCGTGGCTCATGTTGGCGAGGAAAGTACTCTTCGCCCGGTTGGCCGCCTCGGCCGCTTCCTTGGCAATCGACAGATCGGCGGTACGCGCTTCGACCAGGGCCTCAAGGTGCTGGCGATACTGGCTCAACTCGCTTTCCAGCTGCTTGCGTTCGGTAATGTCGGTCATGAAGCCATGCCACAGGATACTGCCATCCGCCTCAAGCTCGGGAACGGCATTGGCATGGATCCAGCGGACCGCACCATCGTCGAAAGCGACCCGTAACTCTTCGCTCCACACGGTCATTTCCCGCCCCGAACGCTCGATGCTGGCTCTCACCTGCGCCCTGTCATCGTGCAGAATTCTGGCAAAGACAGGAGAAGCATCCTCGCGCACCGACTCCGGAGAAAGTCGGAAAATTGCGTTGAATGCATCGCTGGCATATGGCAGGCAAGCCGTTCCATCGCGCCGCTGGCGGTATTGGTAGATGCATCCTGGCACCCGACTGGCAATTTTCTGCAGCCGCGCCAAGGCTTCGCCCAGTGCCGCCTCGGCCTGCTTATGGGCAGACACGTCACGCGCCGAACAATACAAAGCCCTTTGATCTTCATACATCACCGGCGTGGCGTTGATCTCGACATCGAACAGGCTACCATCGGCACGCCGGTGGCGCGTCTCGAAAACCGTGTTCCGCTGCGTCCGGACAAAGGCTGAAATCTCTCCTGGCACCTCGTCCGCCGACCAGCGCGCATCCCATTCCCGGACATTCATTCGCAGTACATCATCGCGGCTGCGGCCGAGCATGCGGCAAAACGAGTCGCTCGCCTCCAGCACCCGCCCGGCCTCGTCGAGCACATGAATGCCGTCGCTGGCATTTTGCAGGAGCAGATGGTTCCGTTCGCTCTCCCGGGCCAGCGCCAGCGCCGCCTGCTCTCTTCGACGCCAGGTACGGGCCAGCAAGCTGCCGGAGGTCAATGTCACCAAAATGGCGACCAGACCGATCCCCAGAACATCGATCGCATCCTGCAGCACGGCCTCCTTCCAGGCTTCGGTCGAAATGCCGGCAATCACGTAAAACGGATAGTTGCCGACGCGCCGATAAGCGTTGATCCGCTCGACACCATCGAGCGTCGTCGCAGCCACGTAGGTGCCGTTTTCCGGCTGGCGGGCAATGGCTTCGGCCAATTGCTGCGATACCGCCTGCATCCCGATGGCGGGAGATGCCGGATTGGGCTCGGGGTAACGCGCCACCAGGCTGTAGTCCGTCGTCCGTAACGAGATTGCCCCGTTCTTGCCGAGATCGAGGGTTGAAAACAAATGCGAAAAATGGGTCGAAGCAATGGTGGCCACCACCATGCCGGCAAAACTGCCATCCGGCCGGCTCAAGCGCCGACCAAGCAGGATCACCCAGGTCGGCTGGATCCGGCCAAGCAGCGGACCGACCACAATCAAGTCATCCCCGGCCTGCTTCTTGGCCCGCTGAAAATAGTCGCGATCTGCCACATTCAAGCGCTTGCGCCCTTCCGAATCGAGCGCGATCCAACCCTCGGCATCAATCACCCGGATCTGTTCCAGTTCGGGCAACTGGGCAAGGTGGTGGACGATCAGGCGGCCACCGGCCAAGGCATCCTCCCCTCGCGGCAGCATGTTCTTTTCGTAGAGAAAGGCAACAGAGCGCAAACTCAGGTCGGTCTTGTCGACAATACTGGAAATGTAGCGCTCCAGCAGTTGCGTCACGTTCTGGGCGCGGACCAGCGCCAGTTCACGGTGTTGCACACTCGAACGGTAAGCGCTCCAGCCTCCCATCAGCACGATCAGGCAGATCAGCGCCAGGCAGCCGAGGTAGAGACGGCGGTAAATCCCCCCCTGCCCGATCATGGCTGACGACCGTAAAACAAAACGACACTGAGAACTGGCATCGACCTTGCGCCATCATGACGCCGGGAATGTGATATCGAATATTCTTAATACAAAAGTAATAGGCCGTATTGATTTCAATCAAACGAAAGCGTGCTGGCGCCAGCCCGGCCCAAGCCCTTCCGGCTAGGCGAGCGGATCGCGCGCCTGCTCGGTCAGACGGTCGAGGATCGCCGTCAGCAATTGTTCGACGGCCAGCGCCAGCTCATTGGCCATCTCGCCGGCATCAAACGCTTCATCGCGCGCCGCCATCTCGCAGCTGGCCGCCAGTTCGGCCAGCGGTCCGGCACAGAGATTGACCGCGGTACCCTTGATGCTGTGGGCAATAAAGGCAATCTGGGCGAAATCCTGGGTCAGGGCCGCCAGGCGCAACTGTTGCGAAGTCTCGGGATTGCTCATCAGCGCAAGCTTGAGCAGCTTCTGGACAAAGCCGGCGTGGCTGCTGTAGCGCCGGTCGAGTGCCGCCCAGTCGATCACCGTCATGACCCGGGCGGGGTGATCGCCCACCGACGCGGGCTCTGGCCGGGCGACCGGCGGTCGGTCGGGAGGCGATATCCCGTCGCGAGAAGTCGAACGCAGGTAGGTCAATATCGTATTGACCAGTTCATCAAGTTGTACCGGCTTGCTGACGTGGGCCACCATGCCCGCCGCCAGGATGCGCGCCCTTTCCTCGGCGAGGGCATGCGCCGTCAGGCCGATGATCGGCAGATCGGGATGTTCGGCCAGGATAAGCTGGGCCGCCTCGTAGCCATCCATCACCGGCATCTGGATATCCATCAGGACCAGGTCGAAATCCGGCGGGCCGCTTTGCACGCGCGCCACCGCCTCTAATCCATTTTCGACAAAGACCAGTTCCGGCTGCTCGTCGCCGAGCAATTCGGCCAGCACCAGTCGATTCACTTCATTGTCTTCGGCAACCAGAATCGACAAGCCCGTCAAACGGGCCCCGCTGGCGGCGGACTGCAGCGCAATCGTCGGCGGCGCAGCGGCCGACAGATAGGGAATGCGCAAGGTAAAACGGCTGCCCAGTCCGGGCTGGCTGCTGACCACGATCTCGCCGCCCATGAGCAGTGCCAGGTGACGGCTGATCGCCAGCCCCAGCCCGGTACCGCCGAAACGGCGGGTCGTGCTGGTATCGGCCTGTTCGAAAGCCGAGAACAAACGCGCCTGCTGCTCGGCATTCAACCCGATGCCGGTATCGCTGACCGCGAAACAGAGCTGCCCGGCCTCTCGCCAGGCACTGAGCGTCACGCCGCCCGACTCGGTGAATTTCACCGCATTCGACAGCAAGTTGATCAGAATCTGGCTCAGACGCAGGCTATCGCCCAGGCAACCCGCCGGCAGATCGTCGGACACTTCCACCGCCCACTGCAGCCCCCTGTCCTGGGCCCGCGGCATCACCATCGCCGAGGCCCGCTCGACCGCCAGGCGAATGTCGAAAGGCTGCCGCTCGACCTGCATCTTGCCGGCCTCGATCTTCGAGAAGTCGAGAATGTCGTTGATGATGCCGAGCAACAGCTCGCCGGAATCCAGGATATGGGCGAAATACTGCTGCGCCTTCTGTCCCATGCTGTCGCGGTGACCGACCTGGGCAAAGCCGAGCACGGCATTGAGCGGCGTACGGATTTCGTGACTCATGTTCGACAGGAACTCGGCCTTGACCCGCGCCAGCCGCTCCGCCTCGTGGCGCGCCGTTTCCAGTTCGGCGGTCCGTTCCGCCACCAGCTCGGAGAGATGTTCGCGATGGATCGCCAACTCGCGCTCGATCGCCTTGCGCTCGGTAATATCCTGCACCGTACCGTGCAACTCGACGACCTTGCCGCCGGCATCGAGCGTCGCTTCGCCGCGGGCGGTCAACCAACGGCGCTCGCCATCCGGACGGATGAACTCGCAATCGCATTCGTAGGGCTGACCGCTGAGCAGCGTCGCCTCGACCGTATTCGACAGAATGGCCCAGCTCTCGTCCGAAAAATACGACTGGACCTCCGGATAGACCGCCGGTGGCAAAGCCGGATCGCGACCGTAAATGCTGTACACCTCCTGCGACCAGACATGCCGCCCGCTCAGCAGATCCCAGCTCCAACTGCCGACCCGCGCCAGGCGCTGCGCTTCCTGCAAGGCTTGCTCGCGAATCTGCAAGGCACTCTCGGCCGCCTTGCGGCGCTCGATGTCCTCGACCACCGAGATGAAATAATCCGGGGCGCTTTCTTCGTTGCGAACCAGCGCCACCGTCAGGTTGACCCAGACACGCCGCCCATCCTTGGTCAGATAGCGCTTTTCCAGCGCATAGGCGTCGATCTCGCCGGCCAGCAATTGACTGACCTTGGCCAGGTCGGTATCGAGATCCTCCGGAAAGGTGATCTCCTGAAACGACTTGCGCAGCAACTCCGAATGCGTATAGCCGACGATGCGGCACAGCTTCTCGTTGGCCTGCAGCCACTTGCCATCGGGTGCGACCAGCGCGATCCCGACTGCCGCCTGCTCGAAGGTGGCGCGAAAACGCCGCTCGCTCTCCCAGCGGGCAAGCTCGGCCGCCACCTGCTCGGCTTTTGAACCCTCCAGCACATGGTGCACGGCATCGATTTCCGCAATATCGCTGTTCAAGACCTCGCTCCGCCGCGTTTCCACCAGGGCCTTCAACGATCGGGTCAGGTGCCTGGCGGCAACGGTCGCCCCGAAAACGCCGATCAAGGTGGCGATCAGCACCGCCGACAACAATGCAAGGCCCAGCCTGAACATCGATGCCTGATCGGCCCACCGCGGCACTTCCAACACCACCGACCAGGGGGCTTGAGCCAACTTGACGGTAAAACGACCGTCGGCATCGACATCGGCCTGCGAGTCGAAGCCGGCCGGGGCACGCCGGGCAATCGCCTCGCCATTGCCATCCTGCAAGGTCAACGCCCACTCTTCGGGCAAAGCGACCTGGTCGAGGCGCTCTTGAAAGCGGGCAACATCAACCACACTGAGCAACAATGCGACCGGTTTGTCCTGCCGCATGACAGGTACGACGACGGCAACCAGCTGTTTCTGGCTCACCGGCCCCCGGAATAGATCGCCCACCGCCGGCTTGCCGGTGGCCAGCGCCTGCGGTGCCGCAGCCCGGCCACGCGGCTGCGGCAAACGGGGCAAGACGGCACCAAAGGGTTCGTGGGTATTGAACAGCATGTCCATTTCCGGGCTGGCCAGGATGACATCGCTGCCAAAATTCTCCTGGAAACCTTGCGCCTCCTGGTACAACTCCCCCCAGCGCTGCCGGTCGTCGAGCAGCGGCGAACGGGCCAGCATGCTGAGTACACCGATACGATTTTTCAGGCCGATGTCGAAAGTCGAGGCGACGTTCAATAGCAGATTGTTCGCTTCGCTTTCGTGTTGCGTCTTCTGGCGTTGAATGCTGTCAAAAGCGAGATAGCCGGCGAGCAAGACCAGGGGCAGGACGCAAAACCAGATCAGCCGGGCCAGGAAGCGGTTCAGGGTCACGCGTTCGACCTCCGGCCGCGGGGCAAGACGTACGGGAATCCGACATCCGATTGACTGCTGCTCATTGGAGATACCCTCACCGTCTGGATTGAAGCCACTGCCGTTATGACAGCGGCCAACGCCCAACGATCCATGCCATGGCGCATAAATCATGAAAAGCGCATGACAACGGAAAACAGCCGGATACTACCGGAAGGACACGCCGCAAAGCATGATCAAAGCTAAATTGCCACCAGACTCGGCAACCAGGTGGCCAGCGCCGGCAGCGCCGAAATGGTCAGCGCGCCAAGCAGCATGGCGAGCAGTGCCGGCAGGACCGAGCCGGCGACGTAGCGGATCGGCTTGCCGAACATCGCCGAGGCGAAATAGATGTTCATGCCGGCCGGCGGGCAGAGAAAGCCCATTTCCATGTTGGCCAGGAAGATGATGCCGAAATGCACCGGGTCGATGCCGTAACTGACCGCCACCGGCAGCAGCAAGGGCACCAGTACGACGATGGCGGCGAAGATTTCCATCAGCGCCCCGGCGAGCAGCAGAAACAGGTTGAGCGCGATCAGGAAGGCGAGCTTGTCGGGCAGCATCGACTGCGCCCAGTCGATCGCCGCGTCCGGAATGCCGGCGTCGATCAGGTAATTGGTCAGGCCCAGCGCCATGCCGAGGATGACCATGATGCCGCCGAACACCTGGGCGCAATCGGCCAGGCAGCGGCGCAGGGTCGGCCAGTCCAGTTCGCG
>DAIMCQ010000061.1:0-16808 GCA_036726285.1 Azonexus sp.
GGAAGAAGGCCGGGTGGAAGAAAGCCAGGCCGGACAGCGCGAGCAGGATGAAGCTAATGCCCACCGTCCAGTGATTGGCCCGTTCAGGCGCGTTGTAGCGTTTCAGGTCTTTCGGATCGCGGATCATTTGGCTGCCTCCTCTTCACGGTCTTCGCGTTCGATCTCGTCCTCGATCTCCTTGGAGACCTCGTTCGGACCCTTGGTCACGTAATGGAACAGGCTGCCCAGTGCGACACCGGCCAGGGCCAGCGTGGCGAGCGGCTTGGTGAAGCCCTTCCAGATCGAGACCAGCGGGCTGATCGACGGGTTTTCCGGCAGGCCGCTGTAGAGATTCGGCTGGTCGGCATGGTGCAGCACGTACATGACGTGCGTCCCGCCCACCCCTTCCGGATCGTACAGGCCGGCCTTGTCGTAACCGCGTTCCTTGAGGTCGGCGATGCGCGTCTCGGCGTAATCCTTCATGTCCTCCTTCGAACCGAACTGGATGGCGCCGGTCGGGCACGACTTGACGCAAGCCGGCGACTGGTTGACGGCAACCCGGTCGGAACAGAGCGAGCACTTGTAGGCTTTCTTGTCCTTTTCCGAGATGCGCGGCACGTTGAACGGGCAGCCGGTGACGCAGTAGCCGCAGCCGATGCAGTTTTCCTCGTGGAAATCGACAATGCCGTTGGCGTACTGGATGATTGCGCCGGGCGACGGGCAAGCCTTGAGGCAGCCCGGGTCGGAGCAGTGCATGCAGCCGTCCTTGCGGATCAGCCACTCCAGCTTGTCGTTCTGTTCGACTTCCGAGAAGCGCATCACGGTCCAGGCCTGGGCCGAAAGGTCGGTCGGGTTGTCATAGACCCCGATGTTGTTGCCGACTTCCGGACGCAGGTCGTTCCATTCCATGCAGGCCGACTGGCACGCCTTGCAGCCGATGCAGGCCGAGACGTCGATCAGCTTGGCGATCTCGATGGTCTGGCGTGCCTGGGTCGAAGGTGTGGTGGTCGCGGAGCGCTGTTTGATGTCTAGCGATTGCAATGCCATAACAGTTCTCCTTAGATCTTCTCGATGTTGACGAGGAAGGACTTGAATTCCGGCGTCTGCGTGTTGGCATCACCGACGAACGGCGTCAGGGTGTTGGACAGGAAGCCCATCTTGGCCTGACCCTTGAAGCCCCAGTGAATGGGGATGCCGACGTGGTGCACCTTTTGGCCGTTGACGTTCAGTCCCTTGATCCGCTTGGTGACAACCGCCACGGCCTTGATGTGACCGCGGTTGGAGCGCACCTTGACCTTGTCGCCGCTGGCAATGCCTTTCTCCTTGGCCAGTTCCTCGCCGATTTCGACAAACTGTTCCGGCTGCAGGATCGCATTGATCTTGGCGTGCTTGGTCCAGTAGTGGAAATGCTCGGTCAGGCGGTAGGTCGTTGCGGCATACGGGAAGTCCTTGGCATTGCCGAAGACTTCCATGTCACCCTTGAACACCCGGGCGGCCGGATTGCTGATCGCCTTGGGATTGGTGTTCATCGGGTTGGTGCCGATCGGTGTTTCGAACGGTTCGTAATGTTCCGGGAAGGGGCCTTCCGCCATCTTGTCGACAGCGAAGAAGCGGGCGATACCTTCCGGGTTCATGATGAACGGCCCCATACCGTCGGCCGGGTTGGAGTCGGCCTTGAAGTCGGGGATGTCCGAACCGGTCCACGCCGTGCCGTTCCACCAGATCTGCTTGCGCTTCGGGTTGTACGGTTTGCCGTTGACGTCGGCCGAGGCGCGGTTGTACAGGATGCGCCGGTTGGCCGGCCAGGCCCACGACCAGTTCAGCGTCTGGCCATTGCCCCACGGGTCGGAATTGTCGCGCCGCGCCATGTTGTTGCCGGCCTGCGTCCACGAACCGCAGAAGATCCAGCAGCCGCTGGTCGTCGTGCCGTCATCGCGCAACTGGGCGAAGCCGTCCAGTTGTTCGCCGGCCTTGCGGATCAGCTTGGTCGGGTCCTTCGGGTCGTAGAGGTCGACCAGCGCGCGGCCGTTGTACTCCTTGGCCACTTCGTCCGGGGCCGGCTCTTCCGGGTTCTTGTAGTTCCAGGTGAGGTTGAGCAGGGCATCCGGGAAGGCACCGCCCTTTTCCTTGTACATCGCCTTGAGCTTCAGGTAGAGGCCGGCCATGATTGCCGGGTCGGTCTTCGCCTCGCCCGGGGGTTCGGCGCCCTTCCAGTGCCATTGCAGCCAGCGGCCGGAGTTGACCAGCGAACCGTCTTCCTCGGCAAAGCAGGTGGAGGGCAGGCGGAATACCGTGGTCTGGATCTGCGACGGATCGACATCGTTGTATTCGCCGAAATTCTTCCAGAATTCGGAAGTCTCGGTCGCCAACGGGTCGATCACCACCAGATACTTCAGCTTGGCCAGCGCCGCGCCCAGCTTGGCCTTGTTCGGGAACGAGGCGAGCGGGTTGAAGCCCTGGCAGAAGTAGCCGGCCATCTTGCCCTGGTACATGTTGTCGAAGACCTGGAGGACGTCGTGAATCTTGTCCAGTTTGGGCAGGAAGTCGAAAGCCCAGTTGTTGTCCTTGGTCGCCGCATCGCCGAACCAGGCCTTCATCAGGCTGACGTGGAACTTCTCGTAGTTCTGCCAATAGGACAATTGATTGGGTCGTAGCGCCTTCGGCGCCCGCTTGGCGATATAGGCCGCGTAGTCGGTTTCCTTCTCGCCCGGCAAGGTCATGTAGCCCGGCAGCAGGTTCGACATCAGGCCGAGGTCGGTCAGGCCCTGGATGTTGGAGTGACCGCGCAGCGCGTTCATGCCGCCACCGGCGACACCGATGTTGCCGAGCAGCAGCTGCACCATGGCGCCGGTGCGGATCATCTGCGAACCCTGCGAGTGCTGCGTCCAGCCCAGTGCGTACATGATGGTCATGGTCCGGTCGCCGCTGGCGGTGGACGCCATCAGTTCGCAAACCTTGGTGAAGGCGGCCTGCGGCGTGCCGCAGATCTTCTCGACCATTTCCGGCGTATAGCGGCTGTAGTGCTGCTTCATCAGCTGGTAGACGCAACGCGGATCCTGCAGCGTCGGGTCGGTCTTGACGTAGCCGTCCTCACCCTTGACGTAGTTCCAGGTGGATTTGTCGTAGCTGCGCTTTTCGCCGTTGTAGCCCGAGAACAGGCCATTGTCGAAGGTATAGCCCTCGCTCACCAGGAACGAGAAGTCGGTGTAAGCCTTGACGTATTCGTGATGAATCTTGTCGTTGGTCAGCAGGTAATTGATGACGCCGCCCAGGAAGGCGATGTCGGTGCCGGTGCGGATCGGCGCATAGAAGTCGGCGACCGAAGCGGTGCGCGTAAAGCGCGGGTCGACAACGACCAGCTTGGCCTTGTTCTGCTTCTTCGCTTCAATAACCCACTTGAACCCAACCGGGTGTGCTTCGGCGGCATTGCCCCCCATCACCAGCACGATATCGGCATTCTTGATATCGACCCAGTGATTGGTCATTGCGCCACGGCCGAATGTCGGAGCCAGACTGGCTACCGTCGGGCCGTGTCAAACACGTGCCTGGTTGTCGAATGCAATGGCTCCGAGGGAGCGGATGACCTTGTGGGTGATGTAACCGGATTCGTTGCTGGATGCGGAGGCGGCCAGGAAGCCGGTACTCAGCCAGCGATTGACGGTGGCACCGTCGGCGTTCTTGGCGATGAAGTTGGCGTCGCGATCTTCCTTCATCAGCGTGGCGATGCGGGTGAAGGCTTCATCCCAGGAGATGCGCTTCCATTCATTGCTGCCGGCTTCGCGCACTTCCGGGTGCTTGAGACGGTTCGGGCTATGCACGAAGTCGAGCAGGCCGGCGCCTTTCGGGCACAGTGCGCCGCGATTGACCGGGTGATCCGGGTCGCCTTCGATGTGCATGATTTCCGAATGGACATTCTTCGACTTGTCGCCGATCGAATACATCAGGAGCCCGCAAGCGACCGAGCAGTACGGACAGGTGTTCCGTGTCTCGGTGGCGCGGGCGAGCTTGTAAGTCCGCACTTCCGCCAGCGCAGCGGTGGGCGAGAAGCCCATCATCGCAATCGATGATCCACCGAGGCCAGCGGCGCAGACTCTGAAAAACTGTCGCCGTGTGACGTTCATTGTTGATTCCTCCAGGATGCGACCCTGTGTCGCAATGGCAGTCTAGCGCAACCTCCGTGCCATTATGAGTAAGTCGTTGAACATTGGGAGATCGATGTTTTTGTCAGTGTTCGGTCTTGCGACATTTTGTCCGTGGCTTGACGCTGATGGACAAAATGTCCCGCCGTCCGAAACGGGGCGATGTGTCTTGCGAACCCGGCTTTATGTGCGGCGAGGCGATGAGTCGTTTTTGATTTTCAAAATATTTTTAATATTCATTCAAACCGTTCCTGGTTTATCAAACCGGCCCTGATTGCGTAGAGTGCTGCCATCGCAATCCCGGCATTCGCCGTTTACTGCCACGAGGTTTCCCGTATGAGTCAGTTATTCACCTCCTACCCGATCGGCAAGCTGCGCTTGCCCAACCGCATCGTCATCGCCCCGATGTGCCAGTACTCGGCCGAAGCCGGCGTCGCCACCGACTGGCACGTCATGCATTACGGCAACCTGAGTCACTCCGGGGCGGGGCTGTTGATCATCGAAGCCACTGCAGTCGAAGCCGAGGGGCGAATTTCACCAGCCGACCTCGGCCTCTGGTCGGATGAAACGGAAGCCGGGCTGCAGCGGGTGGTAAGTGCCGTGCGCCGCTATTCGAACATGCCGGTGGCGATTCAACTGGCCCACGCCGGGCGCAAGGCATCCAACCAGGTGCCCTGGGTCGGTGGCGGCCAGGTCCCGGCGGCCGAAGGCGGCTGGCCAACGGTGGCGCCTTCCGCGCTGCCCTTCCAGCCGCAGGAGACGCCGCCGCTGGCGCTCGATGCGGCCGGCTTGCAGCGGGTGATCGATGCCTTTGTCGGCGCGGCCCGCCGGGCGGCGAGCATCGGTATCGATGCCATCGAAATCCATGCTGCCCACGGTTACCTGCTGCATCAGTTCCTGTCGCCGCTGAGCAATCAGCGCGATGACGAATACGGGGGGGCGCTGGAGAACCGCCTGCGCTTCCCGCTCGCTGTCTTTGCCGCGGTACGTGCCGCCGTGCCGGAGATGGCGGTCGGTATCCGCATTTCGGCCACCGACTGGGTCGAGGGGGGCTGGGATCTGGCGCAAAGCATCGTTTTTGCCCGCGCCCTGCAGCAACAGGGCTGCGATTTCATTCATGTGTCGAGCGGTGGCCTGTCGCCGCAGCAACAGATCGTTCCCGGACCCAATTACCAGGTGCCGTTCGCCACGGCGATCCGGCGTGAAACCGGTCTGCCGACCATGGCCGTCGGCCTGATTACCGAGGCCGAGCAGGCTGAAGCGATCATTGCCGAAGGCCAGGCCGACTTCGTCGCCCTGGCGCGCGGTATTCTGTTCGATCCCCGCTGGCCCTGGCACGCCGCCGCCAAACTCGGTGCCCAGGTCGACGTGCCACCGCAATTTTGGCGCGCACTGCCGCATGGTGCCGGCAAGCTGTTCGGGGAGATGAAGAGCGGGGCACGTTGATTTTCGTAAATTGAGCGAGATGGGGAATGAGGGCCGGCATTTCCCGTCCTTTTGCATATTTCTTCGGAATATCGAGATCGATTTCAAGAATGTATGCGTCGTCGATATTTTTTACAGCTTGATCGGGCCTTCTCCCTGATGTACGCCTAAATTTACATGAAATTAATGGCTTAGTTAATGCGGCAAATTTATTGCTTTATGCCTGCGCCGTTACATCTATTTAGGGAGAAATTGTGTTTGCTTCGAACAATAAGTGGTTTGGCAAGATTGCCAAGTTTTCTGCGGTCTCAATGTTTTTGGTTTCAGGCGCTGCACAGGCTGCCTTGGTTACGATCCCCGGTTCAGCCTTGAGTAACTCGCCCGGCGTATACACGGCCGGCGGTTATTACACCGACAGCCTCGGTCCGAATATCGTCACGACCGGTGGCAATAGCGCTGCGAATGTCGGTCAGCCCGACGGTCGGAATGATGATGGATTCATGTCCTTGAATCTGGGGTTTAATGTCACTTTCTTCGGCTCGACCTATTCGTCATTGTTCATCAACAATAACGGCAATGTCAGCTTTGGTTCGGGTATTTCCCAATACGTCCCGAGCGGTCCTACCGGTGCTGCCGCGCCGATCATTTCTCCTTTCTTCGGTGATGTCGATACGCGTAATCCGGCATCCGGTGTGGTGCATTACAATCTTTCGACCGACCAACTGATCGTGACCTGGGACAACGTCGGCTGGTTCAATAGTCATGGTACGCCGACCAATAGCTTCCAGCTGGTGCTGCGTTCGGATGGCTATGTCGTGCCGACCAATGAAGGGACGATCGGGTTTTTCTACAAGACGATGGGCTGGGCTGGCACCGATACCAATACCGTAGCGGCAGCCGGCTTTGGCGATGGTAGCGGCGATGGCGAGGTGATTGCCGGTTCGACTTTGAATGGGTTGAACGCCGTGCTTGAAAACAAATATCTCTGGTTCGATGCGAACCTCGATGTTGTGCCGCCAACTACCGTTCCTGAGCCAGCATCGCTGGCACTGCTGGGGATTGGTCTACTTGGGCTGAAGTTGTCGCGGCGCCGCAAGTCGACCGTTTAAGCCAGGTCGCATGTGAGAGGCCGACACCTGAGGGTGTCGGCTTTTTTTGCGAGTCGAGCTTCAATTTAATCGCGTCTGACCAGCACGTAGGGGCTGTGGAATTTCGCATCCTTGGCTTCGGAGACGGCGAAAGAACTACCTGGCGTCAGCAGTTTGACGCGTCCGACAGCTTCGGCGATGCCGCCCTCGGTGGTGGTTTCCTTCATGTCGAGGATAACCGGTTCCGGGGCCACCAGGCGCAGTTCGATGGTCGTGCCCGGCTGGCCGATGGGGGAGAATCGGGCGCTGGAGTTCGGGCCGACCAGCGAGACGGATTGTTTCAGTTCCCCTGCCAGGTAAACATCGATTTTGACCGGGTCGGCGGCAAAGGCGTTGGAGGCAAGGGAAAGTAGGGCTACAACAAGCAGGGGCAGGGATTTCATGGCGATTTTCCGGCGGGAGTGGGCGGGCAAGAAGAGGCTTGCACGAGCGCTGGCTCGCGCAAAGCGCAAAATCTTACTGCTTGCAGGGGCATTAAGTCGTCACAAATTGTAATTGCCTGACCTCCGAGATGTGCCGAGGTCGCGCGGTTCGATGACGAATGTATGCAGTGGTGTGGAACTTCGGTGTCCCGGCATGTCAAATCGCTACCGGTGTCTTTCCGGTCATTTGCCGTTGATTTCCTCTGGGAGAACTCGCATGTCGAAAACCATCCACCTTTTGTTGTTGTCCTTTTTGACGGCGGTGCTTGGCGAGACGGCTTTTTTTGCCGTCATCGATCCGCAACAGCTTTACCTGTTCGGCGAGGCTGTTGCGTGGCCTCGGGAAGTTGTTTATTCGGTCGGGTTTTTCATGTTCTGGAGCTTGACGGCCCTGACTGCAGGCCTGGTTGCGCTGATGTTGAAACCCGCCGCCGAGGTCAATCGGCCATCACGTGCAAAGACTGGGCAGCCGCCGGCGCGGGGAGTGGGGGCGGTTTGAGCCGGATCGCCCGAGGCGGGTTCGGCGTCGGGGAGAAGGATTGACGGAATGTGTGCGGTTGTTGGAGAATAAGAACTATTCTCAATAGCCAGCCACCGTTTCGGACAGCCAGCCAAGCTTCTTCTCCGCCACTGGAGCTTGCGTGTCCGCTGCCCATCCCGTTGCCGAACTTTACGTCGACCATTACCCCTGGTTGCATGCTTGGTTGCGCCGCAAACTCGGCTGCACGCACCTGGCGGCCGATTTGACCCAGGATACCTTCGTGCGCGTCCTCGGCGCACGCGAAGTCGGCCAGCTCGAGGAGCCCCGCGCTTACTTGATGACCCTGGCCCAGCGGGTGCTATTCAGTTTCTGGCGCCGTCGCGATCTTGAGCACGCCTGGCTCGACGCCTTGGCCCTGCAGCCGGAAAACCATGCGCCCTCGGCTGAAGACTACGCGCTGGTCCGTGAAGCTATCGAGTCGCTGGATCGCATGCTGGCCGGCCTGCCCGTTCGGGCGCGCCAGGTTTTCCTGATGAATCGCCTCGAGGCCATGAGCCATGCCGAAATCGCAGCGGCCATCGGCGTCTCGCTGGCTACCGTCGAGCGCGACATGAAGCGGGCCGTTACCCATTGCTGGCTGGCCAGCCTCGATGCCGCCATGCCGAGCGGGGTGCCATGAACGCCCGGCAGCTCGATCCGATTGCCGAAGCGGCCATCGACTGGTTGGTCCGCCTCGATTCGGGCAGCGCCGGGCCGGAGGAGCAGGCGGTCTTTGCCCGCTGGCTAAGAGCCGACCCGCGTCATGAAGCAGCCTGGCGGGCGATCGGCGGACTGTTTGAGCAGCCGCTGGCCGAGCTCAGCAGAGCCGAGGCGCACCGGCCGGGCCAGCGCCGCGCTGCCCGCCTGGCTTTGCTGGCGCCGGCACGGCGCAAGGTCTTGCGTTCCAGTGTGGCCAGCCTCGTGCTGCTTGCGCTCGGTGGCTACGTCTTGAACCGCCAGCCGCCGCTGGCTGAGTTGGTTGCCGATCTGCGCACCGGTACCGGCGAGCGTCGTCGAGTGGAGCTGGCCGATGGCAGCATCCTGACGCTCAATGCGCAGAGCGCGGTCGATCTCCAATTCAGCGGGCGTTCCCGGCTTGTTCTCCTGCGGCGCGGTCAGCTCCTTGTCGAGGCGGCGGCGCTGCCCGAGCGTCCGCTCATTGTCCGCACCGAGCATGGCGAGGTTCGTACGCTCGGTAGCCGTTTTGCCGTGCAGCGCACCGATGCGTACAGCGAACTTGCCGTGCTCGAACGCAGTGTCCAGGTGACGACCACGGCAGGTCAGGCGCAGCGCTTGGCGGCTGGCCGTGCCGCCCGTTACGACGCGGCCGGCATCGCGCCTCTGGCCGGTTCCGCGGCGGCTTTGGCCGCCTGGTCGGAGGGCGTGCTCGATGTGCGGGATCGACCGCTGGCCGAGGTGGTCGCCGACCTGCGCCCCTACACCCGCGGCTATTTGCGCATTTCGCCGAAAGCCGGCGCCTTGCGCGTCTTTGGTGTTTTTCCGCTCGACGATCCGGGCGGGACGCTGGCTGCCCTGGCCGAGACCCAGCCGATTGTCGTGCGCAGTTTCGGCGGGCTGCTGACCCGGATCGAGCACCGGGATGAGGCCGGCTGAAAATATTTTTTTAATCAGTGAGGGGTTTTGCCCATCTC
The DNA here is from genome assembly GCA_036726285.1 of Azonexus sp. Taxonomy (GTDB): domain Bacteria; phylum Pseudomonadota; class Gammaproteobacteria; order Burkholderiales; family Rhodocyclaceae; genus Azonexus. Next base: position 9,286 of record DAIMCQ010000061.1, read on the forward strand.
GCGCGACATGACTGATGAAACCCACTTTTCGTCGTCCGTTCCTTGTCGAGACCCTCATGACCCACTCTGTGCACTTCAACGCCTGCCGTCTGCGCCCCTTGCCGGCCGTCATCGCCGTATCCCTTGCCCTGGCCAGCCAGGTTGCCATGGCGCAAAGCCCGGCGGCGGTCGGGCGGCCGGCCGCATCCGCCAGCCGGAACTGGAACCTGCCGGCCGCGTCACTGGCCGACACCCTGGCCGCTATTGCCCGCGACAGCGGCCTGCGCCTTTCCGCCGACCCAGCCTTGGTCGCCGGCAAGACGGCGGCACCGGTACGCGGTCAATACAGCCCGGCTGATGCAGCCCGCCAGGCATTACTCGGTACCGGCCTGGAATTGGTAGTGACCGAAGGCGGGACCTTGAGCCTGCGTTCGGCGCCGGTCCGGGTCAAGGAAGGCGAGGCAACCCTGAAGCCGATGACGGTGACCGCAGCCCAAGCCGCCGAAGGGAGTGTCGAGCGCGGTTATGTCAGCAAGAAGATCTCCCCGGTCGGCCCCTGGGAAGGGCGTAGCCTGCTCGATACGCCCTATGCGATCAGTGCGGTATCGGCCGAGCTGATCGAAAACATTCAGGCCAGTTCGCCGGACCAGATCTTCAAGATGAATCCGACGACGCAGCTGACCTGGCCGACCTTGCAGAATGAAAATCCCTACGTCTTTTTACGCGGTTTCCAGAGTTCGACGTCGGCGCGCAACGGCTTGCCGCGCGAAACCTACGGCCACGGCACCTCGACCGAGGATGTCGAACGGGTCGAAATCCTCACCGGCTTGTCCGGCTTCCTCTATGGCGCCGGCAACGTGGGCGGCATCATCAACTACGTTTCCAAGCGCCCGACCAAGGAGCGCTACAACGCCCTGACCGCCGGCTATACGGGGGGTGAGAACGGCTACCTGCACGGCGATTTCGGCGGCCCGATCGATGCCGAAGGGCGTTTCGGCTATCGCATCAATGCGGTGGTCCAGGATGGGGAAACGCGGGTCGACCAGTTCAATCTCAAGAAGAATTTCCTCAGTGCCGCCTTCGACTGGCATGCAACGGATCGCCTGCTGATCCAGGTCGATGCCTCGAAGCGCGATTTCCGCTCGCAGCGCCAACCCTACTGGTACATGGCGAACGGCGTGGCGCGGCCGAGCGCCGATGCGCTCGACCCGACCAAGCTGTGGTCGCAGCCGTGGACTTACACGGACGTGGACAGCAGCCGGCTGGGGGCCAATGTGCGCTGGGAAATCAACGACGCCTTGACCCTGCGCGGTTCTTATCTTGATCAGAATGACGTGCGCAAGTTCGCCTATGCCGACAATACCGTGCGCGCCAACGGGACATACAGCCAGAGCGGCGTCCTGGCCGCGCCGCAGGAGCAGAAAACCGTCGCCTACAGCGGCTTTGCCGATTTTGTCCTGAGCACCGGCATGCTCCGCCACAAGCTGACCGCCGGTTATATCGCGACGGCCTGGCGACGTTACGACTACACCGACAACGGCAGCACCATCGCCACCCTGAGCGGCGCCAGCCTCGGTTCGCCAAGCTATGTCGGCGAGCCGGCCTGGGGCAGCGTCGGCCAGGGGCGCAAGTGGGAGCGCCTGTCCTACCAGAAGAACAGCTTGATGATCGGCGACGATATCGCCTTCAACGAGCGCTGGTCGCTGCTGGCCGGCATCAACCGTTCGACCATCGACAACCAAATGACCTGGGCCAGCCCCAGCGCCGCCAAGACCAGCTACCGGAAAAGCGCCACCACGCCGACCGTGTCGCTGGTCTATAAGCCGGTCGAGCCGGTGACCACCTACGCCAGCTACATGGAGTCGCTCGAACAAGGCGGCACCGCCGATCTGACCTACGGCGGTTATGCGGTGACCAACGCCGGTGCCATTCTCGACCCGCTGATGAGCGAGCAGATCGAAGTCGGCGCCAAGGCCGAGCTGGGCGGCATGCTGCTGACCGGCGCCCTGTTCCAGATCGACAAGGGCTTGCAGTATTACGACCTGAGCAACCCGACGCGGCCGACCTACGTGCAGAACGGCCGCCAGGTCCATAAGGGGATCGAGCTGACCGCCACCGGCAAACTCACCCGCAACCTGACCTTGATCGGCGGCCTGACCCTGCTTGATCCCCGCATCAAGGAAAACAAGCAGAGCCCGGCTCTCGAAGGGAAGCGTCCGATCGGCGTGGCCGACCGCATGTTCAAGCTGTACGCCGAATACGCCCTGCCCGGCCTGCCGAATCTGGTGATCAACGGGGGATTCAACTATGTCGGCGATTCCTACGGCGATAACGCCAATACCGACCGCATGCCGGGCTATACCCTGGTCGACGTCGGCATGCGCTACACGCTGGCGGCCGGCGACTACCCGCTGACCCTGCGCCTCAACGTCAATAACCTGACCGACAAGCGTTACTGGGTTAACCAGTATTACCTTGGCGATGCCCGTACGGTGGTGATGTCGGCCAATATCCGCTTCTGAGGGACGGCCTGATGTCGCATGCTTTCGCGCCGGGCCGGCGAGCCATCGCGTGGCGCCTGGCGGCCGCCCTGCTGGCCGGTTATGCCGCCACCAACGGTCTGGCCATCGGTCTCGCCGCCTTGCTACCCGGCGGCAAGGCCGAGGCAGTGCTGGCCGCGACCATGCTCAGCTTCATCCTGTATGCGCTTGCCGTACTCTGGGCCTTCGCCGCGCGTACGCCCGGCCTGGCCTGGCTGGGCCTGCTGCTGCTCGGCGGGCTTGGCATGCTGCCCTACTTGTGGCTCGATCTCCGATGAAAAGCCATTTCCGGACCATCATGGCCTGGCTGCACACCTGGGCCGGCTTGCCCTGCGGTTGGCTGCTCTACCTGATTTTCCTGAGCGGTTCGATCGGCTATCTCGATACCGAAATCGATCGCTGGATGAATCCGCATTTTCAGATTGGCGTCCACGACGAAACCGCCGACCAGCGTGCCGCGACGGCGCTGGCGCGGCTGCAGGAACGGGCCGCCGGGGCGGCGCGCTGGTTCATCGTCTTGCCGACCGACCGCAACGACCCGCTGGTGCGCATTCTGTGGACACCCCAAGCCGAGCCGTCCGGCGCCACGCCGCGCGGCGGCTCGGCGCTGCTCGACCCGGCCAGCGGGCAGCCCCTGGCCAGCCTGCACAGCCTGGGCGGACAGTTTCTCTACCGCCTGCATTACCAGTTGCATTACCTGCCCGTGCCGCTGGCCTACTGGCTGGTTGGCCTCTGTTCGCTGGCCATGCTGGTGGCACTGATCACCGGCGTCATCGTGCACAAGAAAATCTTCGTCGAGTTCTTCACCTTCCGTCCCGGCAAGGGCATCCGTTCCTGGCTCGACTTCCACAACCTGCTGTCGGTGTCCTCATTGCCCTTCCAGTTGATGATCACCTATTCCGGGCTGGTCTTCTTCGCCTTCACCTACATGCCTCTGGTCGTCGTGGCGCATTACGGGCTCGACCCGGCCGGTCGGGAAAGTTTTGCCAGTGCCGCCTTCGAAGCCGGCGAAAGCTATCCGCGCAGCGGCACGCCGCACGAACTGGCGCCGCTGGGGCCGATGCTGCGCCAGGCCGAAGCGCGTTGGGGCGTCGGGCGGGTCAATGGTATCGATATCCGCCAGCCCGGCGATGCCCATGCCCGGGTCCTGCTCCGGCCGAACCAGGATTCGCCCTTGCGGAGCACGGAAATCATGGTGTTCGACGGGCGTAACGGTGCATTGCTCGGCATTCGTCCCGCCGTCGGTGGCATCGCCAAAGCCATTCATGACCTCCTGCTCGGCTTGCACGAGGGACTGTATGCCGGTCCATGGCTGCGTGCCTTGTACGTGCTGTCGGGCCTGGCCGGCGCCGGCATGGTCGCCAGCGGCCTGATCCTGTGGGCCGAGAAGCGCCGGCTGCGCGCCGAGCGGGCCAGCGGGCGCGCCCACGCCGGCTTGCGTCTGGTCGAACGGCTCAATGTCGGGACCCTTCTCGGTCTGCCCATCGCCATCGCCGCCTATTTCTGGGCCAATCGACTGCTTCCCGCAGGCTGGCCGCCGCGGGCGGCCTGGGAGGGCCATGTCCTGTTCATCGTCTGGGGCTTGTGCCTGCTGCATGCGGCGTGGCGCCCGGTCGATCGGGCCTGGCGGGAGCAGGCGTGGGGAGCGGCGCTGGCCTATGCGGCGATTCCGCTGCTCAATGTACTGACTTGTGTGCGCCATGCGCCGTCCACCTGGCTGGCCGGGGATTGGCTCTTCGCCGGCTTCGACCTGGCGACTCTGGCGGTCGGCCTCGCCTTTGCCGCGCTTGCCTGGCGACTGGCCCGACGCCAGCCGGCCGAGGGGCTCCGGGCATGACCGCCAGCCTGCTCGCCTGTCAGATGTTGTGTGCCTTGAGCGCCCTGCTGCTCGGCATGCCGGCCCATCGCCAGCGGCTGGCCGTGGGGGCGGCGGGGCGGTGGCGCTGGCGTGCGCTTGGCCTGTTCGGCTTGCTGCTGGCCGGGGTCGATAGTTGTCGCTGGCTGGGGACCGGCACGGGCCTGGTCGCCTGGTGCGGCTGGCTGATGCTCGATACCTTCTGTCTCGCCTGGCTGCTCGCCTATCGACCGCGCTGGATCGTCCGCCTGCTGCCGCTGGCCGCCGTCCAGGTTGTCGTGCTGCCCTGGCTGATCGCGGCCTAGTCGATTCGGTGCGGCAGCGTTCAGCGTCCGCGCGGTGGGCTTTTGCGGGCGCCGCCCGTGGCCTTGCCGGCCGGACGGCGGCCGCCTGACTTGGCCGGGGCGTCGTCGAAGCCGACCCAGTTGCTGGGGACGCCTTTCGAACTGCGGCCGGTCTTGACCTTGGGTTTTTTCGGCTTCTTGACCAGTTGCCCGGCACCGTTGGTCATCGGCACGCGGTGGTCCGGTTCGAAACCGGGTTCTTCCTCGCGTTCCAGCGTCTGCTTGGTCAGCGTTTCGATGGCGGCGAGCAGCGGCGCCTCGTCGGCGCAGACCAGCGAAATCGCTTCGCCGGTGGCACCGGCCCGGCCGGTACGGCCGATACGGTGGATGTAGTCTTCGGCGACGATGGGCAGGTCGAAATTGACCACCTGCGGCAGGTCGTCGATATCCAGGCCGCGGGCCGCGACATCGGTGGCGACCAGGATCTGCACCTCGCCGGCCTTGAAGCTTTCCAGGGCGCGCAGGCGGGACGGTTGCGGCTTGTCGCCGTGGATCGCATCGGCCTTGATCTTCTTGGCGAGCAGCGCATCGACCAGCTCGTCGGCGCCGCGCTTGGTCTTGACGAAAACCAGCACCTGCCCCCATTGGCGATCCTTGAGCATGAACAGGAAAAGCTCGGTCTTGCGCTTCTTGTCCACCGGCACGGCCCATTGCTTGACGCTCTTGACCGTGCTGTTGCGCGGGCTGACCTCGATCGACAGCGGGTCGCGCAGGCGGCCCTTGGCCAGGCTGCGGATTTCGTCGGAGAAGGTGGCGGAGAAAAGCAGGGTCTGGCGCTGCTTGGGGAGCGCCGCAAAGACGGTGTCGAGTTCGCGGGCGAAGCCGAGGTCGAGCATGCGGTCGGCTTCGTCGAGGATCAGCGTCTGCACCTGCTTGAACTTGATGGCATTCTGGCTGAACAGGTCGAGCAGGCGGCCGGGGGTGGCGACCAGCACATCGACGCCACGGCGCAGGCGCATCATCTGCGGCTTGATGCTGACCCCACCGTAGGCCGCATAAGTGCTGACCGGCAGGTGTTCGGCGTACTGGCGGAAGCTCGATTGCACCTGCTCGGCCAGTTCCCGGGTCGGTACCAGGACGAGGGCGCGGATGCAGTTGCTGCCGACCTTGTCTTCGCTCTCGGCGAGGCGTTGCAGCAAGGGCAGCGCAAAACCGGCGGTCTTGCCGGTGCCGGTCTGGGCGGCGGCCATCACGTCGCGGCCGGCCAGTACGGCGGGAATGGCCTTGGCCTGAATCGGGGTCGGCGTCTTGTAGCCAAGGCCGTCGAGGGCCTGAAGGAGCGGGGCGGCAAGGCCGAGGGAGGCGAAGGTCATGGTATCCGGGAGCAAAGGCAAAGGGCGGAGTTTACCCGCTTATCCGGGCCGCCATCGTCTGCCGCGCTGCGCCAGGCTTCTCGCCGCTTCGGACTTCAGCCGAAACGGCGTGCCGCGTCGACGGCGAGGCCGGCGCCGATGCTGCCGAACAGGTCGCCCTCGACCGCCCGGGCCTTGGGCAACTGGGCGGCGATGCGCTGGCGTAGGGCGGGGATGCCGCTTGAGCCGCCGGTAAAGAAAATGCTGTCGATGCGTTCGGCCGCGATGCCGGCTTGCGGTAGCAGGCCGGTCACCGTGGCTTCGACCTTCTCGACCAGTTGCGTACTGGCCAGCTCGAATTCGAGTCGGCTCAGCGTATGCATCTCGCCGGGCGAGAAGGCGTCGAGCGGCAAGGCGGCCTCGGCCTGGTCGGAAAGGGCGATCTTGGCTTGTTCGACCTGATGCGCCAGCCAGTGGCCGGCCTTGTTTTCGATCAGGGCGAGCAGACGCTGCAGGCGCTTCGGCTCCAGCGCATCGATGTAGAGCCGTTGCTGCTCGGCCCACACCTGGCGGGTGTAGGCGAAATTGATGGTGTGCCAGGTGGCCAGGTTGAAGTAGAGGCTGGCCGGTATTTCCCGACCGTTCTTCAGCGTGCCGCGGTAGCCGAGCAAGGGCATGACGCTGGCCAGGCTGAGCTGGCGGTCGAAATCGGTGCCGCCGATATGCACCCCGCCATTGGCCAGCACATCGGCCCGGCGATCCGCCGCGCGGGCCCGTTCCGGCGACAGGCGGACGATCGAGAAGTCGGAGGTGCCGCCGCCGATGTCGGCGATCAGCACGATCTCTTCGTGATGCAGCGTGGTTTCGTAATGGTAGGCCGCGGCAATCGGCTCAAGCTGGAAGCTGACGTCGCGAAAGCCGATGCTGCGGGCGATCTCGCCCAAGGTCTCTTCCGCGACCTGGTCGGCGGCGGCGTTGTCATCGACGAAGAACACCGGACGGCCAAAGACGGCTTGCTCGAAAGACCGCCCCGCCTGGCTTTCGGCCCGGCTTTTCAGCGTCCCGATGAATTCGGTGAGCAGTTCGCGAAAGACCACGGCCCGCCCGTTCACCTCGGTACGGCCATCGATCAGGCTGCTGCCGAGCAGGCTTTTCAAGGAGCGCATCAGCCGGCCTTCGTAGCCGTCGAGGTATTCGCCGAGGCCTGCCCGGCCGAAGCTGATGCTGTCGTCTTCGGCGTTGAAGAAGACCACCGAGGGCAGCGTGACCTTGCCATCTTCCAGCGCCAGCAGCGTCGGCTGGCCGGGATTGAGCCAGCCTACCGTGGAGTTGGAAGTGCCGAAGTCGATGCCGCAGGCGCGGGCGGGTGAAGCGTGCATGAAGGGACCGGGGAGTGAGGCGGGCTAGCGCGGGGGGGCGCGCATGCTACGCGGGGCGCCGGGCAAAGTCCACCGCCTAGTCGGCGAGTTCGATTTCGCCGCTGACCGTGGCCGAAATCTGGCTTTCCCCGCCT
>DAIMCQ010000062.1:0-16786 GCA_036726285.1 Azonexus sp.
CGCGAACATCCGGCGATTCCTGCACGCGGTCGATGAACGCGTCGGCCAGACCGAAGCCATCGGCGTATTCTACGCGGACGCCGTCAATGGTGATGATCTGTTCGGCGCCTTCGAATTTGCCTTCGGCCTTGAGCTGGTCGATCAGTGCGAACGGTTCGCCTTCAGCCATCTTGATGTTGAGTTCCGGGGTCGACGGCGAGTTCGGCAAGGCCTTCAGGACCGGGTTGCCATTGGCTGATTTGCTGAGGATTTCGAGCAGGCGGGCGCCGGTGTAGAGGCCGTCGTCGAAACCGTACCAGCGTTCCTTGAAGAAGGTGTGGCCGGACATTTCGCCGGCCAGTGGGGCTCCGGTTTCCTTGAGCTTGGCCTTGACCAGTGCGTGGCCGGTATTCCACATCAGCGGGACACCGCCGTGTTGCTTGATCCACGGGGCGAGCAGCCGGGTGCATTTGACGTCGTAGATCACGGTGCCGCCCGGAACGCGCGACAGGACATCGGCAGCGAACAGCATCAGCTGGCGGTCGGGGAAAATGATCTCGCCATCCTTGGTGACGACGCCCAGGCGATCGCCGTCGCCGTCGAAGGCGATACCCAGTTCGGCGTCGGTTTCCTGGAGCGTGCGAATGACGTCGGTCAGGTTTTCCGGCTTCGAGGGGTCCGGGTGGTGATTCGGGAAATTGCCGTCGACGTCGCAGAACAGCGGAATGATTTCGCAGCCCAGGCGTTTGAACAGTTCGGGGGCGATGGCGCCGGCCACGCCGTTGCCGCAATCCATGACGATCTTCATCGGGCGGCTGAGTTTGACGTCGCCGACGATCTTTTCGACATAGGCGCCGAGCACATCGGCGCTGCGCCGCTCGCCCTTGCCATGCTTCAGGTTGCCGGCTTCGATGCGTTTCTTCAGATCCTGGATCGCTTCCAGGGCCAGCGTCGTGCCACCGATCACCATCTTCAGGCCGTTGTAGTCCGGCGGGTTGTGGCTGCCGGTCACCGAGACGCAGGAGTGGCAGCCCAGTTCGTAGGCGGCGAAATAGGTAACCGGCGTGGGCACACAACCAACGTCGATCGCATCGCAGCCGGCGGCACAAATGCCGTCCATCAGCGCGCCGGCCAGTTCCGGGCCAGACAAGCGGCCATCGCGGCCGACTGCAATGGCCTTCTGGCCTTGCTCGATAGCCAGCGAACCGAGAGCGTGGCCGACCTGGCGAACGACGTCGGCGGTCAGCGACTTGTTCACGATGCCACGGATGTCGTAGGCCTTGAAGATTTCAGCGGGAAGTGGGCTCATTGTCTGTCCTGTCTTGGTGTGGGGGCGGTGCAGGGCGAAATGATCGGAAGGCTTCCTTACATGCGCTTTACACCACTAACCTTATGACGTTTCGAAAAGAAAGAAGTGTAAGAGTCTTTGCGGCAACCAGTCGAGATTTCCCGGGAAAGGGCCGCTGACGAAGCCGACGTGGCCGCCGCCGGCCGGCTGTTCGAGGCGGACCTGCGGGCTGACTTCGTGCTTGCCCGGCAGATAGCTGGCCGGCAGGAAGGGGTCGTTCTGCGGATTGACGGCCAATGCCGGGACGCGGATCGATTTCAGCCAGGGTTTGGCCGAGGCGCGCCGCCAGTAGTCGTCGGCGCCGGCGAAGCCGTGGACCGGTGCGGTAACGGCATCGTCGAATTGATAGAGATTGAGCGCGGCCTGCATGCGCTTTTCGTCGAACAGCCCGGGATGCTGGCGCAAGCGGGCGGCCGAGATGGCTTTCAGGGTTTTCAGGAAGTGCTGGGTGTAAACCCGGTTGAAGCCGTGTGCCAGGTGATGGCCGCAAGCGGCCAGGTCGAGCGGGGCGCACAGGGCGACCACGCCGGTGACGCGCGCATTGGCCGCTTCGCCTTGTTCGCCGGCCCATTTGAGCAGTGCGTTACCGCCCAGCGACACACCGGCGGCGTGCAGGCGGCGTCCGTGATTGGCAGCTTGCAGTCGCTGCAGTATCCAGTCGATTTCGGCCGAGTCGCCGGAGTGATAGGCCCGCGGGCGACGATTCAATTCGCCGGAGCAGCCACGGAAATGCGGTAGGGCCAGTCGCCATCCCTGTTTTTTGCAGGCACGGGCGGTCGAGACCGCATAGTGGCTGTTCGAACTCCCTTCCAGGCCATGAAACAGGACCAGCAGTGGGGCGTCGGCCGGGCCGTCGAGGTGATCGACGTCGATGAAGTCGCCATCCGGCGTCTCCCAGCGTTCGCGCCGCAGCTTGAGCGGGCGGGGCTTGATCAGCAGCGGCCAGAGCGTCTGGGCATGGCCGCCGGGTAGCCAGGCGGGTGGTCGAAAGGCGGCGGATTTCAATGCAGGGTGTGCGGAACCGCGTCGGCCATGGCCTGGTGGCCATCGTCGGCGGCCGAGGCATGGCGGCTGACCAGGCGCCAGCCATGGGCGCCGCGGACGTAGACGTGGGTGACGTGCAGCGGACCGTGTGGACTGGGGTCGTTGCCGACGAAGAGGATTTCGGTGAGGTGGTGAATGGCCATCACCGAACCTTGCCAGTGGGCAACCGGTTCAGGCTGGACGCGGATCTTGGCATTGGCGAAGATGCTCCGCCAGCTTTCCCGGATCGGCACCAGACCCAGCATGCGGATGCCGGTCGGGTGTACGCACAGGGTTTCTTCTTCCTCGGCCCACAGCATCATGATCAGGTCGGCATCACCCTTGCTGATTGCATCGTAGAAGGCGTGTTCAACATCTTCCGGGGTGGCAAAGTTGGCAGACGAACTCATGCGGCGATCCGATTCATGCAGGCATTGAAGACGTGTTCGGGCGAAAGCTTGTTCAGGCAGTCGAGGTGGCCGAGCGGGCATTCGCGCTTGAAGCAGGGGCTGCACGCCAGCTTGAGGCTGAGAATGTCGGCCTGCTTCGACAGCGGTGGCGTGAAACCGGGCGAGGACGAGCCGTAAAGCGTTACCAGAGGTCGGTCAAGCGCGGCGGCGACATGCATCAGGCCGGAGTCGTTGCAGACGACCAGATCGGCCAGGGCCAGCAGATCGACGGCCTGGCCCAGGCTGGTTGTGCCGCACAGGTTGCGACACAGGCCGGGAGCCAGGCGCGAGATTTCTTCGGCGACCGGGTGGTCCTTCGGCGAACCGAACAGCCAGATGGCGAAGCCCTGTTCGGCCAGTTTCCGGGCCAGGGTGGCAAAATGCGCCGCCGGCCAGCGTTTGGCCGGACCATATTCGGCACCGGGGCAGAAGGCAGCGATGCGAGCCGGGCGTTCAAGACCGAGTGCGGCCAGTGTCTGCTGTTGATCTTCCGGGCTGGAGTTGATGCGCGGCAACTCGATCGGGCGAGGTGGCTGGGTACCGGGCTTTTCGGCCAGTTGGGTGAAACGCTCGACCATCAACGGCAAGGCGGACTTGTCGAGGCGATGGCGTCGGTTGAGCAGGCCGTAACGGGATTCGCCGATAAAGCCGATGCGCTCGGGGATCCCTGCCAGGAAGGGAACCAGCGCCGACTTCAGCGAATTGGGCAGGACGTAGACGGCGTCGTAATTCCGTTCGGCCAATTGACGGGCCAGGCGCCAACGGGGTTTCAGCGACAGTTGGCCGTGGCCGAAGGGGCTGTCGATGACCTCGTTGATTTCGTCCATGCGCTGCAGCACCGGCGCTACCCAGCGCGGTGCCAGGGCATCGAGTTGCAATCCCGGATTTTTGGCCTGCAGGCGCGCAAACAGCGGCTGCGCCATGATGGTGTCGCCAATCCAGGAGGGGGCGACGATCAGCGCCTTCTTCATGCAGCTGAGGCGGGCTTGGCTGCGATCAGCGGGCCCGCCACCCGATCAGTGATGGCCCTTGGGCGCGTCGCCCTTGAGGACGTACTCGGTGCTGCAGTACGGGCATTTGACTTCGCCCGTTTTCAGGACGTCGAGAAAGACACGTGGATGCTGGCACCACAGCGGCGAGGACGGCTGCGGGCAATGCAGCGGCAGATCGTCGGCGGTGACTTCAACGGTACGCTTTTCGGACATCGTTTTCTCCCTGGATCAGATCGCGGCCAGCCAGTCGGCATGGGCTGCCGAGCGGCCGTAAACCACATCGAAGTATTTTTCCTGCAGCGCCTTGGTGATCGGGCCACGGTAACCGAGGCCGATCTGGCGGTTGTCGAGTTCGCGGATCGGCGTCACTTCGGCGGCGGTGCCGGTGAAGAAGGCTTCGTCGGCGCAATAGACTTCGTCGCGGGTGATGCGCTTTTCGATGACTTCGATACCGAGTTCGCCGGCCAGTTGCATGACCGTGGCGCGGGTGATGCCTTCGAGGCAGGCGGTCAGGTCGGGGGTGTAGAGCTTGCCGTTCTTGACGATGAAGATGTTCTCGCCGGCACCTTCGCAGACATAACCTTCCGGATCGAGCAGCAGCGCTTCGTCGTAACCGTCAGCCGTGGCCTCGTTGTTGGCCAGGATGGAGTTCATGTAGTTGCCCGAGGCCTTGGCGCGCACCATGGTGATGTTGACGTGGTGGCGGGTGTAGGACGAGGTCTTGATGCGGATGCCGCGCTGCAGGCCTTCTTCGCCCAGGTAGGCGCCCCACGGCCAGGCCGCGATGATGACGTGGACCTTGGCACCCTTGGGCGAAACGCCCATCTTTTCGGAGCCGTAGAAGGCCAGCGGGCGGAGGTAGCCGGATTCCAGATTGTTGGCGCGGACGACTTCCTTCTGCGCTTCGTTCAGTTCTTCCTGCGAGAAGGGCATCTGCATCTGGAAGATGTGGGCCGAGCGGAACAGGCGTTCGGTATGCTCCTTGAGGCGGAAAATCGCAGTGCCACGCTCGGTTTTATAGGCGCGGACGCCCTCGAAAACGCCCATGCCGTAGTGCAGGGAGTGGGTGAGGACGTGGGTGGTTGCTTCGCGCCAGGGCACGAGCTTGCCATCTTGCCAAATAAATCCGTCGCGATCCGACATGGACATGTTCGATTCTCCGTGTTGCGCGTATAAAAGCCCATAATTCTAGCCGAATTCAGACGGTAAAATAACGCTTTTGCCGATTGAGCTTGCGCATGATCTGGAAACCGAATGTCACCGTTGCTGCCGTCGTCGAGCGTGACGGCAAGTTCCTGCTGGTCGAGGAAGAAACCGATGTCGGACTGGCCTTCAACCAGCCAGCCGGACACCTCGAAGAAGGCGAGGCGCTGGTCGATGCCGTGGTGCGCGAAGCGCTGGAAGAAACTGCTTACCACTTCAAGCCGACGCATCTGGTCGGCATCTATAACTGGAAGCACCCGGACAAGGACGTCACCTACCTGCGCTTTGCCTTCGCCGGCGAACTGCGGGGTTACGAGGCCGACCGGCCGCTGGATGACGGGATTGTCGCGGCGCGCTGGCTGACCCTCGATGAAGTCAAGGAAACTCAGGCGCGTCACCGCAGTCCATTGATCCTGCGCTGCATCGAGGATCTTGTCGCCGGCAAGCGCTACCCGCTTGACCTGCTGGTGCACTACGACTGATGTTGCGCTGCGCGCTGGCGCTGCTGCTGGCAGGTCTGGCGACCTGGGCCGGGGCCGATGAGCGGATCAGTATCTGCTACGGCTATGGCTGTCTGGTGCAGGCCGACATCCCCTATAGCGACGGGCAATTGGGCGACGTGCGGCGGAGCTTGTTTGCGGCGTCCGATGCGGCAGGCGAGCGGGCGGCCCTGGCGGCGGTGATTGGCCGGATGTATGGCTGGGCTGGCGAAATGTCGGACATCCGCAACGACCGCGGCGGCAATTATGCCGATGCCGGCGTGGCGGGGCGGATGGATTGCATCGATCATTCGACCTCGACTGATCGCTTGCTGCGCCTGCTTGAACGGCGGGGCTACTTGCGCTGGCATCGAGTAGCGGCGATCGAGGTGCGCTACTTTGCCCATCTCTTCGCCAGCCACTACTCGGCGGTGATTGAGGAAACAGACGATGACGAAGCGAAGCGTTTCGTCGTCGATAGCTGGTTTGTTGATAATGGACAGCCGGCGGTGATCCTGCCGCTGGATGAATGGAAGAAGGGGGCTGGGCCCGATGTCTGAAAAAACTGTGGTGGTCGGCTTGTCCGGCGGTGTCGATTCGTCGGTTGCGGCCTTGTTGCTCAAGCAGCAAGGCTGGAAGGTGATCGGCCTGTTCATGAAGAACTGGGAGGACGACGATACCGAGGAGTACTGCTCGACCCGTCAGGACCTGATCGACGTGATGAGTGTCGCCGATACGATCGGTATCGATGTCGAGGTGGTCAATTTCGCCGCCGAGTATCGTGACCGCGTCTTTGCCGAGTTTCTCAGTGAATACCAGGCCGGTCGGACGCCGAACCCGGACATCCTGTGCAATTCGGAAATCAAGTTCAAGGCTTTCCTCGACCACGCCATGCAGTTGGGGGCCGACAAAATCGCGACCGGGCACTACGCCGGGGTGCGCGAGTTCAACGGCGAATACCAGTTGCTCAAGGCCGAGGACGGCACCAAGGACCAGAGTTATTTCCTCTATCGCCTGAATCAGGCTCAGTTGTCGAAGACCCTGTTCCCGCTGGCCGATCTCTACAAGCGCGATGTGCGCAAGATGGCTGAGGCGGCCGGGCTGCACGTCGCCGCGAAGAAGGATTCGACCGGTATCTGTTTCATCGGCGAGCGGCCGTTCAAGGATTTCCTGGCGCGTTACCTGCCGCCGAAAAAAGGCGAGATTCGCCGCCTGGATGACGGCAAGGTGCTCGGTGAGCACGATGGCTTGATGTTCCATACGCTGGGCCAGCGCAAGGGCTTGCATATCGGGGGCTTGAAGGAAAAAGGGCAGCCGGGCGGCGGCGATCACGATGCCTGGTTCGTGGCCGGCAAGGATATGGAAAAGAACGTGCTCTACGTGGTGCAGGGGCACGATCACCCGGCTTTGCTCAAAGATGGCCTAGTCGCCGAGCAGCTATCCTGGGTCTCGGGGCGGGCGCCACACCCGCATTGGGTTTACACCGCCAAACCGCGCTACCGGACCAGCGATCAGGCTTGCGAAGTCGAACGTGTCGACGGCGACGCCTGCGAAATCCGCTTTGCCGAACCGCAGTGGGCGCTGACCCCGGGGCAGTCGGTGGTGCTTTACGAAAGCCGCGTCTGCCTGGGCGGCGGGATCATCCGCTAAGGCGTTTCAGTTGTCGCCGGCGCGCCGCTCGGATTTTTCGATGACGGCGCAAAAGGCATGGAGCAGATCGGGATCGTGCTTGATCCCGGTTTCGCTGACCAGAATGTCCATCACGGTCTGGTGACCACGTCCCTGGTGATAAGGCCGGGTGACGGCCATTGCGTCGTAGCTGTCGGTCAGGGAAATAATCCGCGAATAGAGCGGGATCGCGGTGCCGCTCAGTCGATCCGGGTAGCCGGTACCGTCGAAGTGCTCGTGGTGGTGGCGGACAATACGAGCGACCTCGGGAGATTTGTCGTCGGCGATGGCCAGGATGATGCGCTCGCCAATTTCGGCGTGCTGCTTCATGCATTCCCATTCGGTGTCTTCGAAGGCAGCCGGCTTGCGCAGGATCTGGTCGGGAATGCCGATCTTGCCCAGGTCGTGGAACTCGGCGCCGAGGGCGAGCAGTTCCAGCTCGCGGGAGGACAGCTCGATATGGCGACCCAGTGCGAGTGCGAGGTCCACGACCCGCTCGGAGTGCTGACGGGTGTGATGGTCGCGTTCGCCGAGGGCGACAGACAGGGGGCGCGCGATATTTTTCAACGGAACCTCATTGTTTTCCAGGCAGGCCATGGCATTTCCTTGTGCAGGATCATGCCGGATAGACCAGAGTGTGTCATGCCGGGTTCAGTTTATTGGCATCTTGCGCTTCCGCGGCAATGAAAAAGGCACCCGCGGGTGCCCTGTCATCCTGCTTCCAGGCTGTACTCAGTCTTTTGGTACGGTGTCGATGAAGGATTGGCGCAACATCAGCTTGGCGTACAACTTGCCGAGATTGGGGTAGCTTTCCTGCCACTCGATGTCGGCAAAACGGAAGTTCAGATAGCCCAAGGCGGTGCCAACGGCAATATCGGCCATGGAAAAGTGAGTGCCCATGCAGAAACTCTTTTCTCCCAGTTCGCCGGCCATGAATTCGAGGCCGCGAGTAACCTTGTCGCGCTGGCG
The DNA here is from genome assembly GCA_036726285.1 of Azonexus sp. Lineage (GTDB taxonomy): Bacteria > Pseudomonadota > Gammaproteobacteria > Burkholderiales > Rhodocyclaceae > Azonexus. Next base: position 8,111 of record DAIMCQ010000062.1, read on the forward strand.
CTGGATCCAGTCGGCGCTTTTCTGTTCTGCCGGTCGCTTGCCTTCGAGAAAGGCGTTGGCAGCGGCGTCGCAGATGCCGTCGGCAAGAGCTTCCCAGCGCTTGACTTCGGTACGCTCGCGGTTCGGGGCCGGAAAGAGCTTGCTGTTCGGGGTGACGTTGTCGATGTATTCGACAATCACGCGGGAATCGAAGAGCGGCGTCTCGTCGTCGAGGACGAGCACGGGGATCTTGCCGAGCGGGTTGATGCCGGGCACCTTGCTGGCCTCCAGCCACGGCGAGTCGATTTCAAACTCGTATTCGATCTTCTTTTCGGCCAGCACGATACGCACTTTGCGTGCAAACGGGCTGGTATGGGAGCCGATCAGCTTCATCGCATGCTCTCTGATTTGGGGAGTCCGATTATAGCGTATGGGCAGCGCTTCGTCGGGCGGGTAAAATCACGGGCTTACTGAAAAGGATGTTCTTATGACCTTCAATCCCTTGACTGCCCTTTCCCCGCTCGACGGCCGCTACGCCGGCAAGGTCGATGCGCTGCGCGAACATTTTTCCGAGTTCGGTCTGATCAAAAACCGCCTGAAGGTGGAGATCGAATGGTTGAAGGCCCTGGCTGCCGAACCGCATTTCGCCGAAATCCCGGCTTTTTCGCCCGCCACCATCGCCGAACTGGATGCCCTGGTGGCGCAATTCGGCCCGGAGCAGGCGGCCGAGGTGAAAGCCATCGAAGCCACCACCAACCATGACGTCAAGGCGCTGGAATACTGGATCAAGGACAAGACCAAGGCCAATGCCGAAGTGACCAAGGTCGGCGAGTTCATCCACTTCGCTTGCACCTCCGAAGACATCAACAACCTGTCGCACGCGCTGATGTGCAAGGGCGCTCGCGAACAGGGCATGCTGCCGATGCTCGATAAGCTGATCGAGCGCCTGCGCGAACTGGCCCACGTCAATGCCGAAGTGCCGATGATGAGCCGCACGCACGGCCAGCCGGCCACCCCGACGACGCTCGGCAAGGAAATGGCCAACGTCGCCTACCGCCTGCAGCGCGCCCGCGCCCGCATCGTCGCCGTCGAACTGCTCGGCAAGATCAATGGCGCGGTCGGCAACTACAACGCCCACCTGACGGCCTACCCGGGCTACGACTGGGAAGGCTTTGCCAAGCGCTTCGTCGAGTCGCTCGGCCTGACCTTCAATCCGTACACCATCCAGATCGAGCCGCACGATGCGCTGGCCGAGCTGTTCGATGCTTTCGCCCGCACCAACAGCGTGCTGATCGACCTCGACCGCGACATCTGGGGCTACATTTCGCTGGGTTTCTTCAAACAGAAGGTCAAGGCTGGCGAAATCGGTTCCTCGACCATGCCGCACAAGGTCAATCCGATCGACTTCGAAAATTCCGAAGGCAATCTCGGGCTGGCCAACGCGGTCCTCAAGCACCTCGCCGAAAAGCTGCCGATCTCGCGCTGGCAGCGCGATCTGACCGACTCCACCGTGCTGCGCAACATGGGGGTCGGCCTCGGCTACACGCTGCTCGGTTACGACTCGCTGCTCAAGGGGCTGTCCAAGCTTGAGGTCAATGCCGACCTGATGAAGGCCGATCTCGACGCCAACTGGGAGCTGCTGGCCGAGCCGATCCAGACCGTGATGCGTCGTTATGCCGTGCCGAATGCCTACGAAAAGCTCAAGGAACTGACCCGCGGTACTCGCGTTTCGCGCGAAGGCATGCAGACTTTCGTCTCGACGCTGGCTATTCCGGAAGCCGCCAAGGCCGAGCTGCTGCAGCTGACGCCCTGGGACTACACCGGCAAGGCGGCCGAGCTGGCGAAGCGTATTTAAATGCAGTGCGCCAAGTGTGGGCAAGAGGTTCCGGCCGAGGCTATTTACTGCCCGCATTGCGCCGGCGCGCGGAAAACCACCGATGCCGAGCTGATGCTCGGCGGTGCCCGCGGCGGGGCGATCGGTCTCGCCATCGGCCTGGCCTTGGTCACCGCGCTGCTTACCTTCTATGACCTTGAACGCGGCATCACGGCGATTGTCGTGATCGCGCCGCTGATTACCTTCACCACCGGACTGATCATCGGTCTGGTGCGCGCCAAACGGGACTGGAAATAATGTCTTTTGCTGACAATCTGAAGAAACTGCCGGGCATTTCACACCTGGCTGCGATCAACCTGCTCGATGCCGAAGGCAATGTCGTCGCCAGCATCGAGAACAAGGCGGGAAGCCAGGGTTCGCTGGCAGTCTATAACCACCTGGCGCAAACCTACGGCTCGATCAATATCGAAGCGGCCCGGAAAGGCTTGGAAATCTTTGCCGAGCATACCGAGGACGAGCGGGCCAATCCCGGCAAGCACCCGAATATCGCTCGCCTGTTGGCCATCGAATCCGGCCAGCCGGCCTTGCGCGTCAAGCACCTGTTTGCCGTCTGAGCCATCTGTCCGAAGTCCTTCATCGATCCAGCCCTAAAGCCGCAATGTCAGACGGGTTTTTGCGGATGCCGGGCAGGTATAATCCTTTTGGAATAATTGTGGCCTGACTATCGTTAACCCGGTTGCAGGCCTTTTTTCAAACAACGGAGAATTTTCATGAAAACCAAGCTCATCCTTGCATTGCTCGCCACGGCTGTCGCCGGTTCTGCTTTTGCCCAGACCAAAGTGGAAGATGCCATCAAGTACCGTCAGGCCGGTTATTCCTTCATGGCCTGGAACATGGGCAAGCTGAAGGGCATGTTGGTCGACAATCCGGCTTCCTTCAACAAGGATCAGGCCGTTGCTGCAGCCAACCTGATCGCTGCTACGGCCAATTCCGGCATGGGCGCGCTCTACGTGCCGGGTAGCGACAAGGGGGTCGGTTTCAAGGAAACCCGGGTCAAGCACGAACTGTTTACCGACAAGGAAGGCGTTGGCAAGGTTGCCGTGGCATTCAACAAAGAAGCCAACGAATTGGCCAAGGTCGCAGCGACCGGCGATGCTGCTGCGCTGAAGGTGCAGTTCGGCAAGGTCGGCGAAACCTGCAAGGGCTGTCACGACAAGTTCCGCAAGGACGAGCACTGATCGCCGGCTTGCCGCAAGCGCAGTCAATCACAGGCGCCTGCGGGCGCCTGTTTTTTCTCCCAATATCCGAGGAAATTACATGAGCAGCAAACGCATACGACTCTGGGATCTGCCGACCCGCCTGTTTCACTGGTTGTTGGTACTGAGTGTGGTCGCCGCGATCGTCAGTGGCCAGGTCGGCGGTAATTTCATCGACTGGCATGCCCGTATCGGCCTGTTCATCGTTGGCCTGGTGGTGTTCCGCCTGGTCTGGGGCGTCGCCGGGTCGACCTATGCGCGATTTGGCCATTTCTTTCCGACCCCGGCCAGGGTTCGGGCGTATCTCAAGGGGGAATGGACCGGCTTGGGGCATAACCCGCTGGGGGCTTTTTCGGTCCTGGGTCTGTTGGCCTTACTAACGCTGCAGGTGGTCACCGGCTTGTTCGCCAACGACGACATTGCCTTTGTCGGCCCGCTGGCCGACCTGGTCAGCAAGGCGTTGAGCAACCGATTGACCGGTTTGCATCATCAGGCTGCCAATCTGATCTTCGTGCTGATTGCGCTGCATGTGGCAGCAATCGTCTTCTATGCTCGCGTCAAGAAAGAGAACCTGGTCAAGCCGATGGTGACTGGCTGGAAAGAAGTCGAGACCGGTGAGTCGGCCCGGGGCGGCGGTGTGCTGGCCTTGCTGCTGGCCCTGATTCTGGCCAGTGGCGCCGTCTATGGCGCCAGCGGAGCCTGGTTGCCGGAGCCGCCGCCGGCGCCTCCGGCGGCCGAAGCGCCCAGCTGGTAGGCCTGGTCGGGAGGCCGCTTGAAGAGGCTGCAGCATGCTGCAGCCTTTTTTCTTGAGGCGATATTCCGCCTGGCCCGGTGTTCGTGCTGGCAATGCCGGCGTGAAAAAGCCGCCCGCAGGCGGCTTGTCGTTGGTCTGACGGCGATTTAGACCACGGCGCCGTCTTCGTTGGCGCCTTCGACGACCTTCTTCACCTTGATGAACTGCTCGCGCGAAACGCCCAGCCACATGACCAGCGGGCTGGCGACCAGCACCGAGGAGTAGATGCCGAAGCAGATGCCGATGGTCAGCGCCATGGCGAAGTAGTGCAGGGTTTCGCCGCCGAAGATCAGCATCGACAGCACCATCAGCTGGGTACAGCCGTGGGTGATGATCGTCCGGCTGATCGTGCTGGTGATGGCGTGGTCGAGCACTTCCGGCGTGGACAGGCCGCGCTTGCCCTTGAAGGTTTCGCGCACCCGGTCGAAAACGACGACCGACTCGTTGACCGAGTAACCGAGCACGGCCAGTACCGCAGCCAGCACCGACAGCGAGAACTCCCACTGGAAGAAGGCGAAGAAGCCGAGAATGATCACCACGTCGTGCAGGTTGGCGATGATGGCCGAGACTGAGAAACGCCATTCGAAACGGAAGGCGAGGTAGATGACGATGCCGATGATGACCAGCAGCAGGGCCATGGCGCCGTTCTCGGCCAGTTCCTTGCCGACCTGCGGGCCGACGAATTCGACACGCTGCTTGGCGGCGCCCGGGGCTTCCGCCTCCAGTGCGGCCATCACCTGGTCGCCGATCTGGTCGGTCTTCTGGTCGGCCTTGAGCGGCAGGCGGATCATCACGTCCTGCGACGAGCCGAAGTTCTGCACCGAATAGTCATTGAAACCGGCTTTGCCCAGGGCGCCGCGAATCTTCTCGAGATCGGCGGCCTGCTCGTACTTCACTTCGATCAGGGTGCCGCCGGTGAACTCCACCGACAGGTGCAGACCCTTGCCGAACAGGAAGACGATGGCCAGGATGAAAGTGACTAGCGAAATGACGTTGAACTTCAGCGCATGGCGCATGAAGGGAATGTCTTTGTGGATGCGGAAAAATTCCATGTCCGTGTTCCTTATTTCTGGGCGCCGGCCGAGATGCCGGGCTTCCAGACCTGGCCGATAGCGACCTTGGTCAGTTTCTTTTGGCCGCCGTAGATCAGGTTGACCAGGGCGCGGGAGACGACGACCGACGAGAAGATCGAGGTCAGGATGCCCAGGCAATGGACGACGGCGAAGCCGCGGACCGGGCCGGAACCGAAGACGAGCAGCATCAGGCCGACGATCAGCGTGGTGACGTTGGAGTCGAGAATGGTCCCGAAGGCCCGTTCGTAACCTTCCGAGATCGCCGATTGCGGCGCCATGCCGTTGCGTAGCTCTTCACGGATACGCTCGTTGATCAGCACGTTGGAGTCGATCGCCATACCCAGCGCCAGCGCGATGGCGGCGATGCCGGGCAGGGTCAGGGTGGCTTGCAGCAGCGACAGGATGGCAACCAGGAAGAGCAGGTTGGAGGCCAGTGCCACGACCGAAACGACACCGAAGACGCGGTAATAAACGACCATGAACAGCGCGATGCCGGCAAAGCCCCATAGCGTCGAGTGGAAACCCTTGCTGATGTTTTCGGCGCCCAGGCTCGGGCCGATGGTGCGTTCCTCGATAATGTCCATCGGTGCGGCCAGCGAGCCGGCGCGTAGCAGCAGTGCGGTATCGTTGGCTTCGCTGGTGGTCATGCGGCCGGAAATCTGGACGCGGCCGCCACCGATTTCGGTACGGATGACCGGTGCGGTGACGACTTCGCCCTTGCCCTTTTCGATAAGCAGGATGGCCATCCGCTTGCCGACGTTTTCGCGGGTCACATCCTTGAAGATGCGGGCGCCGGCGGCATCCAGCGTCAGGTGCACGGCGGCTTCCTGGGTCTGGTTGTCGAAGCCGGGCTGGGCATCGGTCAGGCGGTCGCCGGTCAGCACGACCTGCTTCTTGACCAGCAGCGGCTGGCCGCCGCGTTCGTTATAGACCTCGGTGCCGAAAGGCGGGTTGCCGCCCATGGCGGCTTCCAGCGCGCCCGGGCTGTCGTCGACCATGCGGATTTCCAGCGTCGCGGTGCGACCCAGGATGTCCTTGGCCTTGGCCGTGTCCTGCACGCCTGGCAACTGGACGACGATGCGGTCGAGGCCCTGCTGCTGGATCACCGGCTCGGCGACGCCGAGCTCGTTGATCCGGTTGTGCAGGGTGGTGATGTTCTGCTTGAGCGCGAATTCGCCGATGCGTTTCTGCGCTTCCGGCTTCAGGGTCGCCACCAGGCGCGGTTCGGCGGCATCGCCCTGTTCGCTCAACGTGAGGTCGGGCTGGTTATCGCTGATCGCGTTGCGGGCCTTGTCGCGGGTTTCGACATCGCGGAACTTGACGACCAGGCGCTCGCCTTCGCGATTGACGCCGCTGTGGCGCAGGTTCTTGTCGCGCAGGATGGTGCGCAGGTCGGCCGAGGTCGAGTCGAGGCGTTTGGTCAGCGCGCCCTTCATGTCTACCTGGAGCAGGAAGTGCACACCGCCGCGCAGGTCGAGACCGAGGTACATCGGCAGCGCATGCAGCGAGCTCAGCCAGTGCGGCGAGGCCGGCAGCAGGTTGAGGGCGACGACGTACTGCGGGTCGGTCGCATCCGGGTTGAAGGCCTTTTCCAGGATGTCCTTGGCCTTCAGTTGGGTGTCGGCCTTGAGGCGGGTCTTGACGCCGTTGGTGTCGAGTTGGATGCCATCGTGGGTGATCCCGGCGGCCTTGAGGATGTCCTCGACACGGGCCTGGGTGCGGGCATCGACCTTGATCGTGGCCTTGGCACTCGAAACCTGCACGGCCGGCGACTCGCCGAAGAAATTGGGCAGGGTGTAGATGAAGCCCAGCACCAGCGCGATGGCGACGGTGATGTACTTCCAGAGTGGGTAGCGATTCATAGCGGCTTCAAAGCTAAAAAGGCGGCTTGCAGCCGCCTTCGGGGGTGATTACAGCGATTTCAGCGTGCCCTTCGGCAGGACCAGGCCAATGGCCGGCTTCTGAACGACGACTTCGGTGCCTTCGGCGATTTCCAGGGTGACGTAGTTTTCGCCAACCTTGGCCACCTTGCCGACCATGCCGCCCTGGGTGACGACTTCGTCGCCCTTGGCGATGGCCGCGATCAGCGCCTTGTGTTCCTTGGCCTTCTTCATTTGCGGGCGAATCATCAGGAACCACAGCACGACGAACATCAGGATCATCGGCAGCAGCTGCATGAAGCCGCCGGTCGGGTCGGCGGCGCCAGCGGTTTGGGCGTGGGCAAGGCTAATCATTGACGTAACTCCGGATAACTAAAATTCAGAACGCAGGATTCTATCACTGGCCCGAGGAACGATCGCGGGCAAAGGCGGCGGACCACGCGTCCAGCGTGCCGGTCTCGATCGCGGCGCGCATCTCGGCCATGATGGTTTGATAGAAATGCAGGTTGTGGATGGTGTTCAGCATGCCGCCGAGAATCTCGCCGTTGCGGAAGAGGTGGTGCAGGTAGCCGCGGCTGAACTGGGTGCAGGTATAGCAGGTGCAGGACGGGTCGAGCGGCCCGGTATCGGTCTTGTAGCGGGCGTTCTTGATCTTGACGTCGCCGAAGCGGGTGAACAGGTGGCCGTTGCGGGCGTTGCGAGTAGGCATCACGCAGTCGAACATGTCGATGCCGTTCTTGACGCCATTGACCAGGTCTTCCGGCGTGCCGACGCCCATCAGGTAGCGCGGCTTGTGGGTCGGCATGCGCGGCGCGGTATGGGCCAGGATGCGGGCCATGTCTTCCTTCGGCTCGCCGACCGAGAGGCCGCCGATCGCCATGCCGTCGAAACCGATCTGGTCCAGGCCGGCCAGCGATTCGTCGCGCAGGTCTTCGTACATGCCGCCCTGGATGATGCCGAACAGGGCGTTGTTGTTTTCCAGCCGGTTGTGTTCGTCGCGTGAGCGTTGCGCCCAGCGCATCGACATCCGCATCGACTTGGCGGCTTCCTCGCGGCTGGCCGGGTAGGGCGTGCATTCGTCGAAGATCATCACGATGTCGGAATTCAGCACCTTCTGGATCTGCATCGAGATTTCCGGGGTCAGGAACAGCTTGGCGCCGTCGTGCGGCGAGCTGAACTTGACGCCTTCCTCGGTGATCTTGCGCATGGCGCCGAGCGAGAAGACCTGGAAGCCGCCGGAGTCGGTGAGGATGGGCTTCTGCCAGTTCATGAAGTCATGCAGGCCCTGGTGGGCGGCAATGACATCCAGCCCGGGGCGCAGCCAGAGGTGGAAGGTATTGCCCAGGCAGATCTGCGCGCCGATGTCGTGCAGCGAAGCAGGCGTCATCGCCTTGACCGTGCCATAGGTGCCGACCGGCATGAAGACGGGGGTCTGGACGACGCCGTGGTTCAGGGTCAGGGTGCCGCGACGGGCCAGGCCGTCGGTGTTCAGGAGTTCATACTGCATCGGATTTTTCCAGAAGCATGGCATCGCCATAGCTGAAGAAGCGGTAGCCGTCGGCCACGGCATGGGCGTAGGCGGCGCGGATGGTGTCGTAGCCGGCAAAGGCCGAAACCAGCATGAGCAGCGTCGATTTCGGCAGATGGAAATTGGTGATCAGCCGGTCGACCACTTTGAAGCGATAGCCCGGCGTGATGAAAATGGCTGTTTCGTCGCTGCCGGTGCGCACCGTGCCGTCGGCATTGCCGGCCGACTCCAGTGCCCGCAGGCTGGTCGTGCCGACGGCGATGACGCGGCCGCCGGCGGCGCGGGTGGCGACAATGGCCTCGGCGGTGGTCGAGGGGATTTCGAAGCGTTCGC
>DAIMCQ010000063.1:0-16354 GCA_036726285.1 Azonexus sp.
GATTTTCCACTCACTTTTCGGATCGGAATCAACGATGAACAAGGCAAACAAATCGAATCACATGGACACCTCCGCCATCCGCGCTGCGGCCAAGCATGTCGAGGACGGCGCAGTCACTGCCGGCTACCAGGCCAATCGCAAGAACGTGCTCGAACTGCTCAACGGAGCGCTGGCCACCGAACTGGTCTGCGTCCTGCGCTACAAGCGCCATTACTACACGGCGACCGGTTTGCAGAACGGGCCGATCAAGGCCGAGTTCCTGCAACATGCGGTTGATGAACAGGGCCACGCCGACCAACTGGCGGAACGCATCGTGCAGCTCAACGGCTCGCCCGACTTCAACCCGCTTTCGCTGAGCGAACGCAGCCATGCCGAGTACGACGATTCCAGGGACATCCCCTCGATGATTCGCGCCAACCTGGTCGCCGAACGCGTTGCCATCGAGAGCTACCGCCAGATGATCGAAAGCATCGGCGACAACGATCCGACCACCCGGCAGATGCTGATCGGCATCATGGCCGTCGAGGAACAGCATGCCGACGACATGCGCGACCTGCTGGCCTGATCCGGCCGGCTCCCTTTGATTCAGGCATCAAATTGCTTCCGGCTATGGGTGCCAGCGTACAGACCCCGCCCCAGCGAAAGCCTAGCCTGCAGGCCGAGCGTCGACAACGCGCTCCCAATTCAACTCAACCCATATGGAGCACACCATGAACAAGGAACAAACCCACGGTCGCATCGACCAGGCCACCGGCAGCATCAAGGAGGCGACCGGCAAGCTGGTCGGCAACAAGGAGCTGGAGGAAAAGGGCAAGCAGGAGAAAGTCGAGGGCAAGGTCCAGGCCGCCTACGGCGATCTCAAGTCCGACCTCAAGAAAGCCATCCAACCCAAGTAAGCAGCCTGCACAGGAGCCATCCATGAGCGATCAAATCAGCACCACCCTTTCCCCGGTCAAAACCCTGGTCATCTCGGCCAGCACGCTGAACGGCGACGACGTTTACAACCTGAAGGGCGACAAGCTCGGCGACATCAAGGAAATCATGCTCGACGTACCGAGCGGCAAAGTGGCCTACGCCGTCTTGTCCTTTGGCGGTTTCCTGAGCATCGGCGAAAAGCTGTTCGCCGTGCCGTGGAGCGCACTGACCGTAGATACCGAGAAAAAGCGCTTCGTCTTCGATGCCGACGAGGCCAGGCTGAAGGAAGCCCCCGGCTTCGACAAGGACCATTGGCCCGATATGGCCGATGCCGCCTGGGCCAGGGACATCCATAGCTATTACTCGACCCAATCGACCGTCCGCACCGATTCTCCGGTGCTCTAGCCGGCACTTCGCTGGCATGGCGCCCGCGCCGTGCCAGCCAGTCGAATTCCCCCCACCCCAACAGCGCGACGGCCTGATCTGCCACCGCCGCCCCATCTAGCCAGGTCCTGATCGAATCTGGAGATCCACTCGCCGAGCGGTTCTTGCCCACACCTTTGAAGGAATTCCGATGAAATACTCCCACCTGATTGGCGCCGCCCTCGTCGCATTGACCCTGAGCGCCTGCACCAGCACCGGCCCGGCCGGTCCGCAAGGTGCCACCGGCAATACCGGTAACACCGGCAACACGGGTGCCACCGGCAACACCGGGGCAACCGGCGCAACCGGCAGCACGGGCAGCCCTGCCGCCCCGGTCGTCATCGTACCGGCTCGCTGAACCGGCCGAGCGGGTAGCCGCGGCCAAGCCGGGGGCAACCTTACCCCCGACCGGACACCGGCCATCCGCAACAGCCAGGGCAAGCGCCCTGGCTGGCATTTGCCTCGAAACACGGGGCCGCACCATCTGAAAGACGAGCGAATAGTTACTGGCGAGCCGCCTGGCTTCGTCGGACACACTGCGCCGTGAAATTCGCCGCGCTGGCTGCGCTGCCCTGTCTATTCCTTATGCCTCAGGTCAAATCATGTCTTTAATGCGTGATCTATCGGCAAGTCGCAGGCATCGCGCCAAATACCGGGAGACAAAGCGCCCCGGAATTGTATTTTGCGTTGCCGTTGACTCGGGCAATAGCCAACCACGAAAATAAGAACAATTCTCAACAGCCAGCCACCCTTTGGGCAGCCAGCCAGCAATTTCCCGCCCCGGAGCATGCTGTGCCTGCAGCCAACCCTATCGCCGCACTCTATACCGACCATCATCGCTGGCTGCTCGGCTGGCTACGCCATAGACTGGGCTGTCAGCACCAGGCAGCGGATCTCGCACAGGACACTTTCCTGCGGATACTGGGCAATCGCCAGGAGAAACTTTCCGGCCTGCTTGAACCGCGTGCCTACCTGACCACCATCGCACGCGGATTGATGATCGATCAGTTTCGTCGCCGCGAACTGGAGCGTGCCTACCTCGAATCCTTGGCCAACCAACCCGAGGCTGCCGCTCCTTCGCCGGAACAACGGCAACTCGCGCTGGCCGCATTGATGGAAGTCGACCGCCTGCTCGACGGACTCTCCGCCAAGGCCCGCAGCGCCTGGCTGTACAGCCGTCTCGATGGCCTCGGTCATGGCGAAATCGCCGTCTTGCTTGGCGTTTCGGTACCGCGCGTACGCCAGTATCTGGCCGGCGTCGCGCGCCAATGCTACGAACTTCGTTACGGCGTTGCCGAATAAGCCGATGAACACTTCTCCGCTCGATGACAAACCGGTTTCCCGGCGTGTGCTCGAAGAAGGCATCGCCTGGCAATTGCGCCTCGACGACAGCGATGCAGCCAGCCTCGTCGCGCATCAGGCATGGCTCGCCGCCCATCCCGACCATGCTCGCGCCTGGCGCCAGCTGGCCAGCATTGATGCAGAGCTAAGCACCCTGCCGCGACAAGGAAGCATCCGCCAGACCCTGGCTCGCCCGCGGCGCAAGGCCGCCTGGAAAACGCTTGCCACACCGCTTGCCCTGGTCATGGCCCTGGGCCTGGGCGCAGCCGTACTCGACCGCTACCAGCCGCTGGGCGGTTTGCTCGCCGACTACCATACCGGTACGGGCGAACGGCGCACCATCACGCTGCCGGACGATACCGTCATCGTCCTCAATGCCCGCTCCGCGGTCGAACTCGCATTCGACGAAAATACCCGCGCCATTCGCCTGCTGGAAGGTGAAATCCACATTCGCACCGCCCATACCGATCCGGCGGAAAAACGGCCTTTCGTGGTGGCGACTGCGCAAGGCCGGCTGCAAGCACTAGGCACACGCTTCATTGTCCGCCGCGACGACGGCGGTACCTGGCTCACCGTCACCGAGTCGGCCGTTCTCGCCCGCCCGGCCTTCTGTCCGGCAGATCGGGCCGGTTTCTGCAGCAACGAATACCGGGTCGAAGCCGGACAGCAACTGCACATCGGCCATGGCCAAATCGGCGATGTCCTCGCCGCCCCGCCCGAAGCGGATGCCTGGAAGGACGGCATGCTCGTTCTGGATGGCGAACCGCTCGCCGCTGTCGCCGCCCGACTCGCCCGCTACCGCCCCGGCCTGCTGCGTGTTGCACCGGAGATCGGCGACCTGCGCGTCACCGGCACGCTACCGCTCGACGATGAGGAACGCGCCTTGGCCGCCCTTGCCGCTGCCCTGCCTGTCCGTATCATCAAGCACGGCGACTGGCTGGTGCGCATCGAAGCCCAGCCCCGGCCCTGATTATTTTTCACGCGAGCCCTATCACTTTTTGAATCCGCTTCGGCAAACAAGGGAAAGCCATTTATTTCCCATTCCCGGAGTTTGCCTCATGCATCGTCGCCGCCCCCTTACCGTTCCCCTGCGTCCGCTCGCCCTGGCACTGCTGTTCGCGCTCAATGCCGCCGCACTGCCAACGCTCCATGCCCAGACCGCCAGCTCTCGCGCCTACAACCTGCCCGCCGCGCCGCTGGCGACGACGCTGAACAAAATCAGCCGCGACGCCGGGCTGACCCTGACCGTAGACAGCGGAGTAATCGGCAATCGACAAGCCAGCCCGATCCGCGGCCAGTTTTCGCCGGAACAGGCCCTGCATGCGGCCCTCGCCGGAAGCGGACTGGAACTGATGAAGACCGATGCCGGCACCTACACCTTGCGCAAATCGCCCGCCGCCACGCCGGGGGAGGCATCACTGACACCGGTGACGGTCACCGCCGATGCCCTTCAGGAAAATGCCAGTGGGCCCGTCCACGGCTACGTTGCCAAGCGCAGCGCGACCGCGACCAAGACCGATACGCCGATCATCGAAACGGCGCAGTCGATCACCGTCATCGGCGCCGAAGAAATCGAAACCCTCAAATCGCAAAGCCTGCAGGATGCCCTTGGCTACGTCGCCGGCGTTAACCGCGCCGAAGGCCAGGACCGCACGACCGACGCCTTCTTCCTGCGCGGTTTCAAAACCGGCAACAGCAGCGTGTTCCGCGATGGCAGCCTCTACGTCGTCAATTACTACAACGGCCAGCAGGAGCCCTACGGCCTTGAGCGCATCGAGCTGCTCAAGGGCGCCGCATCGGTCCTCTATGGTGCGGCAGCACCGGGCGGCCTGATCAATACCGTCAGCAAACGCCCCACTACCGAAGCCCTGCACGAACTCAATGTCGAACTGGGCAGTTTCAAACGCCGGCAAGTCTCCGGCGATTTTGCCGGCGCCCTGGATCAGACTGGCGACTGGTCCTACCGCTTCACCTTCCTGAAGCGTGACAGCGACACCGCCATCGACCATGTCCCCGACGACCGAACCTACATCGCACCGGCGCTCAAATGGCAACCCGATGCCAACACCTCGCTGACCCTGCTGGCGGAATACCAAAAGGACCATACGGTCTATCTCGATGGCCTGCCGGCCGAAGGAACAGTACTGGCCAACAGCAACGGCCGGATTTCGCGCACTGTGTTTACCGGCGAGCCCGGCTACGACAAATTCAAGCTCGAACGCTATTCGGTCGGCTACCTTTTCGAGCACGCCTTCAACGAGCAATGGAAGCTGCGCCACAGCCTGCGCTACTACCACGCGCAAAACGAATACAACTACACCTGGGGCTGGGGGCTGAGCAGCGACCAGCGCTCGACCGCCTCGCGCGGCGCCCAGGACCGCTGGGACCGCTCGTCGGCCGTCGTCACCGACAGCTCGCTGCAATACCAGGCAACGCACGGCCTGTTCCAGCACACCGCGCTGCTTGGTATCGACTACGCGCTACCGAAGCACGAATCTGAACGTTACAACCGCGACGTCGCCAATCTCGACTATTACTCGCCGGTCTACGGCAGCGCATTGGGGACGGCCACGCCAGCTGCCTTTTCTTGGAAGAGCACCATGAAGCGCCTCGGCATCTACGCCCAGGAGCAAATGAAGATCGCCGACAAATGGGTCGTTCTGCTGGGCGGCCGCCAGGATTACGTCCGTTACGACGAAAGCGCCTTCTTTACCGGTGAAAAGACCGTAGACAATGAGAAAAGCCAGGCCTTCACCGGTCGCGCCGGCCTCGTTTATCTGGCCGATAACGGACTCGCCCCCTTCCTGAGCTACAGCGAATCCTTCGAGCCGACGGACGGCAAGGATCGCCAGGGCACCCGTTTCAAACCGACGACCGGCAAGCAGTATGAAGCCGGCGTGCGCTACCAGCCGAAGGGATCGGACACGCTGATTTCGGCTGCGGTCTACCAACTGACCCGCGATAACGTGACGGTCGCCGATCCCGTCAATAGCAATTACTCGATCCAGGCCGGCCAGGTCCGCTCGCGCGGCTTCGAACTGGAAGCGCGCACCCAGGTCGGCCGCCATGGCAATCTGATCGCCGCCTACGCCTATACCGATGGCCGGACCCTCAAAGCCAGTCCGCTGCAACCCGAACAGGAAGGGCAGCGCTCGTATTCGACCCCCTACAACCAGATCTCGCTCTGGGGCGACTACAGCCTTGGTGCCTTTGGCTTGCCCGGCGTCAAGATCGGCGCCGGAGCCCGATATCTCGACAAAACACTGGGCCAGGCGCAGGGGACGACGGTCACCCTCTCCAGCTTCACGCTGATCGATGCCATGCTCAGCTACAAGACGGGGCCATGGCGGTTCGCCCTGAACGCCACCAACCTCACCGACAAGACCTATATCGCCAGTTGCACCTACGGCTGCTTCTACGGCGAACCGCGCAAGGTCATCGGCAGTATCAGCTACCGCTGGTAATCGATTTTTGTCGATGATCGTAGATTACTTTTCGAACCGAGATTGACGACAAGCAGGACAAGGCGAGAAAATAAGAACCATTCTCAACAACTAACGCCAGCCAACCCCATCGGGCCAGCCAGCCTTCCGTTCCATGGAGTGCTCGTTGAACACTGCTGCCACGCCCGATCCGCTCACCACGCTCTACCGCGACCACCACGGCTGGCTGAATGGCTGGTTGCGGCGCAAGCTGGGCAACAGCTTCGATGCCGCCGACCTCGCCCAGGACACCTTCCTGCGCATCATCGCGGCGCGCAACGCGCCGGCCATCGAGGAGCCACGTAAATATCTGGCGACCATCGCCAAGGGCCTTGTCGTCGATCGCTTCCGCCGCCTGAGCATCGAGGAGGCCTGGCTGGAAACCCTGGCGGCACGGCCGGAGGCATTTGCCGTATCGCCGGAGACGCGGGCGCTGATCCTGGAAACCCTGTTCGCCATCGACCGCATGCTCGACGCACTCGGACCGCGCGCCCGCGAAATTTTCCTGCTCGCCCAGTTCGAGGGGCTGAGCTACGCGGCGATTGGCGAACGCCTCGGCATCTCGGTCACCACCGTGAAAAAGCACCTGGCCCGGGCGCTGGCCCACTGCCTGATCCTCGCCGAGGGCTGCTGACATGGGCAGCCGCGAACTGCCGCGCGACGCGCTCGAAGCCGCCGCCCACTGGTACGTACAGTTAAACGATGCGGCCACCGCCGCGGACGAGCGCGCCGCCTGGGAACGCTGGCTGGCCGCCGATGCCGCGCACCGTCAGGCCTGGGCGCGCATGCAGGCGCTGGAGCGCCAACTGAACGGCGTGCCCGGCGAACTGGTCGCGCCGACCTTGTCCAACGCCCGCGAACGTCGGCGGCGCACACTCAAATTGCTCACCCTGTTGCTTTCGGCCGGCGGCGTCGGCGCCCTGCTGCCGCAGTTCGAAGCCGGCTGGCAGATCGCCCGTGCCGATCTGCGCACCGCCACCGGCGAACGGCGCCGCATCGAACTGGCCGACGGCGGCACGCTGGACATCAACACGGCTTCGGCGGTCGACATCGATTACGGCAGCGATTTGCGCCTGCTGCGCTTGTTGTCCGGTGAAATCCTCGTCCAGACCGCTGCAGATCCGCGCCCATTCGAAGTCCATACCGCACACGGCGCGATCCGCGCCCTCGGCACCCGCTTCAGCGTGCGCCGGGAGGCTGGCGAAACGCATGTCGCAGTGCTCGAACACGCTGTCGAAATTCGCCCGAACGACGCCCCGGTGCTGCGCCTGGAGGCCGGCCAGCAGGCCGTTTTCTCGGCCCACGGCACGTCCTTGCCAAACCCCCTGTCGCCCGGCGAAGGCGCCTGGCGCGACGGCAAGCTGATCGCCATCGATCGCCGCCTCGACGATTTTCTCGCCGAACTCGAACGCCACCGGCCGGGCAAAATCGCCTGTGCGCCCGAGGTGGCGGGCTTGCGGCTGTCCGGCGTTTTCCGGCTGCAGGATACCGATGCGGTGCTCGACACCATTGCCGCATCGCTGCCAATCAGCCTGCGCCATTTCACCCGTTACTGGGTCCGCGCCGAAGCAAGATAAGAATTATTTTCATTTAGGGGTTGCTCTTTTTTCATTCCAAACGGCCAACCGGGTAGAGGCGGCTTTCCGCATCTTTCTACGGTCACCCCAGAAAAAAGAGGATTTTTCATCATGACACCCCCCTTCCCGTCGCACCCGCGCCCGGTTGTCCGCGCCTTGCACGCTGCCCTGCTCAGCCTGACCCTGGCCGGGCCGCTTGCCATGGTGCTGCCGCAATCTGCCCATGCCCAAAGCGCGTCACTGCACAGCTACCGTATTCCGGCCGGCCCGCTCGACGCCGCGCTGACCGGTTTTGCCGCCGCGGCCAACATCACGCTGTCGTTTGCCGCCGAACAGACGCGCGACCTGCGTACCGCTGGCCTCAATGGCGAATGCACGCCAGCCGCCGGCCTCGCCCGCCTGCTGGCCGGCAGCGGCCTGGAAGCAGTTCATCGCGGCGCGGGCAATTACGTGCTGCGCGCCGCAGCCAAAGCGGAAGCCGACACCGCCGGCAGCGCCGAGACGACCCTCGCCAGCGTCCGCGTCACCGCCAATCAACTGGGCGAAATTACCGAGGGTTCGGGCAGCTACACGCCGGGCACGATCGCCACCGCCACCCGGCTGGTGCTGACGCCGCGCGAAACGCCGCAGTCGATCAGCGTCGTCACCCGCCAGGAGATGAACGATTTCAACCTGACTTCGATCGATGCCGTGATGAGCCATACCCCGGGCGTCAGCATCGTCACTTACGACAGCGAGCGTACCGAGTATTACGCACGCGGCTTCGCCATCCAGAACTTCCAGTACGACGGCATTCCGATGCGTCGTGATTCCTCCTACTCAGCCGGCAACACGCTGAGCGACATGGCCATTTACGACCGCGTCGAAGTGCTCAAAGGCGCCACCGGGCTGCTCACCGGCACGGGCGATCCAGGCGCCACCATCAACCTGATCCGCAAGAAACCGACCCGGAATTTCCAGGGCGAAGCGAGCCTGGGTGCCGGCACCAGGGACACCTACCGGACCCAACTCGATTTAAGTGGCGCGTTGAATGCCGCCGGCAGCCTGCGCGGTCGTGCCGTTGCCGCCTATCAGGACAAGCACTCCCAGATGGATGGCTACGAACGCAAGACATCGACCCTCTACGGCATCCTCGAAGCCGACCTCAGTCCATCGACCCTGCTCACCGTCGGCGCCGATTACCAGGACAACACCCCGACCCGTTCGACCTGGGGCGGCATCCCGATCTACAACAGCAACGGCGCCTTCAACAATATGCCGCGCTCCTTCAATAACGGCACCAGTTGGAGCAGTTGGAAGCAATACACGCGCACCGCCTTCGCCACGCTCGAACATACCTTCGCCAACGACTGGCTGGTCAAGGCCCAGTTCAACCACCAGATCAACGGCTACAACGCACCGCTCGGTGGGGCGGCGGGGGGGACCGAACCCAATCCGGCCACGGGCAGCGGCGTATCGACCTGGGAAGGCAAGTACGTCGGCAAGACGGTGGCCGATGCCTTCGACGTCTATGCCAGCGGGCCGTTCGAACTGCTCGGTCGCAAGCACGAACTGGTCGTCGGCGGCAGCGTCTCGGAACGCACCTGGACCAATCGCGGCTACTGGACCAGCGGCACCACCATCACCGACTACTACGCCTGGAACGGCAATCTTCCCGAACCCGACTGGGACAAGCTGCCCGCCGGCAACAAATTCGCCAACCGTGAAGTCACCCGCGAGCAGGGGCTCTATGCAACGGCGCGCTTCAACCTGCGCGACGATCTCAAGCTGATCGCCGGTAGCCGTGTGCTGAATTACGAAAATCCGACACTGAAGAAATCCGGCGTCGTCGTGCCCTACCTCGGCGCGGTCTACGACCTCAATGACCAATATTCGGTCTACGGCAGCTACACCAGTATTTACCTGCCGCAGAACGCCCAGGATGTGCATGGCAAAACGCTCGATCCGCTGGCCGGCCTCAACTACGAAACCGGTATCAAGGCTAGCTTCTTCAACGGTCGCCTGAACGCCAGCGCCGCCTATTTCCGTCTCGACCAGGACAACTACGCCAATGCCACCGGCGGTTTGACGCCGAGCGGCGGCACCGCTTACGAGGCGATCGACGGCGTCCGCACCAAGGGCTTCGAAGCCGAGGTTTCCGGTCAGTTGACGCCGCAATGGCAGATCCACGCCGGCTTCAACCACAAGATTTCCCGCCAGCAAGGCAATAAGGTCGCAACCCTGACCCCGGAAAACCAGTTCAGCCTGAACTCCACTTACAAACCGGGCTTCGTCCCCGGCCTGAGCGTCGGCGGCGGCGCCCGCTGGCAGGACAAGACCTGGGGCGATGTCTGGCATTCAACGCAGGGCACAGGCAAACACACCGTCGACAGCTACTGGCTGTTCGATGCCATGGCGAGCTACCAGATCGACAAGAACCTGTCGGTCAACCTCAACGTGAACAACCTGTTCGACAAGAAGTACTACACCATCTTCAGCTGGTACAGCACCTACACCTGGGGCGAAGGGCGCAACGCCATGCTGACGCTGAAGTACAAGTTCTGATCGGCCAGCTTCCACCACCGCCAACGGCGCCCCGCAACGGGCGCCGTTTTTGGTCGACCGGGCGGGTTTTGCCGGCTTCCATTCGACAAGGGCTGCGAATTTCGCGACAATAAGAACCATTCTCATTTTCGTCTGGTTTGCAACGCGATCTTCATGTCCACGCATTTTTATTCCGAACTGGTCAATTTTTTCTCCCGCAGCTTGCGCGACCGCGATGCGGCGCATGATGTGGTGCAGGAAAGCTATGCCCGCGTGCTGGCTCAGGAAAGCCAGGCGGCGATTCTCGACATGCGCGCCCTGCTTTTCCGGACCGGCAAGAATATTGCGATTGACGCAGCGCGGACGCGCCAGGCCGAAGGACGCATGCTCGATACGCTGACGCTGATCAGCCCGAATGAAACGCCTTGTCTTGAGCGCACGGTCATCGCCCGGCAGGGCTTGCGGCAACTGGCCAACCGTCTCGGCGCCATGCCGCGCAAGCGGCGCGAAGCCTTCATCCTGGTCCGCATCTACGGTTTTACCCATGCCGAAGCAGCGGTTCACCTCGAAACGACGGTGGTTTCCATTGAAAAACACATTGTCCGGGCAATCTGCACCCTGCTCGAACGCGGAGCCTGAGATGGCGGCCAGCGAACACTCCCGCCAACGCCTGTTCGAACAGGCCCTGTTACTCGTCGTCCGGCAACACGGCGCGACGCCCGATGCCGCCGCCGCTGCGGCGCGGGAACTGGCCGCCTGGCGCCAGCGCGATCCGGCCCACGAAAGTGCTTGCCAGGCGGCTTTGGAAGCCTGGCAACGAACCGATGCCCGGATGCTGCGCGACGAATTCGCCTTGCCCGCCTCGCCGAGCGAGCGCAAGCGGCAAACCCGGCGCCGGCTGACCGCCCTGCTCGGCTTCGGCGGCCTGGCCCTGCTCAGCGGACACCTCTGGCTGGCGCCGTCCTTCACCCTGCGCGCCAGCACCGGCCAGGCCCGGATCGAAACGCACACACTACCGGACGGCAGCCGCCTCGATCTGGCGCCGCACACCGAGGTGGCAATTGCCTATCACCGCGACCGGCGACTGGCCGACCTGATTGCCGGCGAAGTTCGTTTCGACGTGGCGCCCGACCCGCAACGGCCGTTCGAAATCGAAACCCGCCATGGGCGCGTGCGCGTACTGGGCACGGCCTTCTCCGTCCGCATATTCGACGACGGCTTGCGCGTCGCGGTGGCACACGGTCGGGTCGCCGTCTGGCGCGCCGGACAAGCGTCGGATGCCCTGCCGGATGCCGAACTCGGGGCCGGCGATGCGCTATTCGTCCCGACCACCGGCGAACTCCGCCACAGCCGCGTCGCGCCGGACGATATCGGCGCCTGGCGCCAGGGCTGGCTGGTTTTCGACGGTCTCTCCCTCGACCAGGCGATCGAACGCTGGAACGACTACCTGGCTACGCCGCTGGCGATGGCAAACCGGGCCGCATTGGCCAACATGCGGCTGACCGGCAGTTTCCCGATCGACAACCCCCTTGCCTTCCTGGAAGCGCTGCCGCGTACCCATCCGGTCGAGGTCGTGGCGCAAGGAAACGGGCATTTCCTGATCCGCCAGCGGTCGGCTGCAATGCGCGACGAAAAATAATTGTCCGGTAATTGCCGCCGCGAACGTCTTCACGAGGAAAACCACTCAACAGGACCTTCGCCATGCTTTCTGTTTCGCCCTCGACGCACCGGCCCTTTCGCCGACGCCTACTGCCGCTCGCCTGCGCTGCCGCGCTGGGTACGCTGGCTGTATCGCCGGCAGCCCATAGTCAGACGACCGCTCCGGTCGCCCCGCAATCCCTCTCCCTGCCCGCCCAGCCGCTCGGCCAGGCCTTGAACGCCTTGGCGCGCCAGTCCGGCGTCGCCATCTCGGCCGATGCCGCACTGGTCGGAAATCGCAATGCGCCGGCCTTGCAAGGGACGATGAGCTTGCGCGAGGCGCTGCAGCGCCTGCTCACCGGCAGCGGCCTGGTTGCCGTCCCCAGCACCTCGGGCTGGACCATCCGCCCGGCCGGCGCCAGCGACGAAGGCGCGATGCTGACGCCGCTCACCGTCACCGCCCAATCCGACCGGGCCACCACGGAAGGCAGCGGCTCCTACACCACCGGCAGCATGCAGACCGCCACCCGGCTGCCCATGTCGATCCGCGAGACGCCGCAATCGGTCAGCGTCATCACCCGCCAGCGCATGGAAGACCAGGGGCTGACGCAATTGCCCGAGATCATCCAGCAGGTCGCCGGCCTGACCATGAGCCAGTCGGGCAACCAGGGTTCCGATTCGACGCCGATCTATTCGCGCGGTTTCACCGTGGAAAACTACCAGATAGACGGCATCGGCCACCTGAACAGCAACTATGCCGACATTTTCCAGAGCAACGACATGGTGCTCTACGACCGGGTCGAAGTCGTGCGCGGCGCCACCGGGCTGATGAACGGCATCGGGACGCCAAGCGCCACCATCAACCTGATCCGCAAAAAGCCAACGGCCGAATTCCAGGGCTACGTCAAAGCCGAAACCGGTTCCTGGGATCGCTACCGTCTCGAAGCCGACGTCTCCTCGGCACTCAACCAGGCCGGCACGCTGCGCGGGCGCGGCGTCATTGCCTGGCAGGAAAACGATTCCTATATCGATCGTTTGAACGAGACCAAGAAAATCGCCTCCGGCATCATCGAGGCGGACCTGGCGCCAAACACCCTGCTGACTGCCGGCCTGACCTGGCAACAGCACCGGGCGACGGGTCACACGCGCGGCGGGCTGCCGCTGTTCAACAGCGATGGCACGCGCACCAACTGGCGACGCACCGACTCCGCCGCCGCCTCGTGGGCCAGTTCCGAGCGCGAAAACCTGGCGGCCTTCGCGGCCCTGGAACACCGTTTCGACAATGACTGGAAGCTCAAGGGCACCTATTCCTACGACCGCACCAAATTCGATGAACAACTCGGCTATGCAGCCGGTGGCAACCCGAACAAGGCAACCGGGGCAGGCGTCTCGCTGTATGCCGGGCGCTGGAGCGGTCCACCGACCCAGCACAGTCTGGACGTTTATGCGAGCGGCCCATTCACCTTGTTCGACCGCAAGCACGATCTCGTCGTCGGTGCCACAGCATCGCGTACCAAGCAGGATGCCGAATCCCACCATCTCTGGTACATCCTTCCCGTCACAAACATCTACACCTGGAACGGCAATACACCGAGCCGGCCCGACATGTCGGCCAAGGGCGATTTCGACTACACGGAAAAGACCACGAGTGCCTACGCGACGGCCCGCTTCAAGCCTTTCGATGCGCTGTCGATCATTGTCGGCGCGCGCACGACCAGTTGGGAAGACGAAACCTATAACCGCAGCTACGCCACGGGTGTCGCCACGAACGTCAAGCGTGAATGGTCCAACCAGGTGACTCCGTATGCCGGCCTGGTCTTCGACCTGTCGTCGCAATGGTCGGTCTATGCCAGTTACACCGACATTTTCAAGCCACAAAGCAGCAAGGACGCCAGCGGCAACTATCTCGATCCGCTGCTCGGCAAGGCCTACGAACTGGGCAGCAAGGCGGAACTGTTCGGCGGCAAGCTCAACCTCGCGGCAGCGCTCTACCAGATCGAGCAGGACAACCTGGCGGTCTCGATTCCCGGCGTCCTGGCGCCGGACGGCTCGCAGGCATACCGGGCGGCGGCGGGGACCAAGACACGTGGCGTCGAATTCGAGGTCGGTGGCCAATTGGCCCGCAACTGGCAAGCCTCGGCCGCCTTTGCCCGCAACCTCTCGCAGGATGCCGACGGCAATCTGCTCAATACCAATGTGCCGCAGAACACGCTCAAACTGTTCTCGACCTATCGCCTGCCCTGGGTCGGCAACGGCCTGACCGTCGGTGGCGGCGTGCGCTGGCAGAACAGGACCTGGTCCGATTTCGCCTGGATGAGCGGCTCGCCCCGCGTCACCCAGGAAGCCTATAGCTTGGTCGACCTGATGGCGCGCTACGAAATCACCCCCCAGGTCAGCGCCACCTTCAACGCCTACAACCTGTTCGACAAGACTTACCAGACCAGTTCGTCGTCGGCTTACTACGGCGAGCCGCGCAGCGTCCGGCTCAGTCTCGCCTATCGTTTCTAAGCGGTGCGGCGCGCTTTTTTCCCGATCCCGGAAAAACGCGCCGGCCAATTTTCTTGTAACGATGTGTAACCAAAGCGACCTTTTTTCCATCTCATACGACATGTCTATTGAGAGCCCCCAAAACAGGGGGCCATTTGCCGGGACTTGTTCCGGGCATCTCCCAACCCCACACAGCCGAGATTTGCCATGAACGCCCCGCTCGCCCCGCCCCGTCACCGCCTGGCGCTCTTATCCCGCGTGCTCGCCGCCGTGCTCGGCGGCTACCTGCTGGCCTCGGTCAGCACCGTTTTCCTGAGTTTCGTCCTGCCGGCAGCGCTGCCCGAGGCAGTGCTCGGCGCGACCTTGTTCAGCTTTGCCATCTATACCGCCGCCATCGTCTGGGTGTTTGCCGCCCGCAGCGCAACGCGCGCCTGGCTCGGCCTGCTCGTGCCGGGCGGCGCCCTGGCCGCCCTCGCCGGCGCCCTTTACCTGGCCGGAGCGGCGGCATGAAGCAGACGTTCCGCCAATCGATGTCCTGGCTGCACACCTGGGGCGGCCTGTGGTTCACCTGGATCCTGTTCGCCATTTTCCTGACCAGTACGCTGGGCGTCTTCGACGATCCGATCTCGCACTGGATGCGCGACAAAGGAAGAATCGGCGAAACGCCCCGGTCGACCGTTGAAAGCCGCAGCCAAAGCGTGGCGCTGGCCCAGGACTACCTGGTTCGGCACATGCCGCGCGCCGAGTTCTGGGGCATCGGCCTGCCCGACGACGAACCGGCGCTGCGCGTCTTCTGGCGCGAAGCCGAAGACAAGCCCTTCGTGCAACGTCGCCTCGACCCGCTCAGCGGCACCGAGATGCAGCCCGGCAGCACGCGTGAAACCGAAGGCGGCCACCATTTCGTGCATATGCATTTCGAGTTCCATGCCGGTACCGCGGGCATCTGGATCGTCGGCGCGGCAACGATGGCGATGCTGGTCGCGCTGGTTTCCGGCATCGTCGTGCACAAAAAAATCTTCACCGATTTCTTCACCTTCCGCCCCGGCAAGGGCCAGCGCTCCTGGTTGGACGGCCACAATGCACTGGGCGTACTGACCCTGCCCTTCCTGTTCATGATCACCTATACCGGGCTGATCATTTTCTGGGCGACCTACATGCCGGCCGGCATCCTGGCGCGCTATGACGGCGACCAGGATGCCTTCTTCGCCAAGCTGACCGAAGGACCGGCGCCCCGTCCGCTGCAGTTTGTCGACGCTGCAATGCCCGACCTGGCTCCGCTGATGTTGCGCGGAGAGGCCGCCATCGAGCGCGAAGCCAGCTTCGTCGTGGTCAACCATGCCGGCGACCGCAGCGCTGCGGTGCGCATCTTCGGCCGCTTCGACCCGGATGCCGAGGCCGACAGCCTGGTCGGGCGGAGCAGCGGCACGGCATTGTTCGATGCGCTCACCGGCGAAACCCTCGATATCGAGAAGCCGAACACGGTACGCGGCGGCACGGTGCTGGCCACCCAGCGCACGATGAATGCGCTGCATTTCGTGCGCTTCGGCGGCACGCCGATGAAGTGGCTGTACTTTCTTTCCGGCATGGCTGGCGCCGCCATGCTGGCGACCGGCGCCATCCTGTTCATGGTCAAACGGCGCAAGAAATCGGGCAACGAGTTCGGCAGCGCAACACCGCGCGTCTACCGCATCATCGAAGCCCTCAACGTCGCCGCCATCGCCGGCCTGCTACTCGCCTGCATCGGCTTTTTCTGGATCAACCGCCTGTTGCCGCTCGATGTTGCCGAGCGGGCGACGCGCGAAATCGTGCTGTTCTTCGTGCTCTGGCTGCTGACCTTGCTGCATGCCGCCCTGCGCCCCCCCTTGGCGGCCTGGCGCGAACAACTGGCGGCCGCCGCCGTGCTCTGCCTGGGCCTGCCGGTGCTCAACCGGTTGAGCACCGGCGACTGGCTGTTCGCCGCGCTGGCAC